>JANNNU010000044.1:0-16331 GCA_031398695.1 Paracoccaceae bacterium | reverse complement strand
CCAAATCAGACTTGCGACGATTGCAACGCAGGCAAAACCCAGCACGGCAGCCGCCATGGGTTTGAACGGTGCGCCGGGTAGGGCCAGCACCACCAGCGCCGTCACCACCGCCCAACCCGCCAGAAACGACAGCGCCACGGCAACGGTCAGACGCGCGGCCATGGCGGGCGACTGGCCGGGCAACAGGCGCAGGCGCACGACGGTGCCGGTGATCACGCCAAGGCCGAGCATCTGGCTGACCGCGATCGCGCAGATGCCGGCGCGGCGGGCAACGGACGGGGCGACACCCGATTCGAGATAGCGGTGCACTACGCCGTCATAGCGCCCTACAGCCCAGAAGCTGACCGTCGTCGCGGCAAGCGCGAGCGTCCACTGCAACGCGGGCACCCCCGACACGGCGCGGCCCACCGCCACGGCGTCCACCCCGTTCAGCCTGGTGAACAAAAGCCACACGAACAGGCCGGCAAGCCCGATCGAAACCGCCGCACGGACGACAAGTCTCGGCATTCGGTCGGTGACCGTGCCATTTTCCATCATTTGCATCCACTGTCCCCGCCGTGCCCGCTATTCCCCGCAGACAGACTAGCCGCATCAGGGTAACGGGCAGTTTAACGGATCAAATCCGCACCATTCTGTGGGCGCTGGTTGTGTGGGTTAAGGCCGGTCTTAACGGCCAGCGGCGGCGATCAGAGTTCGGTCATCAGCTGTGCCTTTGCTTCTGCCAGCAAGAGACCCAACTTGCCGCGCACTTCGTCGGCCGTCACCCGCCCGTCGAGGTCGGCCACGACCTTGCGCACCACATCCTCGGACCCGGCTTCCTCGAAGTCGGCCGACACCACCTCGCGGGCATAGGCCGCCGCGTCGTCGCCGGTCTTGCCCATCATCTCTGCCGCCCAGAGCCCCAGCAACTTGTTGCGCCGCGCCTCGGCCCGGAACTGCATGTCGGCGTCGTGGGCGTATTTGTTTTCGAAAGCATTTGCGCGGTCATCGAAGGTGGTCATGGCGGGCCCTCTTGGGTGTCGGGTTGCAATCCCTGTCCATATGCCCACACCCGCCCCGTGCCGCAAGACCCGAAGACGCCGCAAATCGGCGGCAGGGCCCGACACGCGCAACCGGCAGGGTGCCTTGCGACCTTGCGCGCATTGGCTTAGAAGCGCGGGATATACTGCAGGACGCATCGCGACCTGCCCTATGCCATTACAAACGGAGCGTTCATGGCACGTCGCAAGAAGGTCTACGAAGGCAAGGCGAAAATCCTGTATGAAGGCCCCGAACCGGGGACCCTCATCCAGTATTTCAAGGACGACGCCGCACCCGGACAGGCCACGCCGATCCAGACCGCCAGCGAGGGCAAGGGGGTCTTGAACAACCGTCTGTCCGAATTCTTCATGACCGGGCTGAACAGCATCGGGGTGCCCACGCATTTCATCCGCCGGATCAACATGCGCGAGCAGCTGGTCCGGATGGCCGAGATCATTCCTCTGGAAGTGGTGGTGCGGAACTTTGCGGCGGGCGACATTTCGGCCCGGCTGGGCATCCCCGAAGGCACGCAGCTGCCGCGCCCGATCGTCGAGTACTACTACAAGGATGATCGTCTGGCCTCGCCGCTGGTCAGCGAGGAACACATCATCGCGTTTGGCTGGGCGACGCAGCAGGATCTGGATGACGTGGTGGCGCTGGCCTTGCGGGTCAATGACTTCCTGTCGGGCGTGATGATGGGTGTCGGCATCCGTCTGGCCGATTTCCGCATCGAGGTCGGGCGGATTTGGGAGGGGGATTTCATGCGGCTGATCGTCGCCGACGAGATCAGCCCCGACAGCTGCCGCCTTTGGGACATGCGCGCCGTGGTCGAGCGCGGCGACGGCCAGCCGCCATCCGATCCGGGGCCGCTTGCGGATGTCTACACTGAACTGGCGCGTCGTCTGGGGGTGATGCCGTCCAACGTGACCCATGCGACCAAGCCGAGCCTCATCAATTGAACGTCCGGGGATGAACCGATGAAAGCGCGCGTGACGGTCATGCTGAAACAGGGTGTCCTCGACGTGCAGGGCGAGGCGGTGCGCCACGCCCTGGGCAGTCTGGGATTTGCCGGTGTTGCGGGGGTGCGGCAGGGCAAGGTGATCGAACTGGACCTCGCCGAAGCAGAGGAAGACGCCGCCGAGCGCCAGGTGCGCGAGATGTGCGAGCGGCTGCTGGCCAACACGGTCATCGAAAGCTATCGGATCGAGCTGGTCTGACCGGGTCGGCCGGGGGTTTCACACCCCCGGACCCCCGTGGGATATTTGTGCCAATGCGAAAGGGGCAGCCGCCCCGAAACGGAGTGTCGGACCATGAAAGCCGCCGTCGTCACCTTTCCGGGATCGAACTGCGACCGCGATCTGGCGATCGGGTTCGCGCGCGCTGGGTTTGCGGTGACCCGGGTGTGGCACAAGGAGACGGCCTTGCCTGCGGGAACCGACGTGGTGGGGGTGCCGGGCGGGTTTTCCTTTGGCGATTATCTGCGGTGCGGAGCGATCGCGGCGCAGTCGCCGGTGTCGGCCGCGATCGTGGCGCATGCACGGCGGGGCGGCTACGTTCTGGGCGTGTGCAACGGATTTCAGGTGCTGACCGAGATGCGGCTTTTGCCCGGCGCGCTGATGCGCAATGCCGGTCTGAAATTCCTGTGCAAGATCGTGGGCTTGACCGTCAGTGCCGACAGTGCCTTTACTGCCGGGTATGCGCAGGGCGCGCGCCTTGCGCTGCCGATCGCGCACCATGACGGAAACTACACCATCGACGCGGATGGCCTGGCGCGCTTGCGGGGCGAGGGGCTGGTCGCGCTGCGCTATACCGACAATCCGAACGGGTCGATGGACGAAATCGCGGGCGTTCTGTCGGACAATCGGCGCGTGCTGGGCCTGATGCCGCATCCCGAGCGCGCGGTGGACCCGGCGCAGGGCGGAACGGATGGGGCGGCGCTGTTTGCTGGGCTGATGGGCGGGATGGCGCTGGCCTGACCAAGTCATCGGGCCAGTTGCTTGAGACGCCCCGGTGCTTGGGCCTAAAGTGCAGCGATGCAGGATGAGACGCCCCGAAATGCTCCGGCCGGTTCCGGCGCCTCGCCCGAGGTGCCGGGATCGGTCTCGTTGTGGGTCAAGCTGGCGGTCATGATGCTGGTGCTGATGGCCGTGGGCGTGGTGCTGGTCACCAACCGCTGGCTGTCGGAAAGCTTTACCGAAACCACCCGCAACCGCGCCGAATTGCGGCTGGCGCTCTACTCGGGCAATCTGACGTCGGAGTTGCAGCGCACTTCGGTGGTGCCCTTGCTGCTATCCGGGGATCCGGCGATTTCGGCGGCGCTGATCAAGCGGGACTTTTCCGAAACGTCGCTGCGCCTGATTCAGGTGCAGGCTGAAATCGGCGTGGCATCCATCTTGCTGCTCGACACCGACGGGCGCACGGTGGGCGCCACAAACCGCAACCTGCTTGGCACCAGTTTTGCCGCCAACGCGCTGTTCATCGACGCGCAGCGCAGCAAGGACACGGTGTTCACTGTGTCCCCGCGGCCGGGAAACGGCTTTGACTTCACCTATTCGCGCACCGTGATGGTGGATGGTCAAGCGATGGGGGTGATCGTGGTCGCCGCAGATCTGATGAAATACGAACGGGCCTGGGCCGGGTTGCAGGATGCCGTTCTGATTACGGACTCGCAAGGCATGGTGATCCTGGCCACGCAGCCGCGCTGGCGCGGGGTGCCGCTGGATCAGGTGCTGTCCACCGGGACGGTTCCGTCGGCGCTGAACCGAGCCCTGAAGGGCGCGACCGACTGGGCGCAGGATCCGCCTGACGCCTATGTCAGCGGCGAAGGGGTTTTGCGCACGGACACCCGCGTGCCGTTCCGTGGCTGGCGCATGGTGTCGTTTACCACCTATGATTCGGTGCGCGAGCGGGTGAACGGTGTGCTCGCGCTCGAGATCATGGGGTTTGCCATTCTGGCGGCGCTGACGTTCTACATGCTGTCGCGTCGGGCCTGGTCGCAAAGCATGTCGTTCCGCGCGGAATCCGCCGAGTTGCGCCTGCTGAACGCCCGGTTGCAGCGCGAGATCGCCGAGCGTGAAAAGGTGCAGAAGGATCTGGCCGTGGCCGAGTTGACGCTGGCGCAATCGTCCAAGCTTGCGGCTTTGGGCGAGATGTCGGCGGCCGTAAGCCACGAGTTGAACCAGCCGCTGGCGGCGATGAAGACCTATCTCGCTGGCGCGCGGCTCTTGCTGCAGCGCAAGCGGCCGGAAGAGGCGCTCAGCAGCTTTCAGCGGATCGACGATCTGATCGAACGGATGGGCGCCATCACGCGGCAGTTGAAGTCCTATGCGAGGAAAGGTGGAGAAGCCTTTGAACCGGTTGACATTCGCGGCTGTCTGTCTGCCGCGTTGTCGATGATGGAACCGCAATTGAAGCTGCGCGTTGTAAAAATAACCCGCATGCTGCCGCGCAGCCCGGTGATGGTGATGGCCGACCGGCTGCGGTTGGAGCAAGTGATCATCAACCTGCTGCGCAACGCGCTCGATGCGATCAAGGACACCCCGAAGCCCCAGATCGACCTGATCCTGTCGGCAGGAGAGACGGCGACGCTGACGGTGCGCGACAACGGACATGGGATTGCCGACCTCGATAACCTTTTTGAGCCGTTCTATACGACCAAGAAGCCGGGCGAGGGGGTGGGGCTTGGCTTGGCGATCAGCTCAGGCATCGTGACCGACCTCGGCGGCCGCCTTACGGCCCGCAACGCCCCCGACGGCGGCGCGGTGTTTGAAGTGCAACTGCCCATATTGGGCGCAGACGTTAAAGCAGCAGAATGAGGTGCCCATGGCCCGCGCGATGAAGGTGGCGATTGTCGATGACGAGGCCGACATGCGGCAGTCGATCAGCCAGTGGCTGGCGCTTTCCGGTTTCGATACAGAGACTTATCCCAGCGCGGAAGAGGCGCTGAAGGCGATCGGGCCCGAGTTTCCGGGCGTGGTGGTCAGCGACATCAAGATGCCCGGCATGGACGGAATGGCGTTCTTGAAGCGTCTGATGGGGATGGACAGCGGGTTGCCGGTGATCCTGATCACCGGGCATGGCGACGTGCCGATGGCGGTAGAGGCGATGCGGGTGGGGGCGTTCGACTTTCTGGAAAAGCCGTTCAATCCCGACCGGATGACCGAGCTCGCCAAGCGCGCCACGCAGAACCGGCGGCTGACCCTGGACAACCGCGCCTTGCGGCGCGAGCTGTCGGACGGGTCGATCCTGATGAAGAAACTGATCGGCACCAGTGCCGTGATGGAACGGCTGCGTGAGGATATTCTCGATCTGGGTCAAGCGGATAGCCATGTCCTGATCGACGGGGAAACCGGCACCGGCAAGACACTGGTGGCCCATGCCTTGCACGCCGTCGGGTCGCGGGCGGGACGCAAGTTCGTCACCGTGTCCTGTGCGGCATGGTCGGAGGATCAGCTGACTGCCAAGCTCTTTGGTCCCGCCGAGGATGGCGCGATCCCCTTGGTCGAAGAGGCGCGGGGTGGCACGATTTGCCTGGAGGACATCGAGGCGCTGCCCCATGCCCTGCAATCGCGCCTGCTGACGCTGATCAACGAGCAGGGCACGCCGCCCGAAACCCGGATCGTCGCGATCTGCAACCGCCATGCACCGGACCAGACGGTGGAGGACGCGCTGCGGCCGGATCTGTTCTATCGCCTTGGCGCGATGACCATCGTCCTGCCGCCGCTCAGGGCACGGGGGGAGGATATTTTAACCTTGTTTACAGGGATGTCCGAGCAGTTCGCCGAGGAATACGGCTGCGAGGCACCGCAAGTGACGGCGCAGGAAGCGGCACAGTTGTTGCAGGCGCCGTGGCCCGGAAACGTCCGCCAACTGGTCAACATCGCCGAGCGCGCCGTGTTGCAGAACCGGCGGGGGTCGGGGTCAATCGCCTCCCTGTTGATGGCCGACAACGAGTCCAGCGGCCCTGCGATGACGACCGAGGGCAAGCCGCTGAAAGACTATGTCGAGGCGTTCGAGCGGATGTTGATCGATAACACGATGCGCCGCCACAAGGGCAGTATCGTCGCGGTGATGGACGAGCTGTGCCTGCCGCGCCGCACGCTGAACGAAAAGATGGCGAAGTATGGACTCACGCGCGGTGATTACTTCTAGGGCCCGGCATTGGGGTTAACGCCTCGATTTTGCACAAGATCAAGGGTATGGCGCGCGTCTGTTTCGCGTATGGCTTTGCGCATGACGTTCGGCGGGTGGGCGATTTCCTGACTCGGCGCTCGGTGGCGGCGCCATGGCGGGCGTGCGGCACACAACCACGCCGTGTGTTACCGCCGCAAATGACCCATTGTCATTCCGCGATTTTTGCCGCTACTGTCGGCTAGTGTGGGGTTCGCTCCGCGATGGAATTCTCTGTTCCCCCTTTTGATGCGTCACATCGCGCCGACCGGGGGGCAGCCGGATCGGCTGCAAGGCCGTCTTATTGCCCGCAAAGTCGCTTGACGACCGCGGGCTGTTGTAGTGGCCCCGTTTGTCGCAAGACCGGGCGGGGGTTGGATCGAGAACCGCGATGGCGCGAGCGACATTATCGGCGAACGGCGAGGGGTGCCCACCGGGCAAGGCCCGCCCGACGCCTGTCGCGCGTCTTGCCCGAACAAGCCGCCCGTTTCGCAACGACACCCTCCTCGGTCCGCCGGGGCCTGTGTTGCGTTGCGGGCGCAATGGACCCAAATGTCAAAGAAAATGCTTATCGACGCGACCCATGCCGAGGAAACTCGGGTTGTGGTCGTTGACGGAAACAAGGTCGAGGAGTTCGATTTTGAAACCCTGAACAAGCGCCAGCTTGCCGGGAACATCTATCTGGCCAAGGTGACGCGGGTGGAACCCTCGTTGCAGGCCGCCTTTGTAGACTACGGCGGTAACCGCCACGGTTTCCTCGCCTTTGCCGAAATTCACCCCGATTACTATCAGATCCCGGTGGCCGATCGCAAAGCCCTGCTGGAGGAAGAGCGCGCCTTCAACCGCGCCGAGGACGAGGAAGACAACCGTCCCCGCCGATCCTCGCGCCCGCGCCCGGTGCCGCAGACCGCGACATCGGCGGCCCGGCCAGATCCGGTGCAGACCGCCGACGTGAACGGCATGGACGTGGTCGATCTGGGCGACGAGACCGGCGCGGATGCGCTGGTCGACACTCGGGTCGACGTGCCGCATCTGCCGCACGATCACGGTGTGCACCATCACGGCGGCCATTCGCATGCCGAGCCTGCCACCGAGCCGAATGGCGACGCCGAAGACGGCGATGCGCCGTTCCGGTCGATCGATCACGCGTCGGAGACCGATGACGAGATCGAATCCATCGCCGAAGAGGACGTATCGGAAGAGATCAGCGCGCCGCGCCGTCCGCGCGCCCGGCGCTACAAGATCCAGGAAGTGGTCAAGGTCCGACAGATCATGCTGGTGCAGGTGGTCAAGGAAGAACGCGGCAACAAGGGTGCTGCGCTGACCACCTATCTGTCGCTGGCGGGCCGCTATTGCGTGCTGATGCCGAACACGGCGCGCGGCGGCGGGATTTCCCGCAAAATCACCGTGGCGGCGGATCGCAAGAAGCTGAAGGAGATCGCGGGCGAGATCGAAGTGCCGGAAGGCGCCGGCTTGATCATCCGCACGGCGGGGGCCAAGCGGACCAAGCCCGAGATCAAGCGCGACTATGAATACCTGATGCGGTTGTGGGAGCAGATCCGCGAGCTGACGCTGAAGTCGATTGCGCCGGCGGCGATCTACGAGGAAGGCGATCTGATCAAGCGGTCAATCCGCGATCTGTATTCCCGCGAGATCGACGAGATTCTCGTCGAAGGCGAGGGCGGTTACCGCACCGCCAAGGACTTCATGCGGATGATCATGCCGAGCCATGCGCGCGTCGTGGTGCCGTATGCCGAGCAAATGCCGTTGTTCGCAAAGTATCAGGTCGAAAGCTATCTCGGCGGCATGTTCAACCCGACGGTTCAGCTGAAATCCGGCGGCTACATCGTGATCGGGATCACCGAGGCGCTGGTGGCCATCGACGTGAACTCGGGGCGGTCGACGCGTGAAGGGTCGATCGAGGATACCGCGTTGAAGACCAACCTCGAGGCTTGCGACGAGGTGGCCCGCCAGCTGCGTCTGCGCGATCTGGCCGGTCTGATCGTGATCGACTTCATCGACATGGAAGAGCGCAAGAACAACGCCTCGGTCGAGAAGCGGTTGAAGGACAAGCTGAAAACGGATCGCGCGCGGATTCAGGTCGGTCGGATTTCCGGCTTTGGCCTGATGGAGATGAGCCGTCAGCGTCTACGGCCGGGGATGCTTGAAAGCACGACCCAGCCTTGCGCGCATTGCCACGGCACCGGGTTGATCCGGTCGGATGACAGTCTGGGTCTGCAGGTGCTGCGGGCACTGGAGGAAGAGGGCACGCGCAAGCGGTCGAAAGAGGTGCTGCTGCGCGCGCCGATCGGGATCGTCAACTTCCTGATCAACGGCAAGCGCGAGCATATCGCGCTGATCGAGGCGCGGTACGGGATGTCGGTGCGGATCGAGTGCGATCCGGCGATGATCTCGCCCGATTATTCGATCGAGAAGTTCAAGACCGCAACACGGGTGGTGCCGGATGGCGCGCCGGTGATCTCGGGCAATGCCAGCCTGATGGGCGCAGCGGTTGACGAGGACGAGGATCCGGATCTGGATTTGGACGACGACGTGGAAGAGGCCGAAGCCGAGGCCGTGGTGACGCAGCCTGCCGACGTCACCGGCACCGGTGCGCCCGGCAAGAAGAAGCGGCGTCGGCGTCGGCGCAAGAAGGGCGGATCGGGGCAGGGCTACGAGGCTGCCGATCAGGCTGACGGCGATGACGCGGATGGCGACGAGGCGGATAGCGCCGACGAGGACGGCGAGGACGATGTCGATGCGGACGACGCCGTTGACGGTGCGGCTGTAGTTGCAGAGATGCCCGCAGCGGTGCCTGCCGATCCGGTGACCGCTGGGATTGTGGCACCCGAGGCCGCCCCGGTGGCTGATGCGCCGCTGAAAAAGCCGACCACCCGGTCGCGCACCAGCAAGGCAAAAACGGCAGCCCTGGCGGCAGCCGAAGGCGTCGCGGCGGGTGCTGCGGACGGCGTGGCGGACGGTGCGGCGCAGACGCCGAAGCCGAAGGCCTCGTCGTCCCGCGCCAGCACCGCCAAGACGAAGGCGCCTGCAAAATCTGCGGCGTCGAAGGCAAAGGCCGATCCGGCACCCGTCGTGTCCGACGGCATGCCCGAGCCTGCGCCCGCAGACCTGGCCGAGATGGCCGCACCACCGGAACCGGTGGACCCGTCGCCCGCGATCAACGCGCCGGACCCGGTGGTTGCCGAGCCGGCAGCGGCTGATCCGGTGGTGGCTGATCCGGTGGTGGCTGAACCGGTGGCGGCGCCCGCTGCGGAAAGCGACGACGAAGCCAAACCCAAGCGCCGGGGCTGGTGGTCGCTGGGCCGCTAGTCCGCCCGGTCACAGGCAAAGCAAAGGGGCGGCGTGCAAACGGCCGCCCCTATCCCTTGCAGCGGATGAGATAGCGCTGCGCACGACCTTCGGGCAGGGTGGCCAGATGGGTGTGCCCGGCCTGATCGCAGAAATGCGGCACGTCCACCGCGGCCATCGCATCGGTCGCCACCAGCGCCAGCACTTGCCCCGCCGCCATGCCGCGCAGCCGCTTCTGCGCCTTGAGCACCGGCAGGGGGCACAAAAGGCCCGTGCAGTCCAACTCGACGTCCCAGTCCATCCGCCCCCCCCATTCACCTTGGCGCCAAATATCCCCGCCGGAGGCTCCGCTGTCTGCCCCGCGCACCGTCCCACGTCAATGTGACGCCGTGACCGCGTGACGGCCCGCCCAAAACCGGCTAGGCCTGCGCGAAAGGAGCCTGTCAATGTTCGGCATCGACATCATCGACGCAAGCCTGCTGCCCGCAATGTTTGTCGCGCTGGTGGCCGGGATGCTGTCGTTTCTCAGCCCGTGCGTGCTGCCCATCGTGCCGCCCTATTTGGCCTACATGAGCGGGATTTCCGTCGGCGAAATGCGGGCCGGGAAATCGGCGTTGCTGGCGGCGGTGTTCTTTGTGCTGGGCCTTTCGACGGTGTTCATGCTGCTGGGCTTCACGGCGTCGGTGTTCGGGGCATTCTTTCTGGGCAATGCCGACACCTTTTCGATGCTGGCGGGGGTCGTCGTCATGGTGTTCGGCGCGCATTTTCTGGGGGTGATCCGCATCGGGTTTCTGAACCGCGAGCTGAGGGTGGAGGCGGGGCAACAGGGCGGCTCGGCGTTTGGCGCCTATGTGCTGGGGTTGGCCTTCGCGTTTGGCTGGACGCCGTGCATCGGGCCGCAGTTGGGCGCGATTCTGTCGCTGGCCGCGCAGGAGGCGTCGGTGTCGCGGGGCACCGCGCTGCTGGGCGTTTATGCGCTGGGTCTGGGAATTCCGTTTCTGCTGGTCGCTGCGTTCTTTCCCCGGATGGGCGGCGTCATGGCGTTCTTCAAGCGGCACACCGAGCAGATCGAGCGGATCATGGGGCTGCTGTTGTGGACGGTGGGCCTGTTGATGCTGACGGGCGGCTTTTCGCAGTTTTCGTACTGGCTGCTGGAAAACGTGCCGTTCCTTGCGACGTTGGGCTGATTTTCCATAGAATTACCGCGTTGTCTCGTCATAGTCAGCGCATGACGATGGGCGGGACAGAGCGGGAGTTTCGGCGGCGGGTGTTCTACATCCCCGGATACGACCCCATTCACCCGCGCCGCTACCGCGAGTTGTATCGGCGCGAGGGGGCGGCGCAGGCGGAAATCTCGGGCTATCGCCTCGCGTTGCAACCCAAGGCGGTCAAGGGGTCCTATGGCTGGCGCGTGACGGGACAGGGCGCGGTGGCGGATGTCGAGGTGCTGGTGTGGTCGGACATCGTCAAGGGGTCGATGGGGTCTTCGATTGCCGCGACCTATGGGCAGTTGGTGCACACGGCCTGGGTGTATCTGGCATCCGGGGCGCTGCTGCGGTTGATGCGGTTGCGCAAGGGGCCGATGATCGCGGCGCTTTACCCGATCGGGATGTTGCTGGGGCAGCTTGCGGTGGCGGTGCTGGCGGGGTGGGGCGTCGGCGGGCTCGTGGCGCAGGTGCATCCGGCGCTGGGGTGGGTCGCGGGGCTGCTGCTGGCGGGGCTGGTGCTGCGGCTGTTCCGCATGCATGACAACCGGCTGTTCGCCTACTACCTGATGCATGATTATGCCTATTCCGCACGGTCGAATGGGGCCAATCCGCCCGAGCTGGAGGTAAGGATTGTTGCATTTGGACAAGCCGTGTCTGACGCTCTTCGGGGCGGACATGACGAGGTACTGGTCGTCGGCCACTCGTCGGGTGCGCATCTGGCGGTGTCGGTGCTGGCCGATCTGATCCGCGCGGGGTTGCCGGCGGGGTCGCCACCGTTGGGCCTTTTGACGTTGGGGCAGGTGGTGCCGATGGTGTCGTTCCTGCCCCGCGCGACCCGGCTCAGGGCCGATCTGCGCTATCTTGCGGCGCGCGACGAGGTGACCTGGGTCGACGTGACGGCCCCGGGCGACGGGTGCGCCTTTGCGCTCTGCGACCCGGTGGCGGTGACCGGGGTTTCCCCGCCGGACAAGAAGTGGCCGCTGGTCGTGTCGGCCGCGTTCACCCAGACGCTGAGCCCGGAGCGGTGGCGCGCCGTTCGTTGGAAGTTCTTCCGGCTGCATTTCCAGTATCTGTGCGCGTTCGACCGGCCGGGCGACTATGACTATTTCCAGATCACGGCGGGGCCGGTGACGCTGGCAGATCGGTATCGGGGGCGCAAGCCGTCGGCCAGCCGGATCGAGACGCCCACCTCGGGCTACAGGTCGATGGCATGACGCCGCCAAAACCTGCGTCGCGGCCCGACCGGGTGTCGCTGTGGCGGTATCTGCGGCTGTTTCGGGCCGATCTGTTGTCGGCGCAACCGGCGCGGCTTTACCGGGCGTGGATGGCCGAGTTCCGCACGCCGTTCTTTCGCAGCTATCTGTGCAACGACCCCGCACTGGTCGCGCGGGTGCTGAACGAGCGGCCCGAGGATTTTCCGAAATCGGGGCGGATTGCCGAAGGGTTGCGGCCTTTGCTGGGCAATTCGGTGTTCGTGACCAACGGTGAAGTCTGGAGACGGCAGCGGCGGATCATCGACCCGGCGTTCGAGGGGGGCCGTCTGCGCGACACCTTTCCGGCGATCTGGGCGGCGGGGCAGGCGGCGGTGGCACGGCTGCCGATCGGGCCGGTGGAAATCGAGGAGGAGATGAGCCATGCGGCGGCGGATGTGATCTTTCGCACGCTGTTCTCGATCCCGATCCAGCACGAGATCGCCAGCGCGGTGTTCACCGAATTCCGCACCTATCAGCGCACGCAGCCGATCCTGAACCTGGCGGCCTTCGTGCCGCTGCCGGTGTGGATGCCGCGGTTTCACCGGCGTTCGACCAAAGCCTCGGCCGCGATGATCCGGGGGCTGATCACGCGGCTGACGGAAGGGCGAGCGGCCGAGATTGCTGCGGGCGGCGCGCCGGATGATCTGGCGACCAAGATCATGGTAACGGCGGACCCTGTGACCGGGCAGCGGTTCGGCATCGAAGAGATGGTCGATCAGGTCGCGATCTTTTTTCTCGCGGGGCATGAAACCAGTGCGTCGGCGCTGGCTTGGGCGCTGTATCTGCTGGCCACGCATCCCGAGGTGCAAGAGCGGGTGGCGGCAGAGGTGGCGGTGTTGGGCGATGCGCCCGATTTCAGCCAGCTGTCGCGGCTGAAGTTCACCCGCGACGTGTTCCGCGAGGTGTTGCGGCTTTATCCCCCCGTGCCGATGATGGTGCGCCAGACCGTGAAGCCCGAACAGATGCGGGGCAGGGCGGTCAAACGGGCGGCGCAAATCGTGTTGTCGCCCTGGCATCTGCACCGGCACGAGCGGCTGTGGTCGGACCCGGACGCATTCGACCCCGACCGTTGGGGCCGGGATACCAACAAGGCGTCGGCGCGGGATGCCTACTTGCCCTTTTCATCCGGCCCGCGGGTCTGCACCGGGGCGGGGTTCGCGATGGTCGAGGGCGTGGTGCTGCTGGCGCTGCTGGTGCGCGCGTTCCGGTTTGCGCCAGTGGCGGGGCGCATTCCCGTGCCGGTGGCGCATCTGACGGTGCGGGCCCGCGACGGCATTCACCTGACCGTCAGCGCACGCGAATCCACTTGAAATCCTGCAGACTTCAGATCATACGCCCTGCGAAGCCTGCGCCCCCAAGCGCGGGCGAAACCCTATTGGAGTGACCATGGCCAAAGAAGACATTCTCGAGTTTCCCGGTGTCGTCAAGGAACTGCTGCCCAATGCGACATTCAAGGTCGAACTCGACAATGGCCATGAGCTGATCGCGGTGATGGCGGGCAAAATGCGGAAAAACCGCATCCGCGTGCTGGCGGGCGACAAGGTGCAGGTCGAAATGACGCCTTACGATCTGTCGAAGGGCCGCATCAATTATCGGTTCAAGTGAGCCGTGCCCCGAAAAGTCGGAACCGTTTTCGGGTCCAGACACGCGACCTGCGAACATGAAACTGATTCTGGGTTCAGCCAGCCCGCGCAGGCGGGAACTGCTGGCGCAACTCGGAATCGTTCCTGACGCCATCCTGCCCCCCGACATCGACGAGGACCCCAAGCGCGCTGAACTGCCGCGTCCTTACTGCCTGCGCATCGCGCTGGAAAAGGTGCAGGCGGTGCAGGCGGGCGATGAGGATATCGTGCTGTGCGCCGATACCACGGTCGCTTTGGGCCGCAGGATCCTTGGCAAGCCTGCGGATGCAGGGCAGGCGGCCGCGTTTCTGACGGCACTGGCCGGGCGCAGGCACATGGTCATCACGGCGGTGGCGGTGCGCCGGGGCGCACGCGTCTGGTCGAAGGTCAGCGAAAGTGCCGTCAAGATGAAGCGTCTGTCGGACGCCGAGTTGAACAGCTATCTTGCGGGCGGCGACTGGCAGGGCAAGGCGGGCGGCTATGCCATCCAGGGCGCGGCGGGCGCGTTCATTCCGTGGATTTCGGGTTCGTTCACCGGCATCGTCGGCCTGCCGCTGGCCGAAACGGCGGCGTTGCTGGCGGCGGCCGGGTATCCGGTGTGGAGGCAGGCATGATCGGTCGGGTGGTGGTACTGGACGTCGTGCGGGGCCGCGATGCGGCCGCGCTGGTCGTCGATGGGCGGCTGGAGGATCTCGCGGTGGACCCGGCGGGCGATGCGGCGCTGCCGGGTGCCATCTATCGCGCGGTGGCGGACCGGCCGATGAAGGGGATGGGCGGGCTGTTTGTGAAGCTTCCCGAAGGGTCCGGCTTTTTGCGCCAGACCGCCGGGATCGCGCCCGGCCAGCGGCTGCTGGTGCAGGTGACGGGGCCTGCGGAGCCGGGCAAGGCGCTGCCGGTCACGACGCGGCTGCTGTTCAAATCGCGCTATGCGATTGCCACGCCGGGGGCGCCGGGCCTGAACATTTCGCGCCGGATCAAGGACGAGGATGTGCGCGGCGGGCTGGAGGCGCTGGCGGCGGAGGGCATGGCGGGCGCGCCCGAGGATCTGGGCCTGATCCTGCGGTCGGCCTGCGCCGGGGCCGACGACGATGCGATAGCCGAGGATATCGCCGCGATGCGGGATCTGGCGGTTGCGGTGCTGGCCGATCTGGATGGCGGGCCGGAACTGCTAGTCGAAGGTGCCGGTGCGCAGGAAACTGCCTGGCGGGACTGGGCCGACCCGGAACCCGACGAGGTGGTGACGGGCGGGTTCGAGGAACTGGGCGTGCTCGACATGATCGACGCTTTGCTTGCGCCTCGGGTTGAATTGCCGGGCGGCGGGCACATGATGATCGAGCCGACGCGCGCGCTGGTCGCTGTGGACGTGAACACCGGGCCGGATACGACACCGGGGGCCAGCCTGAAGGTGAACATCGCCGCCGCGCGCGATCTGGCGCGCCAGTTGCGGTTGCGGGGCTTTGGGGGCCAGGTGGTGGTCGATTTCGCGCCGATGCCGAAAAAGGATCGCGCCATCCTCGACCAGGTGATCCGCGCCGCGTTCAAGGGCGAGGCGGAAACCAATCTCGCCGGCTGGACCACGCTCGGTCTTTACGAGATGACCCGCAAGCGTGATCGCCTGCCGCTGGCCGAGGTTCTGGAGGGCGACGCATGAGCTGCCCGATTTGCGCCCGCGAGACGCATGACAAATACAAGCCCTTCTGCTCTCGCCGCTGTGCCGACGTGGACCTCGCGCACTGGCTGCGCGGCAGCTATGCCATCCCCGCGCCCGACGAAGAGCCCGAAGACGACGAGACGCCCCCGCGCCCGCAGTAAGGCGGTCCTCTGCGCGCGGTGCAGGATTTAGCCAAATCCCTCTGGACAGCGCCGCACCCCTGACGTATCACCCGTCCACCCGAAAGACGACGCGTCTTTCCAAAGGTGCCCAGATAGCTCAGTTGGTAGAGCAGCGGATTGAAAATCCGCGTGTCGGCGGTTCAATTCCGTCTCTGGGCACCATTAAAATGAACAAAAACAGACACTTATGCCCTCGGCGACACGCTGAGTGATAGTCCGCAGGTCGCTCTCCAAAACAGCTATGCATCAACAGCTCAGGCGTTGATTCTGCTGAGACACACGGTGACAGCACAGGTGGTTTAAGAGACATCTACGAGACACAAAGTTGTCCCCACCCGTCGCTCGACAGAACTGGCAGCCATGGTATCCTGACCATGCACCTCACGGTGCTTACTAGCCTTGCGACCGAGACCCTGGCCACTCGCAAGGCGGCTAGGGTTTTGGTTTGCTAACATAATGCAATATGAGACAAATTAAGTTCAGATTTTGGGACGGGGAGCAGATGATTTACAACAACTACTTTGAAGCTGATTGGACTTGCCCCTAAAAATGTGGAGAGCACCAACTGAGGAACCAGGAGGTGTTCTATGGGAAACGGGAACAGACCGACGCCGGAGTTTCGGCGTGAAGCTGTGCGGCTTGCACTGACCAGTGGCCGGACGCGGCGGGAGATAGCGGAGGATCTGGGCATCGGCTTGTCGACGCTGACGCGGTGGCTCGGGCAGGAAGGGGATGTCAGGGAGCCGAGTGAGGTCCCGGTCGATCTGCATGCCGAATTGAAGCGGTTGCGGCGAGAGAATGCGGTTCTGAAGCAGGAGCGCGACATCCTAAAAAAGGCCGCGGCCTTCTTCGCGAGAGAGGGAAGTCGATGACCTTCGGCTTCATCGAAGCGGAGAAGGCCAGCTTCCCGATCAGCC
>JANNNU010000170.1:0-1850 GCA_031398695.1 Paracoccaceae bacterium | reverse complement strand
GTAGGATAGCCCGGCGCCCGAGGCGACGCGCAGCTGCTCCAGCACCAGGTCGATGCCGGTGACGGCTTCGGTCACCGGATGTTCCACCTGCAGGCGCGTGTTCATTTCGATGAAGTAGAACTCGCCGTCCTCGTACAGGAATTCGATGGTCCCCGCGCCGATATAGTTGATCTTCGACACGGCATCCGCACAGACCTTGCCGATCGCGGCCCGCATCTTGGGCGTGATCGCGGGGCCCGGGGCCTCTTCGAAGACTTTCTGGTGGCGGCGCTGCAGCGAGCAGTCCCTTTCGCCCAGATGCACCGCCTTGCCCTTGCCGTCGCCGAACACCTGGATCTCGATGTGCCGCGGCTTCTGCAGGTACTTCTCGATATAGACCTCGTCATTGCCGAAGGCGTTCTTCGCCTCGGCCCGCGCGGTGCGGAACGCAACCTCCAGCTCCTCGGCATTGCGTGCGACCTTCATGCCCCGCCCGCCGCCACCCGCCGTGGCCTTGATGATGACCGGAAAGCCGATCCCGGCAGCCACACCAATCGCCGTCTCGAAATCCGCGACGCCGCCATCCGACCCCGGCACCACCGGGATCCCCAGAGCCTTAGCCGTCTCCTTGGCGGTGATCTTGTCGCCCATGATCCGGATATGCTCGGCCGAGGGGCCGATGAAGGTGATCCCGTGATCCTCCAGCGCCTGCGCAAAGGCCGCGTTTTCAGACAGAAAGCCATAGCCCGGATGCACCGCCTGCGCGCCCGTGATCTCGCAGGCCGAGATGATGGCGGCCTTGTTGAGGTAACTCTCGCTCGAAGGGGCAGGCCCGATGCAGACGCTTTCGTCCGCCAGCCGCACATGCATCGCATCGGTGTCGGCGGTGGAGTGGACGGCGACCGTCTTGATCCCCATCTCGCGCGCGGCACGGATCACGCGCAGGGCAATCTCGCCCCGGTTGGCGATCAGGATTTTCTCGAACATCGTGGGCTCACTCCACGATCATCAGGGGGGCACCGTATTCGACGGGGCTGCCGTCCTCGACCAGGATGCGCTTGACCACGCCGCTGCGGGGGGCGGGGATGTGGTTCATCGTCTTCATCGCCTCGATGATCAGCAGGGTCTGGCCTTCCGTCACCGTCGCCCCGATGGGGGCAAAGGGCGCCGCACCCGGTTCCGCCGACATATAGACCGTGCCCACCATGGGAGAGGTCACGGCACCGGGATGCTGCGTCGGATCCTCGGGCATCGCAACCGGCGTCGGGGCGGCGGGCGCAGCGCCCGCTGGGGCTGCTGCATAAACCGGCGCCGGGGCCGCCTGCATCACCGCCGCAGGCGTCTTGACCACACGCACCTCAAGGCTGTCATCCTCGCCATACTCGCGCTTCACGCTCAGCTCGGTCAGCTCGTTCTTGTTCAACAGCTCGGCCAGCGCCTGGATGAAAGCCACGTCGGCGTCGGTGGAATGTTTGCTCATGCGGATCCTCGGGCGGTCGTCGGTTCTGTCGGTCCAGCCTCTCGGGGCCGGTTCGGATGGTTCGCTCGCTTATAGGCCATGGCCCTTGGGGTGAAAAGCCGCCTTAGCTGCCGCTTTTTCGGGCAACTGCCCTGCGGCGGGGCCGCGCAAGGAATTTACCGTTTGATAAAATTCCGACCCTGTGACAGCGTTTCGGAAAACAAGACAGGGAGCGTCCGCGCCATGCCTAACAGCCCGCTGACGCCCGGCGTTGTGCCGGGGCGTCTGCCCGCCACCGCCTATGACACGAACTTCGCCGATCACGAGCCGCCTTTGTACCGGCACGAGGCGCAGGTGGCGGCGGACCGCTGCTACTTCTGCTATGACGCCCCTTGCGTGACGGCCTGTCCCA
>JANNNU010000128.1:0-10130 GCA_031398695.1 Paracoccaceae bacterium | reverse complement strand
CATCGCCTGCGCCCTCGTGGCCCGCGCCATGGGCCGCCCGGCCAAGATGCGCTATGACCGCGACGATGACATGATCATCACCGGCAAGCGCCACGATCTGCGGATCACATACCGCGCCGGGATCGACGCGGACGGCAAGATCCTCGGCCTGCACATGACCCACCTGATGCGCTGCGGCTGGAGCCAGGACCTGTCCCTCCCCGTCGCCGACCGCGCCATGCTGCACACCGACAACTGCTATCACCTGCCCGCCGTGACCATCGAAAGCCACCGCCTGCGCACCAACACCCAAAGCGCCACCGCCTATCGCGGTTTCGGCGGCCCGCAGGGCATGATTGCCATCGAGCGGGTGCTGGACCATATCGCCTTTGCCGTGAAGCGCGACCCCCTCGAGGTGCGGTGCCTGAACTTCTACGATGCGATGGCGGTGAGCGCCGGGGGCCAGCCCCCGGACCCCCGGGATATTTATGAACAGATGATAACGAGGCCCGATCCCGATCAGGATCTCACCTCGCGCGGGGCCACCGATCCGGCGTCGTCAAGCGGCCGCGCCCCCGACCCACACGGCCACCAGACCACCCCCTACCACATGCCGGTCGAGGATTTCATCGGCCACGAACTGACCGCGCAGCTTGAGAAGACCTCCCGTTATCACGCCCGCCGTGCCGAAATCGCCGCGTGGAACGCGCAAAGCCCCATCCTGAAACGCGGAATTGCGCTGACCCCGGTAAAGTTCGGCATCTCCTTCACCCTCACCTGGCTCAATCAGGCAGGGGCGCTGGTGCATGTCTATCAGGACGGCTCGATCCACCTGAACCACGGCGGTACCGAAATGGGCCAGGGCCTGTTCCAGAAGGTCGCGCAGGTCGCCGCCGACGTGTTCGGCGTGGACACCGGCATGGTAAAGATCACCGCCACCGACACCGGCAAGGTGCCCAACACCTCGGCCACCGCCGCGTCATCGGGATCCGACCTCAACGGCATGGCCACCCGTGCCGCCTGCGAAACGATCCGCGCCCGCATGGCCGAAACCCTTGCTGCCCAGCATCAGGCCGACCTCACATCCGTCACCTTCGCCCAAGGCCGTGTGCGGGTCGCAGGCTCCGACATGACCTTTGCCGAGGCCGCCGCCCTGACCTATCAGGCCCGCGTGTCGCTGTCGTCCACCGGCTTCTACGCCACGCCCAAGATCACCTGGAACCGCGTAAAGGGCCAGGGCCGCCCCTTCCTCTACTTCGCCTACGGCGCCGCCGTCACCGAAGTCGTGATCGACAGCCTCACCGGCGAAAACCGTATCCTGCGCACCGATATCCTGCACGACACCGGCACGTCGCTGAACCCCGCTCTCGACATCGGCCAGATCGAAGGCGCCTACGTTCAGGGCGCCGGCTGGCTGACCACCGAAGAATTGCTCTGGACCGACAAGGGCCACCTTGCCACCCATGCCCCCAGCACCTACAAGATCCCCGCGTGTTCGGACCGCCCCCGCATCTTCAACGTCGCCCTCTGGAACCAGCCCAACCGCGAAGACACCGTCGGCAAATCCAAGGCCGTGGGCGAGCCGCCGTTCATGCTTGGCATCTCGGCGTTCCTTGCGCTGTCCGATGCGGTCGCCGCCTGCGGAAACCGCATCGTCTATCCCGCCCTCGATGCGCCCGCAACGCCCGAACGCATCCTGACGGCCGTGAAAAGGCAGCGCGATGTTTGACATTGAAACCCTCGCCGCCACCATCGCCACGCATGGCCGCACCGCCCGCGTGGTGATCGCCGATCATCAGGGATCCTCCCCGCGCGAGGTCGGGGCCGCAATGCTGGTCTGGGCTACCGGCCAATCCGGCACGATCGGCGGCGGCGCGCTGGAACACAAGGCCACCCGGCGCGCCCGCGCAATGCTCGCCCACGGCGGGTCCCGGCTGGACCGTCAGGCCCTTGGCCCCGCCTTGGGCCAATGCTGCGGCGGCGCGGTCACCCTGCTGACCGAGGTCTACACCATGCCTCCAGAGGGTGAGATCATCGCCCGCAGCGTCGACGGCACCGCGATGCCGCTGTCGGTGAAAAGGCTTTTCGCCAAAGCCCGCAACGAAGGCCACCTTCCAACCAGCCAGTTTTTGCACGGCTGGATGGTGGAACCGGCACAGCGCCCGACCCGGCATCTGTGGATCTGGGGCGCAGGCCATGTCGGCCGGGCGCTGGTGCACACGCTTGCGCCCCTTCCCGGCACCGCAATCACCTGGGTCGACATTGCCCCCGACCGGTTTCCCGCAGCGCCGGCCAACGTCCGCATCCTGCCCACCCCAGACCCCGGCGCGGCCGTTTCGCTTGCCCCGCCGGACGCCGAGCACCTGATCCTGACCTATTCCCACGCGCTCGACCTCGACCTGTGTCACCGCCTTCTGACCCACGGGTTTCTCAGCGCGGGGCTGATCGGGTCGGTCACGAAATGGGCGCGATTCCGCAACCGTCTGGCCGCCCTTGGCCACACCGCCGCCAGCGTGAACCGAATCCGCTGCCCGATCGGCAACCCGGCCCTTGGCAAGCACCCGCAAGCCATCGCCATCGGCGTTGCCACAGAATTCCTCGCGAAAACAACCCAAAATGCCCTGCGACAGGAGAATGCCGGATGACCGAAAGTCCTGTCCTGCTGGCGGTTCAAGGCGTGACCAAGGCCTATCCAGGCGTGATCGCCAATGCGGATGTGTCGTTTTCGGTCGGGATGGGCGAGATCCACGCGCTTCTGGGCGAAAACGGGGCGGGCAAATCTACCCTGGTCAAGATGATCTACGGCCTGATCCGGCCCGACAGCGGCAGCATGACCCTGCGCGGTGCGCCCTATGCGCCGCCGCAACCCAGCGCCGCGCGCAACAGCGGCGTGGCGATGGTCTTCCAGCACTTCAGCCTGTTCGAGGCGTTGAACGTCGCCGAAAATGTCGCGCTCGGCATGGAAACACCGCCGCCGATGCGCGATCTCGCGGCCAGGATCAGGCAGGTGTCCAACGACTACGGCCTGCCGCTCGACCCCACCCGCCGCGTCGGCGACCTGTCTGCGGGCGAGCGGCAGCGGGTCGAGATCATCCGCTGCCTGCTGCAAGACCCCAAGCTGCTGATCATGGACGAACCGACGTCCGTGCTAACCCCACAGGAAGTGGAAATCCTTTTCAAGACCCTGCGCCAACTGGCATCGGAAGGCACCGCGATCCTGTATATCAGCCACAAGCTGGAGGAAATCCGCGCGCTGTGCGACGCCGCCACCATCCTGCGCCGGGGCCGCGTCGTAGCCACCTGCACCCCGCGCGACCGCACCGCCCGCGAGATGGCAGAGTTGATGGTCGGCACCGTCCTGATGCCCCCCGAACGTGGCGCGAAACAGGACTGGCCCGGCAACGCCCCGGCCCTGCAGGTGTCGAACCTTTCGGTCGCCTCGCCGATCCAGTTCGGCACCTCGTTGAAATCCCTCAGCTTTTCGGTCGGCAAGGGCGAGGTTCTGGGCATCGCGGGCGTCGCTGGCAACGGTCAGGACGAACTGCTGCTGGCGCTTTCGGGCGAACTGCGCAGCGACCCCGCCATGGTCCAGAGCTTCGGCGCACCGATTGGCGACAAGGGACCCAACACCCGCCGCCGCGCCGGATTCGTCAGCGCGCCCGAAGACCGCCTCGGCCACGCCGCAGCCCCGGACATGAGCCTTGTCGAAAACGCCTTCCTGACCGCCAACATCCGCATTAGCCTGTCGAAAGGCGGTTTCATCGACTGGTCTGCCACCCGCGACTTTGCCGAACGGGTCATAAAGGCCTATGACGTGCGCACGCCGGGCAGCCACGTCGCCGCGCGCGCGCTGTCGGGCGGCAACCTGCAGAAATTCGTGGTGGGCCGCGAGCTCAGCCAGGACCCCGCCGTGATCCTGATCAACCAGCCGACCTGGGGCGTCGATGCGGCGGCGGCGGCAGCCATCCGCCAAGCCATCCTTGACCGCGCTGCGGCCGGGGCGGCCGTCGTGGTGATCAGTCAGGACCTCGATGAACTCCTTGAAGTCGCTGACCGTTTCGCCGTACTGAACGGCGGCAGGCTGACCACGCCGCGCCCGGTGCAAGGACTGACGATCGATGAGATCGGCCTGATGATGGGTGGCGCGCACGGCCCGAACGATGACTTGCAGGTGGCCCATGCTCACGCTTGAAAAGCGCCCCACTCCGTCGCGCTTCTGGTCCGCTGCCACCCCGGTCGTCGCGGTCATCCTGACGATGATCGCGGGTGGTCTGCTGTTTGCGCTTCTCGGCAAGGACCCGGTCGCCGCGATCCGCACCATCTTCTGGGACCCGCTGTTCGGCGAGTTTGCCTGGTATTTGCGCGGGCAACTGCTGGTGAAAGCCGGCCCGCTGATCCTGATCGCCATCGGCCTGTCGCTCGGCTTTCGCGCCGGGATCTGGAACATCGGGGCGGAAGGCCAGTACATCATGGGAGCCATCTTCGGCGCGTCGGTCGGCCTCGCCGCCTACCCCACCGAAAGCCGCCTGATCTTCCCCGCGATGATCCTCGCCGGTGCCTTCGGCGGCTGGCTCTGGGGCACGATCCCGGCAATCCTGAAAACTCGTTTCAACACAAACGAGATCCTCGTCTCTCTGATGCTCGTCTATGTGGCCGAACGCATCCTGTCGAAGGCCGCGCTCGGCTTCCTGCGCAATCCCGAAGGGGCCGGTTTTCCCGGCAGCCGCAATTTCGCGCAATACCCCGCCGCGTCGAACCCCGAGCTGATCATGGGCACCGGCATGCACTGGGGCGTCGTCGCGGCCTTCATCGCGGTGATCTTCGCCTACATCCTCTTGCAGCGCCACATCCTCGGCTTCCAGATCAAGCTCGCAGGCCAGGCCCCCCGCGCCGCCCGGTTTCACGGGGTTAATCCCGCGCGCATGGTCATGCTTTGCCTTGGCCTCTCGGGCGCGCTCGCGGGCCTTGCCGGCGTGTTCGAGGTGACCGGCCCCGCCGGCCAGATCAGCATCGACTTCAACGTGGGCTATGGTTTCACCGCGATCATCGTGGCGTTCCTCGGCCGGTTGAACCCGATCGGCATCCTGCTCGCCGGCCTCCTGATGGCCCTGACCTACATCGGCGGAGAGATGGCCTCGACCAACCTCGGCCTGCCCGCCGCCGCGATCCAGGCCTTCCAGGGGATGCTCCTCTTCTTCCTGCTCGCCGTCGATGTCCTGACCAACTACCGCATCCGCCTTTTCGCGAGGGGAGCCGCCTGATGGATCTTGGAGGCATCAACCCCGCCGTCCTGATCGCCTCGCTCATGGTGGCCAGCGTCCCGATCCTGCTCGCCGCCATCGGCGAGCTGGTGGTGGAAAAGTCCGGCGTCCTCAACGTCGGCGTCGAGGGCATGATGATCATGGGCGCGATCTGCGGCTTCATCACAGCCGTCAGCACCGGCAACCCCTTTCTAGGCTTCGCAGGCGGCGCGGCGGGCGGGGCGGCGCTGGCCTTCGTGTTCGCCGTCCTGACCCAGTCATTGCTCGCCAATCAGGTCGCCACCGGCCTCGCCTTGACCCTCTTCGGCCTCGGCCTGTCGTCCCTGATGGGTCAGGGCTACAACGGCATCAAGCCACCACTGACCGGCCCCGTTCCCTTCGGCCCGCTCGCTGACCTGCCCGTGATCGGCGTGATCCTGTTCAGCCACGACTGGGTGGTCTACTTCTCGATCGCAATCATCGCTGCCGTCTGGGCCGTGCTAAAGTACACGCGCACCGGCCTGATCCTGCGCGCGGTTGGCGAAAACCACGACGCCGCCCACGCGCTCGGCTACAAGGTGGGTCGGGTCCGACTGCTGGCGATCCTCTTTGGCGGAGCGATGGCCGGCATGGGCGGAGCCTACATCTCCCTGATCCGCGTGCCGCAGTGGACCGACGGCATCACCGCCGGCGCGGGCTGGATTGCCCTCGCCATCGTGGTCTTTGCGAGTTGGAAACCGTGGCGCGTCCTGATCGGCGGCTATCTTTTCGGCGGAATTTCGGTGCTTCAGCTTAATCTTCAGGCATCCGGGTCGCGCATCCCGGTCGAATACTTGTCGATGTCGCCGTATCTGATAACCATCCTCGTGCTGGTCATCATGTCCTCTGGCAAGGGCCGCGCGAGCCTGAACGCGCCCGCAGCCTTGGGCCAGACCTTCCACGCCTCGCGCTGAGGCCAATCATCCGGGGCAACCGCCCCACCAACGGGAGAAGAAAATGAAAAAAATCCTTGTGGCCACAACGGCCCTCACGCTGCTTGCCGGGGCCGCCCTTGCCCAAGACAAGACCAAGGCTTGTTTCGTCTATGTCGGACCGATCGGCGACGGCGGATGGACCTACCAGCACCATCAGGGCGCGCTGGCGGTGCAAGAGGCGTACGGCGACAAGGTTGAAATCGCATTTCAGGAAAACGTCCCCGAAGGCGCCGATGCCGAACGGGTGCTGACCCAGATGGCGCTGTCGGGCTGTGACATCATCTTCACCACCTCCTTCGGCTATATGGACCCGACCAACGCCGTCGCCGCCAAGTTTCCCGACGTGAAGTTCGAACACGCCACCGGGTTCAAGCGCGACCACGCCAACGTCTCGACTTACAACGCCCGTTTCTATGAAGGCCGCGCCGTCATGGGCACCATCGCGGGCCGGATGACCCAGTCGAACAAGATCGGATACATCGGGTCGTTCCCAATTCCGGAAGTCATCCAGGGCATCAACGCCTCGTTCATCCACGCCAAGAAGGTGAACCCCGACGTGACGATCTCGGTCGTCTGGGCCTACACGTGGTTCGACCCTGCGAAAGAGGCCGACTCTGCCAAGGCGCTGATCGAACAGGGCGTCGACGTGATCCTGTCGCACACCGACTCGACTGCACCGCTGGCCGAGGCGGCAAAGACCCCCGGCGTAATCGGCTTCGGCCAAGCCTCTGACATGGCCGAATACAAACCCTCGCCCCGCGTGTCGTCGATCATCGACAACTGGGCGCCCTACTATGTGAAACGCGTGGGCGCGGTGATCGACGGCACCTGGGCGCAGCAGGACAGCTGGGAAGGCATCGCGTCGGGCGAGGTCGAGATCGGCGAAATCACGTCCGCCGTCCCCGCCGAAGTGAAGGCCGAGGCCGAGGCGCTGGCGGCAAGCATCGCCGACGGCAGCTATCACCCGTTCACCGGCCCGCTGAACAAGCAGGACGGCACCCCGTGGCTGGCCGATGGCGTGGTCGCCAACGACGGCGAACTCGCCGGCCTCGCCTTCTACGTCGAAGGCATCACCGGCGACATTCCGAAGTGACCTGACATCTGGGGTAGCGCGCCGCGCTGCCCCGGGCCCCCACCTTCCCCGTACCGACGGGAGGGCAGCCGACCCCGTCTCCAACCACCCCGTCTCCAACCACCCCGTCTCGCACCACCCCGACCACCGCCCGCACCCCTATCCTGCCGCACCCCTCTCCTCGCCCGCCATGCGTTCCTCTTCCCCGACGCGCCGCTTCCCCGTCGGAAGGGAGCTGGGGCCCGCCGCTCTGCGACCCCACCGAACACCCCGTCAACCCGGCCCCGGCCCCGCGAACGTCATGCGCAAAGCCATACGCAGGCCATACGCGAACCATACGCGGTGCATACCCGGGAAAACGCCGGAAATCAGCACGTTAACCGCCGAATCCTGCGCCCCCTTCCCCTCCCCCGCCCGGCGTGGCAAATTGATTCCCATGACCTACGATTTTCTCATCATCGGCGGCGGCATCGCCGGCGTCTCCGCGGCCGCCCGCCTGTCCCACCTCGGCAGCGTCCTGCTGCTCGAAGCCGAAACCCATCTCGCCCATCACGCCTCGGGTCGCTCTGCCGCGCTCTACGAACCCCGCTATGGCGCGGCACCGGTGGTCGAGCTCTCGCTGGCCTCGGGCCCCTTCTTTCACGGCCAGCCCGACGTTCTGACCCCGCGCGGCCTACTGATCCTGGGCGGGGCCGATCAGGCGGCAGAATTTGCCAAAGACATCGCCGCCATGGACCTCGACCGGATCGCGGTCGATCAGGCGGTGGCGATGGTGCCGATCCTGAACCCGCACGCCGTGGTGCATGCCGCGTTTTCCGACCAGGCATGGGACATCGACACCGACCTGCTGATCCAGACCTTCGCCCGCGAGGCGCGCAACAACGGCGCGAAAATCGTGACCGGTCAAAGCGTTGACGCGATCCGGCGTGACACCGTCTGGGCGGTGCAGACCCCCCGCGACACGCACCGCGCCCAGCTTCTGATCAACGCGGCGGGGGCGTGGGTGGACCAGATCGCGCGGATGGCCGGCGTGACGCGTCTGGGCTTTCAGCCGATGCGCCGCTCGATGGCCCGCATCCCGGCGCCCGGGCGGCACGATGTCAGCCGCTGGCCGATGATGTTCGGGTGCGGCGAAAGCTGGTATGCCAAGCCCGATGCCGGCGCGCTGATCGTCTCGCCCGCCGAACAGCACCCGATGGACCCGCACGACGCGTTTCCCGACGACATGGTTCTGGCCGAAGGCCTTGCCCGTTATGAAGAAATGGTCACCGAACCCGTGACCCGCCTGATCGCCAGCTGGGCCGGCCTGCGCACGTTCGCACCCGACCGCGTTCCGGTCATCGGCCGCGACCCCGCGCAGCCCGCGTTCTTCTGGCTGGCCGGGCAAGGCGGCTATGGTTTTCAGTCCGCCCCCGCCGCCAGCCAGCTGGCCGCCGACCTGATCGCCGGCCGCACCACCGGCCACGGCGCCGCCCTGATCGCCAGCCTCGACCCCGCCCGGTTTTCCACGTCCCGTCCTTGATCCACCGTTGCGCACTCCCCATGTGTGACCGATCCCGGGAGGACGCATGGACCGTCGCGAACGTCGCTTTGAACGCCAGTTCCAGACGCTTGCGCGACTGGTTCCCCCGTTGCGGGCGCCGCTTCGTGCGCTGCGCCGTGACAGCTACAGGTTGATCCGCATCCCGCTGGCGCTGCTGCTTATTGTGGGCGGCGTGTTTTCGTTCCTGCCCATTTTGGGTGTTTGGATGCTGCCCGCCGGGCTCTTGCTGCTGGCGGTCGACCTGCCGCCGCTGCGCAATCCCATCTCGGCGCTGCTGATCCGGGGGCGGCGGCGGATCGGCGTGTGGATGGCATGGTGGCGTGGCAAACCCAAGACATGACCCGCCGTCGCCGCGCCGGTTTGTGCGTGACAGGGCGCGCCCTGCAAGGCACCATTTGGATATGACCTTGCGTGCCCTGATTCCCGCCGTTCTGGCGCTCGCCCTAGCAGCCTGCGGGGCCCGCGCGCCCGACAACCCGCAACGATCCCCCGCGACGACAGCCGTGACCGACCCCAACTTTTCCGATTCCGCCCCCCATCCGTGGGACGGCCGCAGCCCGGCCAGCTACCCCGTGCACGGCATCGACATCTCGCGCTGGCAGACCGGCATCGACTGGCCCACGGCGCGGGCCAACGGCGTGAACTTCGCGTTCATCAAGGCGACCGAGGGCGGCGACCTCTTGGATCCTGCGTTCGCCACGAACTGGGCCGCAGCCGGCCGCGCCGGCGTCGCGCGCGGCGCCTACCACTTTTACTACTGGTGCCGCCCGGCCGAGGAACAGGCCCGCTGGTTCATCCAGAACGTCCCCCGTACCCCCGGCGCGCTGCCGCCAGTGCTCGACGTCGAGTGGACCCCGTTCTCCCCGACCTGCACGCTGCGCCCCCCCGCCGGGCAAGTCCGCGCCGAGGCCCAGCGTTTCATGCAGATCATCGAGCGCCACTACGGCCAACGCCCGCTGATCTACACCAGCATCGACTTCTGGGAAGACAATGAAATGTGGCGGCTCGGCGGCTATGACTTCTGGTTGCGTTCGGTCGCGGGGCATCCGCAGAATGTCTATGACGGGCACCACTGGACGTTCTGGCAGTACACCGGCACCGGGCTGGTGCCGGGCATTCAGGGCCGCACCGACATCAACGTGTTCGCAGGTAGCAAACAGGCCTGGGCCGAATGGCTTGCCGCGAACACTCGCTAACCGCGCTCACCTGTCCACAAGTATCCCGATAGGCAGCCCGAAACGCGCCGGGAGGCACCGCCGTCCGCCTCGTCATCCCGGATTTTTCGGAGAAAAATCGCCTAGCCGTCCAGCCGGATGCGGGCG
>JANNNU010000117.1:0-4292 GCA_031398695.1 Paracoccaceae bacterium | reverse complement strand
GGCCATGCCGAGCATGGTGAATTTCATCGTGGTTTCCTCCCTTTGGCACGGGTTTCGTGCCGTGAACGCGCAGGCAGCACCTCCTCGTGCCAAGCCTGCGCGGCAGATCATCACACCAACCTGTCAGCAACCTGACGAATTTGGAAGGATTCGATGGGGGCGGGTCGTGCGCCGATGTTTTCGGTCCGATCCGGAAACGGTTTGGGCGACGCCGTGCTTGACCCCGCTGTAACGGCGCGGGACGCCGTCGCGCCGTGGGTCTCGTGCAAGCAGATCCGGATCCGGCACGATCAGGTTCGGCTATCTTGGCCCCAAAGCCGCCCGCCATTTCGCGATCAGATTCGCGCGCTTTGCCTGATCGAGGTAGGCCAGCAGGCCCGGACTGACCGGCACGGGCCGCAGCTGATCACCCAAGGCGGCCGTCATCGCCGCCATGCTGCCCGAGCCGGCGACCTGCAAGCTGACGGCCGGCAGTCGCAGGCGGTCCGACAGGACGGACTGGCCGATGTCGCTCATCAGGAATTGCAGAAAGGCGGCGCCGGAATTCGGGTCACGCGCCGCGCGGGGCACCAGCGCCACGCGCGACACCACCACGGTGAAGTCGCGCAGCAACACCAACCCCAGATCGGCGCGGCCGCGCGCCGGGTCGGCGGCGTAGGAGCCGAGGATATTGTATCCCAGAACCAGCCGCCCGTCGGCCACACGCGCGATGATGTCGTGACTGGTGGGATAGGTCTGCAATCCCGCGTCCCCCATCGCGCGGACCAGCGACCAGATGTCGGGAAAATGTTCCTCGTCGCGCGACAGGAACAAATACCCGACAGACGACCGTTCGACATCGTAGGTGCCGATGCGGCCCGGCACCGCCAGACCCGGCCCGTGCAGCCATTCGAGCAGGTCGAGCCGGGATTGCGGCGGGCCGGCGGGGAAGGATGGTTTGTGATAGACGAGCACGCCCGGTTCGAACGTTACCGCATAAGCCATGTCGCGCCAGTTCGCCCAGCGGGGCCACTCGGCGCTTTGCGGCAGCGTCACCGGGCTGGCGTAGCCGTCGTTCGCGAGCTTCACCTGGCTGTCCATGCCCGACGAGAACACGAGATCCGCCGTTTCTCCCGCGCCATCAGTTTCGGCCACGACACGTGCGGCGATCTCGCCCGCCAGCAGATCCTCGTAGGTGACCGATGTGCCGGGATTGGCCTGCTGGAACGCCTCGATCAAGGGGGTGGCCAACGGAGCGTCGAGGGTCGAATAGATCGTCAAGGTGCCCGTCTGCGGGCCCGGGCTGGGGAAGTCGAACACGTCGGCTGGCGAGGGCGCGCACAGCACGGACAGGGCGAGCATGAACAGGGTCAGCGTCGGTTTCATCGGGCCAGACTGCCAGAGGTCGGGGCGGTTCACAACGCGTGTGCGATCCCCTAGGCTGACCGCAGGGGGTGGGGATGCGGATACTGCTGGTCGAGGATGATCTGCCACTGGCCGAGGCGCTGACTGCGCTGCTGGCCGGGTCGGGCCATGCCGTCGACTGCCTGCACGACGGTGCGTCGGCCGAGGCGCTGGTGCGGGCCGAGACGTTTGAGCTGGTGATCCTCGACCTGAACCTGCCGCAGATGGACGGGCTGTCGGTGCTGCGCGCGATGCGGGCGCGGGCCAATCCCGCCGCCGTCATGATCCTGACGGCGAGGGGGGACCCGGCGGACCGGGTGCGGGGCCTCGACCTCGGGGCCGACGACTACATGATCAAGCCGTTCGACGTGGGCGAATTCGAGGCGCGGGTGCGGTCGATCCTGCGGCGGCAGGCCGGGTTGAAATCGAGCCGCGTGACTTTGGGCGCGCTGGAGCTGGAATTGACCGCACGGCAGTTCAGTGCCGGCGGGGTGGCGCTTGATCTGCCACCGCGCGAGCGAGCCTTGCTGGAATTGCTGTTCATGCGGGCCGGCAAGGTGGTGACGAAGGAGGCCATCGTGCAGTCGCTGACCTCGCTGGACGATATCCTGTCGGACAATGCGATCGAGCAGTACATCTCGCGGCTCAGGCGGCGGATCGCGCCGTATGGGCTAGTGCTGCGGACGGCGCGGGGGATCGGATACTACATCGAGCGTGCGGCTGCGGGAAGCGGGGCCGCATGACCTATTCGCTGCGCGCCCGGTTGCTGCTGTGGCTGTTGGCCGCCACGACCGTGCTGGGCGTCGTGGCGCTGGCCGACACCTGGGCCGAGGCGCGCCGCACCGCGCAAGGGGTATCGGACCGGGTGCTGGCCGGATCGGCGCTGGCCATCGCCGAACGGGTGACGGTGGACGAGGGCGGCGGGTTGCAGGTGGACATTCCCTATTCCGCGCTCGAAATGCTGACCTCGACCGCGCAGGATCAGGTGTTTTACCGGGTCGACGGGCCAGGCGGGTTTCTGACCGGGTATCAGACCCTGGGGCAGGTGGGCGGCAAGGACCCGCTGCGCTTTGGCGATGGTGCAGTGGCGGGGGTGCCGGTGCGGGTCGCTACGCTGACGCGCGCGGTGTCGGACGGGCAGGCGAGCATCGGGTTTTCGGTCACGGTGGCCGAGTCCACCCGCGCGCGCGATCAGTTGGCGCGCGCGATCCTGTGGCGCACGGGGCTGCGGCTGGTTGCGCTGTCGGTCGCGGCGGCCGGGGTAGTCTGGGTCGCCGTGTCGGCGGCGCTGCGGCCGCTCAACCGGCTGGGCGAGGCTATCGCCTTGCGATCGCCCGATGATCTGCGCCCGTTGCAGGGCGGGACGCCGACCGAAGTGGCGGGGCTGGTCGAGGCGATCAACAGTTTCATGGCGCGGCTCGATCTGGCCGTGCAGGCGCTGCGCAACTTTACCGGCAACGCCAGCCACCAGTTGCGCACGCCCCTGGCCACGGTGCGCACGCAACTGGCGATGGCGCAACGCAGCAGCGATCCGCACGCCTTGCGCGATGCGACGGCCAAGGCCGACACCGCCCTGGCGCGGGCGGAACGGGTTCTGGGGCAACTGCTGGTGTTGGCGCGGGTGGATGCGGCGCGGCGCGGGCAACGGTTTCAGCCGACCGACATCGCGGCGCTGGCCCGCACTCTGACAGCCGAAATGGTACCGCAGGCGCAGCGCCGCGACATCGATCTGGGATACGAGGGCCCGGTCGCGGCACTGGCGCTGGCCGAGCCGGTGCTGACGCAAGAAATGCTGTCGAACCTGATCGACAACGCCATCCGCCATGCCGGGGCAGGGGCGCAAGTTACGGTGCGGGTCACGCCGCGGCCCGACTGCTGCCGGCTTGAGGTCGAGGATACCGGGCCGGGCCTAACTGCCGCACAGCGCGCCTCATTCCAGACCGACACGGGGCCGCGCCACGGTCCAGCGGTTCCGACGGCCGATCAGGGGTTCGGTCTTGGACAGGCGATCGTGCGGGAAATCGCCACGCTGCTGGAAACGCCGATCCGGCTTGGAACGCCAGCGGGCGGCACTGGACTGCGCATCAGCATCGACTTCGCGCAACCCGGCGGAAGCGAGGGGTCTGGCAAGGGATAGGTATAAGGCGGGCTCGGCGCGGCACGGAGCGGTGGCATGCGACATCGCAGACATCCCGGCGGCATGGTTTTCTGATAGAACTTGTCTATCTGAGGATCAGACCAAGACAGAGGCATCCGATGGACCTTTTCGACGCCGTGCTGCTGGCGCGCATACAATTTGCGTTCACCATCAGCTTTCACATCATCTTCCCGGCCTTCTCGATCGGGTTGGCTAGCTACATGGCGGTTCTGAACGGGCTGCACCTGTTCACCGGGCGGCATGTCTATCTGGACCTGTTCAACTACTGGAAGAAGATCTTTGCCGTCGCGTTCGGCATGGGCGTCGTGTCGGGCATCGTGATGTCTTATCAGTTCGGCACCAACTGGGCGGTGTTTTCCGACAAGACCGGGCCGGTCTTGGGGCCGCTGTTGGGCTACGTGGTGCTGTCGGCGTTCTTTCTGTATGCGGGTTTTGTGGGGGTGCGGCTGTTCGGGCGGGAAGGGGTGGGGCCGCGGCTGCACTTCTTTGCGGCCGTGATGGTGGCGCTTGGCACGTTCATGTCGGCGTTCTGGATCCTGTCGGTCAACTCGTGGATGCAGACGCCCGCCGGCTACGGGATCAACGAGGACGGACAGTTCATCGTCGAGGATTGGTGGGCGGTGATCTTCAACCCGTCGTTCCCCTATCGCCTTGGGCACATGCTGCTTGCCGCCTATCTGACCACCGCGTTGGTCGTGGGCGGGGTGGCGGCCCTGCACCTGCTGCGCGGCGTGCGCAACGACGGCACCCG
>JANNNU010000072.1:0-1839 GCA_031398695.1 Paracoccaceae bacterium | reverse complement strand
GCGGCGGCCGCAGTGCCCTTGATCGTTTTGACGATGGGCGAGCTGGTGGCATTGCCGGTGCGTGACTGGATCGGGCATCAGACGGCGAGTTACGTAGAGTTTGCGCTGGCCACTCCAGTCATCCTCTGGGCCGCCCTGCCGTTCTTCCGGCGCGGTTGGGATTCGCTGGTGAATCGGTCCCCGAACATGTGGACGTTGATCAGCCTCGGGGTTGCGGCTGCCTATCTCTATTCGATCGTCGCCACTTTCCTGCCAGGGGTCTTTCCGGAGCAGTACCGGATGGGTCACGGCGTCGGCACCTATTTCGAGGCGGCCGTGGTGATCGTGGCTCTCGTCTTTGTCGGGCAGGTGCTGGAACTGCGCGCTCGAGAACGCACCGGCGACGCGATCCGCGCGCTGCTGGACCTTGCGCCCAAGACGGCGCGGCGGATCCTGCCCGACGGGTCGGAGTACGATGCGCCGCTGGAAAACGTCATGCAGGGTGACCGCCTGCGGGTGCGCCCGGGCGATGCGGTACCCGTTGACGGGACGGTGGTGGAAGGTCGCTCGTCCCTCGATGAAAGCATGCTGACCGGTGAGTCGATGCCGGTCGAAAAGGGCCCGGGCGATCCGGTGACCGGAGCCACGATCAACAAGAACGGCAGCCTCGTGATCGAGGCGGGCAAGGTCGGAGCCGATACGGTTCTGGCGCAGATCGTGGCGATGGTCTCGAATGCACGCCGGTCCCGCGCGCCGATCCAAGGATTGGCCGACCGGGTTTCGTCGGTCTTTGTGCCGACCGTTGTCGGCATTGCCATCCTCTCTTTCGCAGCCTGGCTGGTGTTCGGTCCGGAACCGGCACTGGTCTTTGCCATCGCCTCGGCGGTGTCGGTGCTGATCATTGCCTGCCCATGCGCACTTGGACTGGCCACGCCGATCTCGATCACCACGGCCGCAGGGCGGGGCGCACAGGCGGGCGTGCTGATCAAGGACGCCGAAGCATTGGAGCGGATGGCGGGCGTCGACACACTGATCGTCGACAAGACCGGCACGCTGACAATGGGCAAACCGGAGCTGACCGACACTGTCGTGCTGGGCAGTTTGCCGGAGGCTGACTTGCTGTCCCTCGCGGCGGCGCTTGAGCGTGGCTCGGAACACCCGCTCGCCGAAGCAATCGTTGCAGGGGCCGAGGCGATTGGCGCGGCACGCAAGGACGTCGCAGACTTTGAGGCGGCCACCGGCAAAGGCGTCCGCGGCAAAGTCGACGGTCGCAGTGTCGCGCTCGGAAATGCGGCAATGATGCAGGACATGGGTCTGGATACAGCGCAGGCTGACGCGCAAGCCGATGCCCTGCGTGCGCTGGGCAAGACGGCCATGTTCATCGCAGTGGACGGCGCTCTTGCGGGCATTGTGGCGGTCGCCGACCCGATCAAGGACAGCACGGCGCAGGCCATCAAAGAGCTGCATGCACAGGGGCTGCGCGTCATCATGGCAACGGGAGACAACGAACGCACAGCACAGGCCGTGGCGAACAAGCTTGGCATCGACGAGGTCCGTGCCGGGGTCCTGCCCGAGGCAAAGAAAGTTCTGATCGACCAGTTGCGCCGTGAAGGCCACAAGATCGCCATGGCGGGGGACGGCGTGAACGACGCCCCGGCCCTTGCCGCAGCGGATGTCGGCATCGCGATGGGCACCGGTGCTGATGTGGCGATGGAGAGTGCGGGCATAACCCTGTTGGGCGGTGACCTGATGGGCATCGTTCGGGCCCGTAAACTGGCACGAGCGACCCTGCGCAACATCAAGCAGAACCTGTTCTTCGCCTTTGCCTACAATGCGCTGGGCGTGCCGATCGCAGCGGGA
>JANNNU010000069.1:0-1593 GCA_031398695.1 Paracoccaceae bacterium | reverse complement strand
GTCCCCGATCGCATCGTTGGTGAACAACCGCCCCCACCCCAGCGTCACCCGGTCCTGCGCCGCACCCGGCGCGGCCAGACCGCACAGCAAAGACGCCGCTAAAAGGGCCAGTCGTATCATCGCGCTTCACCCCAAGACCCTTACGCCTGAGAGACAGTACGCACTGGCGCCGGCAGAGACAACCTTAGGGCAGAATATTGCCGATGAGTGTTACATCATAAACGCCCCGTAGCGTCTTGACTCCATTGCCGCAATCCATCGCATGCAATGATCGCGCCAAACGCGCGCCCCGCGGATGCGCCCGCCCGTCGCGAAACGGGCGGTTCGGTACAGGCCGGTCGCGCGGCGGTCGGGGCCGACCCGCAGGTCTCAGGCGGCGGGCTCTTCGGCTTCGGGTTCGGACGTGTCCTCAGCTTCGTCGTCGTCTTGCGCGGTTGAGCCGGTTTCGCTCCAGGTCAACTGGAACTCCAGTTCGACGTGGCCATCCTCGCGCTCGTGAGCGACCGACATGGCGGCATCCGCCGGCACGGCAACCTCTTCGCCATCGACCGCGATGGTGAAAGGCGTCCCGTAGTCCAGCGCATCCGCAAGCCTGCGCAGTTCTGCGACAAAGGACGATAGATCGTGGGTGACTTCGGCATCGCGGTCTTCGGTCATCGCGTGTTCTCCTTTGGCTTGCACGACTGCCAAACTAGCACGCCGTTGGACGACGCCCTGATGACGCGGCGGTGGCAAACCGGCAAAGCTTTTGCGACGTGCCCGCCGCCCAAAGAAAGGCCGATCCGGCAAACCTTCAACTTTTCGTCACCTCGCCTTCGTATCCGGCGATTAGCCTTCAGACGAGAAAGGGCGGGCGCGCGCGGCCGACCCGGGGCTTGGGGGATCGTCAGATGCTTGCATCAGAAATGGACGGCATGTCGGTGGTCGGCAAACCGTGGAGCATCGGTCGACGGATCGCGGTCGCGGCCCTTGCCTTCAGCGCGATCGGGTTTCTCGTTTTCGCCGTGGCGGGCAGCAATGGCGAAGGCCGGGTGGCGGGTGCGGGATCGACGCTGGTGAACCCGATCCTGCAACGGGTGTCGACATCGTATCAGGGCTATCTCGCGGCCGATCGGGTCGACGTGATCCGGCAGGAAGGCCAAAGCGGCGACTGGACCGCGGGGGCATCGGCGCTCGACTATGATCCGGTCGGCTCGATCGGCGGTCTGGCACGGCTGGCCGACCCGACGATGACCTTTGCCGCCACCGAGGTGCCGCTGACCGCGCAGGACCTGACCGACCAGCGCCGCGTCCAGTTTCCGCTCATCGTCGGGGCGGCGGCGCCGGTGGTGAACCTCGATCTGTCGGGCGGCACGCTGAAGCTGAACGCGGATGTTCTGGCGGGCATCTTTTCCGGCACCATCACGACCTGGTCCGACCCGGCAATCGCCGCGCTGAACGCGGACCTTGCCTTGCCCGACCTGCCTGTCTCCGTGCGTTATCGCCGCGACGGGTCGGGAACGACATGGACCGTGACCGGGTATCTGGCGCGCAGTGCGGCCTGGACGGGCGGGCAGACCGCCCAGATGACCGACGCCGCGGGTGAAGGTGCGG
>JANNNU010000050.1:0-5372 GCA_031398695.1 Paracoccaceae bacterium | reverse complement strand
GACCCCCGGAGTATTTGTGCCAAAGTGAAAGGGTCAGCCTTCGATCTTGGTCAGGTCGGCCACGCCGGAGCAGATGGCGCGGATGCGGTGCAGCAGGTTCAGACGGTTGCGGCGGATGATCGGGCTGGGATCGTTGACCTGCACGGCGGTGAAAAACGCGTCGATCGGCGCGCGCAAGGCTGCCATCGCGGCCATGGCTGCGGCAAAATCTTCGCGGGCCATCGCCGGGGTGATGGTCGCCTCGGCGGTGTCGAGCGCGGCGAACAGGCTTCGTTCCGCGTCGGTCTGCGCGAACTTGGGGTCTGCGCCGTACGAGTATTCGACGCCGTCCTTGGCTTCGGCTTGGCTCAGGATCGTGTTGGCGCGCTTGAAGCCTTGCAGCAGGTTTGGGCCATCTTCGGTCTTGAGGAAGTCCGACAGAGCGCGGGCGCGGTTGACGAGGAGGGTGAGGTCGTCATTGCCGGGCATGGCGAGGCAGGCGTCGATGATGTCGTGGCGGATGGATTGGTCCTTGAGGTAGGTTTTGAGGCGGTCGTGGAGGAAGGCCATCAACTCATTGGTGTCAGCGAAAGATAGGCCAGCACCCGTTTCTTTTGCGCCGATTGAATCCACGGCCCAACCAAACGGGCCTGGGCGCGTATTGAGTGCTATGCGCGCTTTGTTGGCCAAAATCAGCCGAATGACGCCCAACGCCGCCCGCCGCAGCGCGAACGGGTCCTTGCTGCCGGTTGGTTTCTCGTCGATCGCCCAGAAGCCAGTCAGCGTGTCGATCTTGTCGGCCAGCGCCACGGCGACCGACACCGGTTCGGTCGGCACGTCATCGGACGGGCCGAGGGGTTGCCAGTGGGCATGGGCGGCGTTGGCGACCGGATCAGGGAAACCGGCGGCTTTGGCGTAGTAGGTGCCCATCAGGCCCTGCAATTCGGCGAACTCACCCACCATTGCAGAGCGGAGGTCGGCCTTGGCGATCCTGGCGGCCTGCTCGGCCTGGTCGGGATCGGAGCCGACCAAAGGGGCGATTTTGCGCGCCAAGGCCGCGATCCGCGCGATCCGGTCCGCCTGGCTGCCGAGTTTGTTGTGGAAGGTCACGGATTTCAACCCGTCGAGCCATTCGCCCATACCGGCCTTTGCCACCGCCAAGTCCTTTTCATAAAAGAACTTTGCGTCGGAAAGACGGGCCGACAGCACCTTCTGGTTGCCCGCCAGGATCGTCGCGCCGTCATCGGCGGTTTCGGTGTTCGCTACGGTCACGAAGCCTTCGATCCGGCCCGACCGGGCGTTGCGGACCGAGAAGAACTTCTGATGTTCGCGCATCGAAGTTTGCAGGACCTCGGGCGGCAGGTCGAGAAATTCCGGCGCGATCCGGCCCATCAGCGGCACCGGCCATTCGACCAGCCCGGCCACCTCGGTCAGCAGAGCGGCATCGGGAACGACCTCCAGCCCGGCGGCGAAGGCCAGGTTGCGGGCCCCCTGCCAGATCGCGGCTTCGCGTTCGGCACTGTCCAGAACGACATGTGCCCGCTTCAGTTTCACCACATAGTCGTCATAACCGGTGACCGCAAAGCGGCCTTTCGACAAAAAGCGGTGACCCATCGTCGTATCGCCCCCTGCAAACCCGTCGACCGTCAGCGGCACGACCGTAGCGCCCGCTTCATCGGTCAGGATGCACAGGATCGATTGCAACGGCCGCACCCAGCGCAAGGTGCCCGACCCCCACCGCATCGACTTCGGCCACGGGAAACTGTGGATCGTCGCCTCCAGCACCTCGGCAACGATCGCGGCGGCCTCGCGGCCGGGGCGTTCGACCACGGCGAAGTAGACTTGCGCCTTCTTGTCGTCGCGCACCTCCAACTGGTCGCGGGTCAGCCCGGTGGAGCGCAGGAAGCCATCCAGAGCGGCGGCTGGCGCATCGACGCGCGGCCCCTTGCGTTCCTCGCGCACCGCGCGGCTTTGCGCGGTCAGCCCGTCGATCGCCAGCACCAGGCGGCGGGGCGTGGAATGGGCCCCGGCCCCGGCATAGGACAGCCCCGCCGCCACCAGGCCGTCCGTCACCATCCGCCGCAGATCGTCGCGGGCACGGGCCTGCATCCGCGCTGGGATTTCCTCTGAGAACAACTCGATCAGCAGGTCGGGCATGGGATCACTCGGCGTCGGGGTGAAGTTGGTGCCAGGCAAACGCGCGGCCATCGGGGAACACGGCCACTACGCGGTCCACTTGCGGATGGATGGCGGCCTGGCTCAGAAAGGCCAGCGCCTCGCCGGACTCGAGGGCCGCGCCGATTTCGGCGGCATCGAAACAGTCGAACCAGCCGGGTGCGATGGTAGGGTCGGCGGCCTCGTACACGCGGTAGGTTTCGGAAAGCGTGGCCAGCGTCAGGGGCGTGGTAAAGCAGGCCCGAAACCGCAACGGAGAGCTGTCGGCGTCGATGCCCTGCACATCTTCGACCACGATCGCCTCGGGCGCGTCGCCGATGATCGGGGTCAACATGATCTCGGCCCCGGGTGCGAACGATACCGGTTCGTAGAACGCATAGACCTGCAGCCAGTACATTGCCACCCCGGCGGCCAGACCCGTCAGCACGATGCCCCCCGCAACGATTTTGCCATTCACGCCACAGCCTCCGGCACCCATCCGCCAGCGGCGGTCGTCAGAAACGCGTCGGCGCAGGCGCGTGCCAAGGCGCGCACCCGCCCGATGTAGGCCTGCCGTTCGGTGACCGAGATCACGCCGCGCGCGTCGAGCAGGTTGAACAGGTGGCTGGCCTTGATGCACTGGTCATAGGCGGGGTGCACCATCACGATCCGCTTGCCCGATTTCGGGTCGGCGGCGTCGAACCCCAGCAGGCGGGCACATTCGGCTTCCGCCCGCACGAAATCACCGAACAGCTTTTCGGTATCGGCGGCGTCGAAGTTGTGACGGCTGTATTCTTCCTCGGTCTGGCGGTAGATGTCGCCATAGCGCAGTGCGATCGGGGACTGCGGGTCGTTGAACGGCATGTCCATCACGTGATCGACGCCAAGCACATACATCGCCAGCCGTTCGAGGCCATAGGTCAGCTCGCCCGACACAGGATGGCAGTCATGCCCGCCGACCTGCTGGAAGTAGGTGAACTGCGACACCTCCATGCCGTCGCACCACACCTCCCACCCCAAACCCCAGGCACCCAGCGTCGGGCTTTCCCAGTCATCCTCGACAAAGCGGATGTCGTGCAGGGATGCGTCGATGCCGATGGCGGACAATGACCCCAGATACAGGTCCTGCAGATCGGGGGGCGAGGGTTTGATGATGACCTGAAACTGATAGTAGTGCTGCAACCGATTGGGGTTTTCGCCATAGCGGCCGTCCGTGGGGCGGCGCGACGGTTGCACATAAGCCGCGGCCCACGCCCTGGTGCCCAGCGACCGCAACGTGGTGGCCGGATGAAAGGTGCCTGCCCCGACTTCCATGTCGTAAGGTTGCAGGATCGCGCAGCCACGCCCGGCCCAATAGGTCTGCAGGCGCAGCAAAATCTCCTGGAACGACCGGGGTGGGCTGTTGCTTTCGGGGGTGGCGGGCATCGGGCGGAACCTTCTGAAGGGTTGCCCTTCCATAGGCATGGGTCCGTGCAGGGTCAATGCACGGGCCGCCCGCGATAACGCAAAAGACACTCGCATCCGCTGCCTGCTCTGTTACGTTCGCCGAAATTCTGCGATGGCCCCCGTGCGGCCCGGTCACATCGGGCCTGCAGCGCGTGTGGCAACAGGTTGGTGAGAACGATGACGGTTTTGATGCGAATGGTCGGGCTGGTGCTGGCGTTGTGGACGGGCACGGCACAGGCGCAGGATCAGGCGTGGTTGCAGATCGAGGCGCATCCGGACCTTGCCACTGCCGAAGACCGCGCCCGCGCCTACGAGACGCTGTTCCCCGATGTGACCGGCTTTGCCACAGGACGCGGCTGGTATCTGATCGCGCTCGGCCCACAGTCGCCTGCCGCCGCGGCGGGGCGCCTGTTCGATCTCAAGCAGCAAGGGCAGATCCCGGCGGATGCCTTCATCTCGGATGGGTCGAACCATGGGCGGCGGTTCTGGCCGCAAGGCGCGGGCGCGGACCCGGCACCCGACGTGCAACCCGACCTGTCGGCCTTGCCCCCGCAACTGTCCGACCCCGCGCCGCAACCTGTCGAGGATCTGGACGAAACCCCGCGGCAGGCCCGCGCCGGCGAAGACGCGCTGACCCGCGACGACCGGCGCGCGCTGCAGACCGCCCTGCAATGGTTCGGCTTCTACACGGCGGCGATCGACGGCGCGTTCGGTCCGGGCACCCGCAATTCGATGGCCGACTGGCAGATCGCCAACGGTTACGAGCCGACCGGGGTGCTGACCACGCGGCAGCGGGCCACGCTGGTGGCAAACTACCAGGCCGATCAGGCCGAATTCGGCTTTGCGACCATCAACGAACCCGAAGCCGGGATCGAGATCACGCTACCGATGTCGTTGGTGGCGTTCGACCATTACGAGCCGCCCTTCGTGCATTTCAACGAACGGGGCGGTTCGGGCCTGCGGATCATCCTGATCTCGCAACCCGGCGATCAGGCCAGTCTGGCTGGCCTTTACGACGTGCTGCAGACGTTGGAAGTCGTGCCGGCAACGGGCGAGCGCAGCCGTGACGAGCGCAGTTTCACGATCAACGCCCGCAACGCCACCGTTGAAAGCTTTGCCTATGCCGAAACGGCGCGGGGGCAGGTCAAGGGGTTCATGGCGATCTGGAATCCGGCCGACGCCGCGCGCATGGACCGGATACTGCCGGCGATGCGGGCCAGCTTCCGGTCGTCGGGCGACAAATCGCTGGACCCCGGTCTGGTGCCGATGACCGACGAGGCCCGGCGCGGCCTGCTGTCGGGGCTCGAGGTGCGTAAACCGCGTTTCTCGCGCTCGGGCTTTTTCGTGGATGCGACGGGCACGGTGCTGACCACGATCAGCGCGACCGACCAGTGCGGGCGCATCACGCTGGACCGCGACACGGACGCCACCGTGGCACAGCGGGATACGGCCACCGGCACGGCGCTGCTAACGCCCGCAACCCCGCTTTCGCCGATGGCCTATGCCCGGTTTGCCGATGCAGCACCCCGCATCGGGTCTGACGTGGCGGTGTCCGGCTATTCCTATGAGGACGCCCTGCCCGCCCCGGTCCTGACCTTCGGCGCGGTCGAGGATGTGACCGGCCTGAACGGCGAGCCGGGTCTGCGCCGTATCGCCGCCGCGATCCTGCCGGGCGACAGCGGCGGTCCGGTCTTTGACACGGCCGGCAACGTGATCGGCCTGCTGCTGCCGCCCGAAAACGGCGCCCGCAAGTTGCCGGACGGGGTCGCCTTTGCAGCCGGGGCCGAGGCGTT
>JANNNU010000145.1:0-1560 GCA_031398695.1 Paracoccaceae bacterium | reverse complement strand
GCGATTTCTGGGTAAAGTCCCGCTCGACAGGGCCAAAGCCCGCCAGCCAGCCCGCCACCTGCGCCTCGGGCCCCCCACGCACCGGCATGTAGAGGATTGACCCGGCCGACAGAAAAGCCGGAACACCGGCTGCGCGGCGCGGCTCGAAACCGGACAGCCGACCAAGGTTGAACCGGTCAAGGCGCGCCAGCGCCCGCTCCATTTCGGCCGGGTTCTCGACCAGATCGACCAGCGCGCCCGGGTTCTGCTTTTTCAGCGTGGCATCCGGTGTGTCCAGCCGCGCCTGCACACCCAGCCATGCCGCCATGCCGTTCAACACCTCTACGTCCGGCAGATCGTCATAGTCGATCCAGAACGCCGTCTGCCCGGTCGTCTGCAACCTGTGCAGGATCCGCAGATGAAAGGCCTGCACGTCCTCGGCGAACCTTTCGAACTCGACCGGATCAAAGCGCACCTTCGCCGTACGCAGCCGTTTCGCGTTGGTCAGCTTCCACTGGCCAGTCGCCCGCGCGACCAGAAGGCTGACATAGCTTTCCACCGGATTGCGCGTCAGCACGATCTTGGCGCAGTCCGGATCGGCCATCACCGCGTCAAACACGCGGGGGTCGTGGTCGTGGAAGTATCGGAACCCCGACAGTCCTGCCGTCCCCGCCCGCATCCGCGCCAGCAGCGCCAAGGGGTCATCGCCGCGCGCGGCGAGATCCATCCCGAACAACTCGGTCTGGTTCAGGCGGCCGATGAAATGCGGGTTGAAGACCTCACCATGGCAGGAAACTCCCTCCAGCGCATTCAGGTTCGCCTCCAGAAAGTTGGACCCGGTCCGCATCGCCGCGAACATCACGAAGCTGCCGAAGGGGCGGGTCATTTCACCAGCGTCGGCCGTCCGCGCCGTGTGGCGGGCGTAGGCGGCCCGTCACCGATCGGGAAATCGCCCATCAGGGTCGGCTGCATGCCCTGATTGCGCAGGTTCTGCAGGAACTGGCCAAAGCCGGACAGGTCGGCCATGCGCGGCGCCTCGGTCAGGCGGCGCAAGCTGCGCGGGCTGATCTCGTCGGCGATCGTCTGCAGCGGCTCCATCGGGTTTTCCACGAACTCGGCCAGGTTCCAGACGCGCACCCGCGCCTTGACGATGGCCGTGCGCAACAGCGCCAGATGCTCGGTCTCGATCCGCTGCAACACCGCCGCCTCCTTGCGAATGTCGCCGAAGTTGCGGTTGGCACGGAACAGCGGCACCGCCCAGGCGCCCGAGATGACCGAGATGGTGGCATTCGGGTCCGATGCGATGAACGGGGCCAGATCTTGCCGGTCGGCGGGGCCGAACTGAAAGCACTGCCGCTCGCCCCGGGTGTTCCAGATCAGGTTGGTCAGGAAACTGCGCGGGTTGTAGTCGCGCAAGGTGGCGCTGTCCGACAGTCCACCGTTGTAGATGGTCTCGCCGCCCGCAAACTGCACCCGGTCGGGCGCGAAGAGGTGGCCATGGACGCGCGTGCCGGTGACCTTGCCCAGCCAGGACTCGAAATCCTCGAACAGGTCGGCGAACCCCTCGAACACCGAATAGGG
>JANNNU010000013.1:0-17406 GCA_031398695.1 Paracoccaceae bacterium | reverse complement strand
GCGGAAACCGGGGTTCATGGGTTCGGTGCTGCGGCAGATGGACCGGCCAAGGATGGAGAAATTCGCGCGCGACAAGCTGAGCGAACTGGGGCTGATGACCATCCAGAACATCAACCAGACGGTGGAAACCCTGTCTGGTGGTCAGCGGCAAGGGGTGGCGGTGGCGCGGGCGGCGGCGTTCGGGTCGAAGGTGGTGATTCTGGACGAGCCTACGGCGGCGCTGGGCGTCAAGGAAAGCCGACGGGTGCTGGACCTGATCCGCGATGTGCGCAGCCGGGGGATTCCGATCGTGCTGATCAGCCACAACATGCCGCATGTGTTCGAGGTGGCCGACCGCATCCACATCCACCGTCTGGGCAAGCGGCTGTGCGTCATCAAGCCGTCGGAACACTCGATGTCGGACGCCGTAGCGTACATGACCGGGGCCAAGGTGCCCGAAGGCGTGGCCGAACAGGCATGACGCCCGAGGCAATGGCCGATCTGATCCGCGCGCGGGCCAGGACTGATCGGTCTGGCGGGCGGTTTATGGTTGCGGTTGCCGGGCCGCCCGGTGCGGGAAAATCGACCCTGGCCGCGGCGGTGGTCGCGGCCTTGGGGCCCGGGGCAAAGGCTGTGCCGATGGACGGGTTCCACTACGACGATGCCGTGCTGACCGCGCGGGGGGCACGGGCGCGCAAGGGGGCGCCCGATACGTTCGATGTGGCGGGCTTCTTGCACCTGCTGCGCCGATGCCGTGTCGAGGACGAGGTGGCGATCCCGATCTTTGACCGCAATCTCGAGATCAGCCGGGCTGGGGCGGATGTCGTGACGGTTGCGGATCGGCTTCTTGTGGTAGAAGGAAATTACCTGCTGCTGGACGAAGCGCCTTGGGCGCAGGTGGGTGCGCTGTTCGACCTGACGGTGTGGATCGACGTGCCCGAGGCAGAGCTGGACCGCCGGTTGCTGGCCCGCTGGGCGCATTACGGCAAGACGGCCGAAGCGGCGCGGGCCTGGATCGACGGGAACGATCTGCCGAACATCCGACGGGTCGTCACGGGGTCGCGGGCGGCGGATGTGGTGGTGGGGTGGGGTGGATAACCCCTGATCGCGACGCTGCCGGTCTTGGCGGATTTGTCAGGCGACAAATCAGCCCGCGCCTGCCTGCCCCCGGCAGGTGCGATAGGGCGCCAGTCCAGGCAGGCGCGGGCTGATTATGGGCCGTTCGGGTTGCAATACGACACCCCTTGCCCGACGCCTTCGGCTTACGGGCAACGAAACCGATGGACCTTCCACTGGAAGGTCCATCAGGCGGTTTCGAAGGGCGTCGCGTGTCTGGCTGGCGGGCCAGCCCTCGCAACCGTGGTCGGGCGTTAGGGCGGAAAACGGTCCACTGGGCCGTTTTCCGATCGCCTTCACCCCTGCGGCGTCATTGATTTGCGTTGCCGTGCCCGCTGGATGCCCAGTTGACGCTCGCGCCAGATGATCAGCACGCCCGCCGCTATCACCAGGCTCGCCCCGCCCAGCATCGTCCAGGTCGGCACCTCGGCGAACACCAGATAACCGATCAGCAGCGCGAACAGCATCGAGGCGTAATCGAAGGGTGCCACCAACGAGGCATCCGCCTCGCGATAGCTTGAGGTCAGCAGGATCTGGCCCACCCCGCCCAGCAACCCCGCCCCCACAAGCAATGCCGCCTCGAACCGCGTGGGCCAGACCCAGCCGAACGGAACCGTGGTCAGCGACAGCATGGTGGCCGTGACCGAAAACCAAAAGACGATCGCCGGAGTCTTTTCGGTGTTCACCAGCTTGCGCACGAACACCTGCGCCAAAGCGGCAAAGACGGCACCCCCCAGCACCACGGCCGCCCCGAACGCCTCGCGGTGACTGGCCGCGTCGGGTGACAGCACGGTCAGGCGGGGCGACAGCACGATCAGAACCCCCACAAGCCCCAGCGCCACCGCCGTCAGCCGGAACACCCGCACCTCTTCGCCCAGAAACATGGCGGCGAAGACGACCGTCAGCAGCGGCGCGGCATAGCCGATCGCCGTCACCTCGGGCAGCGGCAGATAGGCCAGCCCGGCAAAGCCGAGCCCCATCGCCGTCGTCCCCATCAGCCCGCGCCAGACATGGCCGACCGGATTGATGGTGCGAAACCCGGTGGCCAGCTCGCGCCGCATCGCGAGCCACGCAACGATCACCGGGATGGCAAAGAACGACCGGTAGAACACCGCCTGACCGGCGGGCACATGCGCCGCCGTCGCCTTGATCATCGCCGCCATGACGATGAACACCAGAACCGAGCCCAGTTTCAGGGCAATGCCGCGCAGGGGACGCATCGTAACCTCGTTTGCGGCAGGCAAGCACCGATGACCGATGGCCGCAACCCCTTTACGCAGGGCCGTCGCTGGGGTTCCCTGTGGCCAAAGGAGTTCTGCCATGGTGAAGGCGTCATTGTCCGACCGCATCGACCAGGGGCGCGGGGTGGTGCCCGCCGATCTGGTCCTGAAGGGGGGCCATGTGTTTGACCTGATCACCGGCGATCTGGTGCAGACGGATGTTGCGATCTGCGGCGACACGATCGTGGGGGTGTTCGAGACCTATGCGGGCCGACGCGAGGTGGATGTGACAGGGCAGGTTCTGGTGCCCGGGTTCATCGACACGCATCTGCACATCGAATCGTCCTTGGTCACCCCGTTCGAGTTCGACCGCTGCGTGTTGCCGCATGGCGTGACCACCGCGGCCTGCGACCCGCACGAGATTGCCAATGTCTGCGGGCTGGCCGGCATCCGGTACTTCCTTGAGGCATCGAGCCGGACCCTGATGGACATCCGGGTGCAATTGTCGTCCTGCGTGCCGTCCACCCATATGGAAACCACCGGCGCGCGGCTGGAGGCGGCGGATCTGCTGCCCCTGATCGACCATCCGCGCGTGATCGGGCTGGCCGAGTTCATGAACTATCCGGGCGTGCTGCACCGCGATCCGGGCTGCATGGCCAAGCTCGAGGCGTGGCAAGGCCGCCACATCGACGGCCATGCTCCCTTGGTGCGCGGGGCCGATCTGAACGGCTACATCGCCGCCGGCATCCGGACCGAACACGAGGCGACCACCTACGACGAGGCGCTGGAAAAGCTGCGCAAGGGGATGCGGGTGCTGATCCGCGAGGGGTCGGTTTCCAAGGACCTGCACGCGCTGGTCGGTCTGCTGACCGAGCGGTTTTCGCCGTATCTGGCGTTCTGCACCGATGACCGCAACCCGCTGGACATCGCCGAGCATGGGCATCTGGACTATCTGATCCGCACGGCTATCGGCCTTGGCGCACCACCGCTGGCCGTCTACCGCGCCGCGAGCCTTTCGGCGGCCGAGGCGTTCGGGTTGAAGGACCGCGGGTTGATCGCGCCCGGCAAGCGTGCGGACATCGCGGTGATCGACGGGTTGACCGCATGCCGGGTGGCCCGCGTGTGGGCAGGCGGGGTCGAAGTGACCGACGCGGCCTTTGCGGCGCGCGCGATCGTGCCGCCGGTGGCGCGCAGATCGGTGAAGGCGCCGGTGGTGACGGCGGTGGATTTCCGGACCGGGGGCAACCGGGTGGAGACGCCGGTGATCGGCATCCTGCCGGGCAAGATCATCACCGAACATCTCACCTTCGAAATCGCTCCGGTGGATGGCGACAAGGCGCCCGATGTGGCGCGCGATCTGGTCAAGATCGCGGTGATCGAGCGGTACGGGGTGAACGGCAACAGGGCGACCGGCTTCGTGCAGGGGTTTGGCCTGCAGCGGGGGGCGATCGGATCGACGGTCTGCCACGACCACCATAACATCGCGGTGGTGGGGGTGGATTACGCCGACATGGCGGTGGCGGTGCGGCGGCTGGGCGAGATCGAGGGCGGGTTCGTGGTGGTCGAGGGGGGGCGGGTGCTGGCGGAGCTGGCCTTGCCCGTGGGGGGGCTGATGAGCCTGGAGCCGTTCGAGGTGGTGCACGACGCACTGGTGGCGCTGCGGGCGGCGGCGCGGTCGCTGGGGGTCACGCTGGACGAGCCGTTCTTGCAGCTGGCGTTCTTGTGCCTGCCGGTGATCCCGCACTTGAAGATCACCGATATGGGGATGGTGGATGTGGACCGGTTCGAGGTGATGCCGTAGGGGGTGTCCCTTGAAGGGACATTTGTTTTTGTGTTTGGGATCGGGGGGGTTGGGGTAGGCGTTTTAACGGGTTCTTAACGATTGGGGGTGGAGAGACCCGGGGCGCTGCCCCGGACCCCGGGATATTTTTGAGCAGTTAATGGGGGTGAGGGGCCTCGGCTTGGTTTCCTTGGTGGGTGTCACCCACCCTATGCTTGCTAAATATTGTGCCAATAGTGGCCGCTGTCTTTTGCGATCTTGGGAGCCACATCAAGCGCATCTTTTAGTGCTCGATAAATATGGCGAATGAGGAAAACTCGCTGAGATCCGTAAAAAAAGGCTATATCATCTTGGTAGGGATTCGTTAACTCGATGTCGTCGATGCGAGCAAAGTTGCATTTTCCGATTGCCATCCCGAAACTAAGAACACCTCCCGAACCACTGACCCGTCGCTCCAAGCTCCCGAGATGACAAATAGCATTTCTCATGTCGCAAAGCTGCTTCGTCACATCCGTTCCAAGTGGCAAATCATCATGGAACGTTATTCGATGTCCCAGTTTATCAAGGATAATCAAAACATCTTTCATATTGATCAGAAGCAAAGCGAACAAACCCTCTCTTACGAAACTAGGTTCAACTTTAGCAAAATCTACCTTTGAAGCTATTTCAAAGGATGTTCTTAGTCCAATATTTAGAACCGAAATTTGATCAGGTGTTGCCATTGTTTCAGTCCTAGATTTGGGGGCTTTATGGGTGAGGGGACGGTAAGTTAAGCTTAGAGTGGTTCGCAATAACTTGTTTAAAAGCTACTCGCGAAAATGCGGAGTGAACGTTTAACATAAACGAAAAACCCCTCATTACCAAAGATTCTTCCCAAGGTTCCAGTTAGTGCGCAGATGGAAACTATTCGCTGCATACCTGAATCTCACTTGGAAGGCCTTTGAACAGACTTTCCTGTCGCAGGTGGCGGTTTGCATCACCGCCCCCGCGTCCAGCCCGATTGCCGCGTCAGCTTCGTCGCCAGCGTCACGGCGGCATAGGTGGTGAAGCCCGCCGGATCGGTCAGGGCGAGGCGGGCGAGGTGGGCCGGGGACAGGCGGGGTTTGGCCTCGTTCGCCATGAGATGCGGGTGGAGGGTGGCCAGTTCCCGCACCCCCGCATCCTGGCGGCGGCGGACGCGGGTGAGGGCGGTGAAGCCTTCGATCATCGGCCAGTCGTAGGTCGCGGGAACCTGGATCCGCTCGGCCGGGGTGAAATTCAGGCGAATGAAGGTGTCGTCGGAGATGAGGGAGGGGAAGGTCGTCCAGCGGACGCGGCCCATGGCGTTGGTGGCGAACAGGCCGTAGCCGGGGGCGTTGGACTGGGCGAAGGGGAGTTTCTGCCAGAAGCGGGCGTAGGCGCGGGTGACGCGGCTTTGGGGAGTGGGGATGCGTGGGGTCCCGGTGGCGTAAAGGGCGCGGTGGGGGGCGAGGGCTGCCGCCAGCTGGCCCATCAGCGGCGGCGAGACGACGACATCGGCGTCGAGATAGACGCGTGTCGTGTGGCTCGCCGCCGCGTCGCCTGCATTCAGCGCGCCCGGTTTGCCACCTTGCGGCAGGTTCAGGACGTGCAAGGCCCAGCCTTTGGCCTGCGCCTCGGGCGTCAGGGCGATCGCGCGGGCGGCGGTGGCATCATGGCAGCCGTTCGCCACGACGATGCACTCGCCCGGAGCGGTCGAGGCAAAAAGGGCGGTCAGGCAGGCAGTGATGTAGGCTTCCTCGTTCGAGGCCGGAATGATGACGCTCAGCATGTCGTGCCGCAGCCTGTCGCCAGCGCCTGCCAACGGGGATTGTCATCGCCCAGATGACGCAGCGCCCCCCAGCTGCCCCATTTCGCCGGGCGGCTGACATCGACGAAGGCGTTGAACGGAGCGGGAGAAAGCCGCGACCAACCAGCGATCAGGTCGGCATAAAGCGCGCCCATTTCGGGTGCATAGTTCAGCGCGGTGAAGAAATCGGTCAGCTCGGCATCGTCCACCGCCGCGCCATAACCCACGACATGCGTACCGCCTTCATACATTATCAGCTGCAGATCGTGTCGCGCTGCGACGTCGGCGTGATAGGGCAGCACGTCGGACAGGATGGCGGTCAGGCTGTCGGTTGGGTCGCCTGAAACAGATCCGTCGCGCAATTCCCGTGCGGCCTGCGCCAGCGCCTCGTCGAACCGGTGGCGGGCGCGAAAGGCGTCGGCCTCTGCCCCGGTCAGGCCTTGCTCGGCGATGCGTGCGTCCACTGCCACGGCGGATTGCGCAAGCATCTCCTTGAGCAGCGGCATTTTTTCGGGACCGCCGAGCATCGCGCTGAAATAGCCGGTGACGGCATAGGCGTCGAACTGGGTGGCGGGCGCTGGCAGCCCTTCGGCGACGACCAGCGGCGCGTCGAGGATCATGTCTTCCAGCCCCTGCCAGCCGGTCTGGGTGCCGATGATCCGGGTCAGGCGGGCGGGGGCGTCGGGGCCGAAGGTCTGCGTCCAGATCGCCATCGCCTGCATGGCGCGCAGGGCGTAGTACTGCACCCACGTGTCGTTTCGGTTCCAACGGGCGCGACCCTGATCCTCGGCCCACTGTGCTTGCGCGAACTGCCAGTTCCAAACCTCGTTCGAAAACTCGACATGGGCGCGCAGCGCAGGGTCGAGCGTCGTGTGGGCCAGCGTGGCCCATTCGGCGATCAGGGCATCGTCGGCGCGGTGGGGCAGGGTGAACCACGGGTCGGCCTGCAGGTCATTGGCCAGCGCGATCTGCACCTCGACCGGAACGCCGTTGCGCGCCCAGGTGTAGTCGTCGGGGCGGGGGCGATCGGCGGGCGTGGCAAGGGTGGCATTGTTGGTCGCGGACCAGTCCATGAACCGGATCAACGAGACGCCCCGGATGCGGTCGATCCAGTCGGGGTTGAATATGTCACCGGCGGCATGGGCGGCGCTGCGGTCTTGCCGGACCACGGCGATGTCGCGGATCGGGTCGGCGGGGTCGGTTGCGGTCAGGGTGATCAGCACCGCCCCGTCGCCCGGCGTGTAGTCGAAACTGATGCGATGGTCGGCAATTTCCACGTTGGCGGCGCGGCCTTCGACGATCAGGGTGCCCCGGCCCTGATAGGTCAGATCATAGCGCCCCGCGACACCCCCCGCGTCGCGGGCAAGGTCGGTCAGGATCAGCGTGGTGATCCCGGTCAGTTCGGGCGGGATGGCGGTGGGCCAGCCATCGGCGTCGAGATAGCCGTTGGCGGCCAGCAGGTCATGGTCCCAGCCGCCCCATTGGCCGGGCAGGTGCCCCACCCAGGGGCGCGCGGTTTTCATCACGTTCAGAAAGGGTTGCTGGGGGGACCAGTCGTTGACGCCGGCAAGCCCGAGGCCGAGGTTGGGGTTTGTCACGGGCGCGAACCGCGGCGGTGCTGAGGCAGGGTCGGGTGCGGTGGCGGCGGTCGCGGCCACCGGCTGCGGCGCAGCGTCGCCGGCGCGGGCGACCGGGGTTGTATTCTCGGGGGCGGCACCGGTGGTGGCTTCGCTGGGGGCGATGGCGCCGGCCGGCGCCCCGGATCGGCTTGCCGCGTCGGACACAGCTTGCCAGGCCAGCCGCTGCAGGACCGGCGCGAGGTCGTCCGCGATGATCGCCTCGCGCGACGGCCAAGGGCGTTGCACCTGCGCCGGGAGACCGACCGGACTGCGGCCGGTGATGGCGGCGGCGTGGACAAGGGCGATGTAGTAGATGCCCTTGGCGTTCAGGTGGATGTCGTCATCGAACACGTCGCGGATCGAGGCAAGGCCCGGAACCTCGCCCCGGTCGATCGCGTCCGACAGCAGGCCAAGTGCCTGACCGGCGGGGATCAGCCCAACGGGGGTGCGGGCCGACGCCTGCACGGCGACATCCTCCCACAGGATCAGTTCGGCCGTCAGGCGCGCGCGCCACGGCAGGCTGCCCGCCGGATCGTCCGGCGGCGGAGTGGCGGTGCCCGAGTTCAGCGATGGCCAGGTTTCGTAGAGATAGACGCGGGTGTCGGGGTTCGCGTCGACCGCCAGCGCGGCAAACCGGGCGGCATTCTGCGCGGTGTGCGACCATGCGAGATGCGCCGCCAGTGGTTGCGCCTCGGTCAGGATCAGCACGTCGGTCGTGCCTTGCGGCAGGACGGCGCGGGCGTTCACGCCTTCGGCGTCGGCGGCGTGGTCCCAGTTGTAGCCCAGCGGCGCACCGTTGATGATCTGGGCCTGCACGGTGGACGGCGCGTCCATTGCGCGCAGCGTCGCCTCGACGGCGGGCGGCAGACCGGGGCCGACAAGGCTGTGGCCGACATAAAGGACGTCTGCGAGCAGGGAAAACAGGGACATCACACGCCTCGCGCTATTCCGGTGGCAGCATAGCGGGGGACGGTTGCCCAGACCAGTTGCTGCAGCGCGCGCGCGGTGTCGGCGGCCATCGCCGTGGCCGGGGTGCCGTCCGCCCGCGTCAGCGCGTGGGGCAGGCCGGTCGGGTCACGCTGATAGAGGGTGGCATAGTGGGTCAGCGCGACCAGATAGGCCCCGGCGTCGTTCGGGTGAATATCGTCGCTGAACAGATCGTGCGGACTTGCCAGGCCGGGGATCTGCCCTGCCTCGGCGGCGCGGGCGGTGGCGGCCATCACCTGCCCGGCGGGGATCAGGTGGATCGGCTGGCCGGTGCGCCGCATCGCGGGGTTGCGCAGACGTTCGGTCCACAAGGTTTGCAGATCGCCGTCCAGCCGGGTCAGCCAGCCGTCGGGGTCGGGCAGGCGGTGCCAGGTTTCATAGAGATAGACGCGCGCCTGCGGGTTGGTGGCGCGGGCAACGCTGGCCCAATGCGCCAGACAGCGGTCGGCCGCGTGGTAGCGAATGGCGTCGCGCAGTTCGACCATCTCGGTCAGCACCACGGCGTCGAACCGCCCCGACCGCAGCGCGGTTTCGGCGGGTTGATGCGCCGCATGGGCATTTTCGGTGTCGAACCCGGCGACGGTTCCCAGCGCGTGGTCGCGCAGCGACGACCCCCAGCCCAGTTGGCTTGCATGGCTGTGCCCGGCGAGTTGCGCCAGCATCGTGGGCATGTCGCGCCCCACGAGGCTGTGGCCGAGGTGATACGTTGCAAGCGGACCCTCCGGGCGCGGCAACGGCGGCGTTTCGGGCAGGGGGCGGGGCCACAGAAAGGCCGCCGCCGCCGTGCCGGTCGCCACGGTGGCTGCCGCCAAACCGCCGAGCAGATGACGTCTGTTCATGCCACCCCCTGTTGTCTCGCCCTTGATCTGGTATGTCTGCCGCCGAAAAGCCAGAGGAGATCGCCATGACACATCTGTGGGTCCGCGCCGAACAGCGCCCCAACGAAGAGCGCGTGGGGCTGATGCCGGACGGCGTCGCGGCGCTGATGGCGGCGGGCATTCGGGTGACGGTCGAGGCCAGCACGGTGCGGGCGGTGCGGATCGACGCCTACGCCGCGACCGGGTGCGAGATTGCCGCAGAGGCGTCGTGGCCCGATGCGCCGGACGACGCGATAATCTTCGGGTTGAAGGAGTTGCCCGAAGACGGCACGCCGCTGCGCCACCGCCACATCATGTTCGGCCATGCCTTCAAGGGGCAGCCGGCGGGGCAAGAGCTGCTGGCGCGGTTTCGAGCCGGTGGCGGGAAGCTTTATGATCTCGAATATCTGGTAGACGAATCCGGTCGCCGCGTGGCGGCCTTCGGATACTGGGCGGGCTACGCCGGGGCGGCGGTCGCGCTTAGATGCTGGATGGCACAGGCTTTGGGCGGCATCGCCGGCCCGATCTCGCCCTATCCCGGACGCGAGGCGTTGCTGGAGGATCTGCGCGCCGAACTGACCACCCTGACGCACGGCGCCGCGCTCACGCGTCCGCGCGCGCTAGTTATCGGGGCCTTGGGCCGGGTCGGATCGGGGGCGGCGGACCTGTGCACCGCGATGGGGGTCGCGGTGACGCGTTGGGATATGGCCGAAACCGCCCATGGCGGGCCGTTCCCCGAAGTGCTGGCGCACGAGATCTTTCTGAACTGCATCCTCGCGCGGCCCGGTTGCCCGGTGTTCGTGCCCGAGTCGGCGGCCGGTGCGGCGCGGGCCTTGTCGGTGATCGGTGACATCGCCTGCGATCCGACTTCGGATTTCTCTCCGATCAAGGTGTATGACCGGGTCACCGACTGGGCGCAGCCGGCGCGGCGGGTTTGGGACGCGCCGGTGCTGGACGTGACGGCGATCGACAACCTGCCGTCGCTGTTGCCGGTGGAAAGCAGCGAGGATTACGCCCGCCAGCTTCTGCCGTCCCTGCTGACGCTAGGCGATCTGAAGGCCGGCGTTTGGGGACGCGCGGCAGGTGAATTTGCAAAGCACGGAGGCAGATGAGATGACGATACATTGGTGTGGCACGGGGCTGTCGTCGGGGCCCGGGGTGCGGCGTCTGATCGGGGCCGGGCATCCGGTCGTGGTCTGGAACCGCACGGTCGAAAAGGCGCGCGAGGTCGTTGGCGATCTGACCCAGGATATTCGGGCCTATTCGCTGGAGGCGTTGACCGCAGCCTTGCAGCCGGGGGATGTGGCGATTTCGATGCTGCCCGCCGATCAGCATGTCGCGATTGCGAACACCTGTTTGCAAAAGGGGGCGCATTTCGTGTCGTCGTCCTACATCGCCCCGGACATGCGGGCGTTGGACGGGGCGTTTCTTGACGCGGGGCTGGTGTCGGTGAACGAGGTTGGGCTCGATCCCGGCATCGATCATCTGATGGCGCATGATCTGGTCGCACGGTATCGCACCTCGACCGCCTATCACGTCGATAATGAACTTTCGTTCACGTCTTACTGCGGCGGCGTGCCCAAGATCCCCAACGCGTTCCGCTACAAGTTCAGCTGGGCCCCGGTGGGGGTGCTTAAGGCGCTGCGTTCTCCGTCGCGATCGCTGAAGAATTTCAGCGAGTTGCGCGTGGCCCGACCGTGGGACGCGATCACGCGCTATGACGCGCCGCTGCCTGTTCCGGAAAGCTTCGAAGTGTATCCCAACCGCGACAGCTATCCGTTCATGTCCGATTACCGCTTCGATACCGCGTGGACCGTGCGCGATTTCGTTCGCGGCACGATCCGGTTGAACGGCTGGGCCGATGCCTGGGCGCCGGTGTTCGCCGAGATCGAGACGCTGAGCGGGCCCGAAGGCGACGTGCGACTGGCCGAAATGGCGGCGGGCTTCCTGCGCGACAACGCCTATGCTCCCGGCGAACCCGATCGGGTCGTGCTGTTCGTCAGCCTGCGGGCGCAGCGCAACGGGCGGGTGGTGTTCCACGAGACCTGGGCGATGGACGCATGGGGCGATGCGCGCGGGTCGGCCATGGGTCGGTTGGTGTCGGTGCCGGTTTCGCTGGCGGTCGAATCGGTTCTGGCGCGCGAAATTCCGGTCGGCGTGCATGCCGCCCCGCACGACCCCCGGCTGATCGCGCGCTGGATGGCCGAGGTCGGGCAGCTGGTGCAATATCTGCAGCGCATCGACCATCTGATCGACGGCTGACGCCCGCGGCAACGAGCACGCCGCACCGCTGACGCGCGCCGTGTGTGGCCTGTGTCAGCAGACCGGACCACGCAGACCGATCACGGCGGCGTGCGAACGATCTGGTGCGGATCGCCCTTGCGCGGGGTGACAGGCTGGCGGTGCGGGGCTATGATGGCATGACACGACCCGGAACCGGGCGAGAGCAGGCTTTAACACGGGCAGTCAGGCATGGCGGGCGAAAGCTTCAGCGGCAACTCGGGCGGTCTGTCGCGCACACTGGCGCGAAGGCTCGCGTTGTGGCGGGCGGGGCGCGTGCGGGCGGCAACAGGCTTCGTCGGTCAGCCCGAACCGCGCAGCGTGGGCCTGTACTCGCGCGGCAAGCAGTTGATTGCGGGTAACTTTCTGCTGGGCGGCGGTCTGGTGGAACTGCCCGGTGCGGCGATCTGGGACGTCGTGCTGCCTGACCCCCAGGCATCGGCCGAGATGCACGGGTTTGCCTGGCTCGATGATCTGGCCGCGGTCGGCGATGCCACGGCGCGCGCCCGGGCCCAGGACTGGACCTGGGAATGGATCGCGCGCTATGGACGCGGTCAGGGGCCGGGCTGGACGGCTGACTTGACCGGGCGGCGGGTGACACGCTGGATCAACCACGCGTTTCTTTTGCTGTCCGGGCGCGATCGGGCGCAGTCGGCGGCCTATTTCCGTCATCTGACGACGCAGACGGTCTATCTGTCGCGCACCTGGGGGCAAGCGCTGCCGGGTCTGCCACGGTTCGAGGCGCTGACCGGCATGATTTCGGCCGGGCTGGCACTGACCGGCATGGGCGACCGGGTCGGGCCGGCAATAGCAGCGCTGGCCGCCGATTGCCGGACAGAGATCGACCGCGATGGCGGCATTCCGACGCGCAACCCCGAAGACCTTCTCGAGGTGTTCACCCTGCTGACCTGGTCCGCGCAGGCGCTGTCCGAGGCCGGGCGGGTGGCGCCCCCCGACCTGCTGGATGCGCTGGAGCGGATCGCCCCCACCCTGCGCGCGCTGCGCCATGCCGATGGCGGCCTGGCGCGGTTTCACGGCGGCGGGCGCGGTCTGGAAGGGCGGCTCGATCAGGCGCTGGCGCAGGCGGGCGTGCGGGCGCAAGGGGGGCGGGGCCCCGTCGGCCGGGGTCAAAGCATCAAGGGTCCGCACGGCAAGGGGCCTGCCGGGCCGGGGCTTGCGATGGGGTTCGCGCGGCTATCGGGCGGACGCACCAGCGTAATCGTCGACGCGGCGGCGCCCCCCGGCGGCGCGGCCGGTGTTTCGGCCCATGCCGGCACGTCGGCGTTCGAGATGACCTCGGGACGCCGACCCGTGATTGTGAACTGTGGTTCAGGATCGCCGTTCGGTGCGGAATGGCGGCGTGCCGGACGGGCCACGCCGTCGCATTCGACGCTGGCGGTGGAGGGGTATTCGTCATCCCGGCTGGCCGGGGACGGCGACGAGTCACTGGTCGACCGGGCCGAAATCTCGGTGTTGCGCCAGACCGGCGGCCCGAACGGAATGGGCATCCATCTGGCCCACAACGGATGGGCAGAAACCCATGGGCTGAGCCACGTGCGCGATCTGGCCCTGTCGGCGGACGGGCGGCGACTGAGCGGCATCGACAGCCTGGCCTGCCTGACGACGATCGAGAAACGGCGGTTCGAACGGCTGATGACCGACGGCAAGCTGTCCGGTGTCGGGTTCGCGATCCGGTTCCATCTGCATCCGGATGTCGATGCCACGCTGGATATGGGCGGCACCGCGGTGTCGCTGGCGCTGAAGTCGGGCGAGATCTGGGTGTTCCGGCACGACGGAAGCGCGGCCCTGTCGCTGGAGCCGTCGGTCTATCTGGAAAAGGGGCGGTTGCAGCCGCGCGGCACGCGGGCCATCGTGCTGACGTCACGGGCGACCGACTTTGAAACACGGGCAGGCTGGACCTTGGCGAAGGCTCAGGATACTCCGCTCGCCATACGGGATCTGGAGCGCGACGAGGGGACCGTCGTACCGTGATCTTGCGGGATAGGGGCTAACACATGGCAAATCTGGTGCCCGTCGGGCGCGCGTTGATCTCGGTGTCGGACAAGACGGGTCTGCTGGATCTGGCGCGCAGTCTGGCGGCCGAGGGGGTCCAACTGATCTCGACCGGGGGCACGGCCAGTTTGCTTCGCGCTGCTGGCCTGACGGTGCGGGACGTGGCCGACGTGACGGGCTTTCCCGAGATGATGGACGGCCGGGTCAAGACGCTGCACCCGGCGGTGCACGGCGGCCTGTTGGCGTTGCGCGACGATGACGAGCATCTGCTGGCGATGGCCGCGCACGGGATCGAGCCGATCGACCTGTTGATCGTCAACCTCTACCCGTTCGAGGCCACGGTGGCGCGCGGCGCGGATTATGACACTTGCATCGAAAACATCGACATCGGCGGGCCGGCGATGATCCGCGCGGCTGCCAAGAATCACCGGTTCGTCGCGGTGGTCACCGACCCCGCCGACTATGCGCCCCTGCTGGACCAGATGAAAGCGCATCGGGGGGCGACGACGCTGGCGTTTCGCAAGACGTTGGCGCTGCAGGCCTATGCGCGCACGGCGGCTTACGATGCGGCCGTTTCAGGCTGGATGGCCGGACACCTGGCCGAAACGCCGCGCCACCGCGCGTTCGGCGGTCGGCTGGCGCAGGGGTTGCGCTATGGCGAAAATCCGCACCAGCGCGCCGCGTTCTATGTCGACGGGTCGGGCCGCGCCGGGGTGGCTACTGCGCGGCAATGGCAGGGCAAGGAATTGTCCTACAACAACATCAACGACACCGACGCGGCGTTCGAGCTGGTGGCGGACCTTGGCACCGACCAGCCCGCCTGCGCGATCATCAAGCACGCGAACCCGTGCGGCGTCGCCGTGGGCTCCAGCCTGTCGGTTGCCTACAGCCGCGCCTATGACTGCGATCGCACCTCGGCCTTCGGCGGGATCGTCGCGCTGAACATGGCGCTGGACGAACGCACCGCGCGCGACATCGTCAAGATCTTTACCGAGGTGGTGATCGCGCCGGGCGCCAGTGACGAAGCGCGGGCGGTCTTTGCAGAAAAGAAGAACCTGCGGTTACTGACGACCGACAGCCTGCCCGATCCGCACGCCGCGGGTCAGGTGTTTCGGCAGGTGGCGGGCGGGTTTCTGGTGCAGGATCGCGACGCGGCGGGGTTGAGCCGTTCCGATCTGCGCGTGGTGACCCGGCGCCAGCCCACCGAGCATGAGTTGGCCGATCTCTTGTTCGCGTGGCGGGTCGCCAAGCACGTCAAATCGAACGCGATCGTCTACGTGGCCGACGGCGCGACCGTCGGCATCGGCGCAGGACAGATGAGCCGGATCGACAGCACGCGGATCGCTGCCCTCAAAAGCGGCGACATGGCCGATGCGTTGGGGCTGGCCACGCCGCGCACCCAAGGCTCGGTCGTGGCGTCGGATGCGTTCTTTCCCTTTTCGGACGGATTGCTGGCGACAGCCGAGGCGGGAGCGACTGCCGTCATCCAGCCTGGCGGATCAATGCGCGACGACGAGGTCATCGCAGCGGCAGATAAGGCAGGGCTTGCCATGGTCTTTACCGGCCAGCGGCATTTTCGGCACTGACGATGCGGCTGGTTCCCATCATAGCGCTGGCCACCTTTGGCCTTGATCAGGCCAGCAAGCTGGGCGTGGTGTTCGGGTTGAACCTGATCGAGCGTGGCGAGATCGACGTCTTTCCGCCCTATCTGGTGTTCCGGATGGCGTGGAACTACGGGGTCAACTTTGGTCTGCTGGCCAGCAACGCCGACATCATGCGCTGGGTCCTGATCGCCGTCGCGCTGGCCATTTCGGTCTGGGTGTGGATCTGGGTACGCCGCGAAGGCGCGCGCACCTGGGCGCAGGTGTCGGCCGGATTGCTGATCGGCGGGGCGCTGGGCAACGTGGTGGACCGCGTGGCTTATGGTGCGGTCGCGGATTTTCTGAACATGTCGTGCTGCGGGTTCGAAAACCCCTATGCGTTCAACGTTGCAGATATCGCGATCTTTGCCGGTGCGCTGGGGCTGGTGGTGTTTTCGGGCGGTCCGGCCGCGCCGGCAAAACCGCCGCGCAAGGTTGCGGACCGCAAGGCACCCGACGCGCCCGCGAAAAACGCAAGCCCGCCCAACCGGCGAAAGACCCCGTGACGACCGCGGGGCTTTGCGATAATACGAACCTGACAGGACATGGTGCGAGGCGAGAGCGGGATGCGGATGGCGGGTAGCAGGCAGTCTTTGCGGGTTTTGGCATGGGCGTGTCTTGCCGGTCTGTCGCTGTCGGCCTGTGGCAACGGCGATGACGTGCCGCAGTTGATGAACCTGCGGTCGTCTTCAAACGGTCCCGACGAGTTTTCGATCCTGCCCTCGAAGCCGCTGGAATTGCCGGCCGATTTGACGGCGCTGCCCGATCCGACGCCGGGCCAGGGCAACCTGACGGATACCGATCCGCAGGCTGACGCGATCGCGGCATTGGGCGGGCAGGTGCGCCCGGCGGGCGGCATTCCCGCAGGCGACGCAGGGCTGACCAACTACGCAGGGCGCAACGGGGTGACGGCAAACATCCGCGGCACGCTCGCGGCCGAGGATCTGGCGTTCCGGCAGAAAAATGACGCCAGACTGCTGGAGCGCGTCTTTGACCTGAATGTCTATTTCCGGGTCTATGGCCGCCAGTCGCTGGACCAGCACGCGGAACTGGCCCGCTGGCGTCGGGCCGGTGCGCGCACGCCGTCGGCGCCGCCGCCGCAGGACGGCGAATAGTCACATCCGCGTGGACCGGCCTTGCATCGCCGGGTGCGCCGCGTAGGTTTCACCCATTGAAGCGACCGGAGAACGACTATGCTGCGCAAACTTGGCCTTGGCCTGACGCTCGCCGTGTCCTCGGGCGGTCCGCTGCTGGCCGAACCGGTCAGCGCCTTCATGCTCGACAACGGGATGCAGGTGGTGGTGATCGAGGATCACCGCGCCCCCGTGGTGGTGCAGATGGTGTGGTATCGTATCGGGTCGGCGGACGAACCACCGGGCCATTCCGGCATCGCCCACTTTCTGGAGCATCTGATGTTCAAGGCCACCGATGACATGGCGTCGGGCGAGTTTTCCGACACGGTATCGGCGCAGGGCGGGCGCGACAACGCTTTTACCAGCTATGATTATACCGCCTATTATCAGCGTGTTGCCGCTGATCGGCTGGATCTGATGATGCGGATGGAAGCCGACCGGATGCGCGATCTGCAACTGACCGAAGACGAGGTTGCGACCGAACGCCAGGTCATTCTGGAAGAGCGCAACCAGCGCACTGACAGCTCGCCCGGGGCGCTGCTGAACGAACAGATGGCGGCCGCGCAGTATCTGAACCACCCTTACGGCATTCCGGTGATCGGCTGGCGGCACGAGATGGAGCAGCTTTCGCGCGCCGACGCGCTGGCGTTCTATCAGGCCAATTATGCGCCAAACAACGCGATCCTGATCGTGGCAGGCGATGTCGAGCCGCAGGCCGTGCTGGAGATGGCCCGCACGCATTACGGTACGCTGGCACCGTCGGACGCCATAGCACCGCGGGTGCGCCCGCAAGAGCCGCCGCAACTGGCGGCGCGGCGGCTGGTGATGACCGACGAGCGGGTGTCTGAGCCCTATGTCTTGCGCAGCTATCTGGCCGCCGAGCGCAACCCCGGCGACCAGCGGCAAGCCGCGGCGCTGGTGCTGCTGGCCGAGGTGCTGGGCGGATCATCGACGACGTCGGTTCTGGCGCGGGCC
>JANNNU010000001.1:0-3486 GCA_031398695.1 Paracoccaceae bacterium | reverse complement strand
TGGGTGGGCCGGACACGGCCCGGGGCTGCGGGTGTCGCGGTGTTGGCCTTTGCCTTTTTGTCGCCACTTTGCGCGCTTTCGGCGGGGCTTTTTTCGGCCCGAGTCGTGCACCATGTCCTCCTTGTGGCAGTGGCGGCCCCGCTGTTTGCGCTGGCGCGGTCGTCGCGGGTGGGCACTGGCGCAGGCATGGGCGTGGGCGTGCCGTTCCTTCTTTCGACTGCGATGCTGTGGCTCTGGCACGCACCAGCCGTCTATGATGCGGCGCTGGGACACATGGCGCTTTACTGGGTCATGCAGGCCAGCCTCTTCGGATCGGCGTGGTTGTTCTGGCGGGCGGTCTTTTCGCACCCGGGCGGGGCGGGGGTGGTGTGGGTGTTCCCGGCCTATCTTGCCATGGGCCTGTTGGGCGCGATTCTGACCCTGGCCCCGGACGCGGTCTATGCCACACACGCCGCAGCGCCTCTGATGTGGGGATACACGCCCCTGTCCGATCAGCAGCTGGGCGGACTGGTGATGTGGATGCCGGCAGGTCTGGCCTATGCGGTCTGGGGCGCGCTGCTGGCCCGCCGCGCGTGGCGCGCGATGGGAGAGGTCCAGTGACGTGGGCGGCGGCATTGGTCCCGCATGTCAAGGCGCTGCATCTGGCGTTTCTGTTGATCTGGGTCGCGGGCGTGCTGGCCCTGCCCCGCATGCTCGCCCGCCATGACCGCGCCGATGTGCAGGCCGAATTCACGCAGATCCGCCGGGCGACGCATTATGGCTATGTCTGGATCATCACCCCCGCCGCGGTGATCGCCATCGCCTCGGGCACGGCGCTGGTGTTCCTGCGCGACGTGTTCACCGTGTGGATCTTTGCAAAGTTCGTGCTCGTTTCGGGGCTGGTCGCAATGCACGCTTGGGTGGGCCACACGATCATCGCGGTGGCCGAAACCGAAGGCCACCACGAACCGCCGGAACCGGTGGTGCCGACGGTCCTGACCACGGCGCTGGTGATCGGCATCCTGTGCCTCGTACTCGCCAAGCCGGACCTGACAGCGATCCCGCTGCCAGACTGGCTGCAACAACCGCTGGGGCGTCAGTTGCCCTTCGCCACACCCAACCGATAGTCGAAAACGAGCTTTCCGCCATGCCATCCCGTTGCCGAGACCATCAGAACCGCAAAGCCCGACATCAGGATGCCCCAGGGCAGGATGACGGTTTCGTATCCGGTCAGGCGCCAACCCCAGTTCAGGCCCAGAACGGCCAGCAGCATCACCGCAATGACGAAATGCGTCCACGCGGCGGCGCGGATGCGGATGCCGGGCACCATCAACAGCTCCATCGTACCCGTCGCCCCGGCAAGAAGACCGAACAGAAACCCGGTGCCCGACGCCCAAAGCGCCGCCCAGGCCCAGCGCTCCTCGCCCGACCACCAGTAAAGCACGTCCGCGCCGAACGCACAGAACGTCAGCGCCACCGGAAAGGCGACGGACATCGCGTGCAGCGGATGGCCCCAGATCGCCACGCGCGATTCGGTTTGCTCGAACGCCGGACTGTCGATGATCGGGTCGACGAACGGCGCAACGTCATCGGGCTTCTGAGTCATTTCCTGCGTCACGGTCGCCTCCTGCGGTTGGTGATCGCTGTCACAACGCTTCAGATCACCGCCGGTTGCCAGGACCGGCTTTCAATGCTTCATCCCGTAGGCCCCGCCGCCGTGACGATTGCAGAGCTGTGGTGGGTGATGCTGGCGGGCGGATCGGTCATCTTCGTTCTGATGATGGTGCTGCTGGTTCTGGCCGTGCGCGGGCGCGAAAGGCCTGCGGCAGGGGGCTTGGGTTCAGAGCGCGTGTGGTTCCTGGGCTTCGGCCTTGCGTTTCCGATGGTCACGCTGGCAGCGCTGACCCTTTACGGACTTTTTGTCGGCGAGCGGCTGCTGCCGCACGGTGCCGCCGATCTGGTCACGGTGCGGGCCGAGGCGCGGCAATGGGCGTGGTCCTTCGGCTATGACGACGCGCCACAGCTTGCGACCGAGGGGGTGCTGCACATTCCCGCCGGCCGTCCGGTGGATGTCGAGATCACCAGCCTCGACGTGATCCATGCGTTCTGGGTACCGCGTCTGGCGGGCAAACTGGATGCCATTCCGGGCCATGTGAACGTGCTGAGGATCGAGGCTGCGGCCCCCGGCATCTATGCGGGCCAAAGCGCCGAGTTCAGCGGGCGCGGCTACCGCGAGCATGTGTTTTCCGTACAGGCGCATGACGCAGCATCGTGGGACGCGTTCCTGCGCGACGGTGCGCCGTGACCGGCCCAGTGACACCCGACCCGGAGCATCGCCCGCGCGGCAAGGCGCTGCGCCTGCACCGGGCGCTGCACCGCATCTGGGCGTCCGAACCCGGCCTGCGTGGCTGGCTGACCACCAGCAACAACAACAGCATCGGCGGCCTGTTTTTGATCGTGGCCACGACGTTCTTTTTGATCGGCGGCCTCCTGGCCATGCTGATCCGCGCGCAGTTGGCCACGCCCGGCTCGGCCTTCATGGAGCCGCAGGTCTACAACCAGATCTTCACGATGCACGGCACCGTGATGATGTTCCTCTTCGCGATCCCGTTCTTCGAGGCGATGTCGGTCCTGCTGCTGCCGTCCATGCTCGGCACCCGCGACATGGCATTTCCGCGGCTGGGGGCTTACGGGTTGTGGGTCTACATCTTTGGCGGCAGCGCGGTCATCATCGCCATGCTGATGGGCCTTGCGCCCGATGGCGGCTGGTTCATGTATCCACCGCTGTCGTCGGCGGCATTTTCGCCAGGAATCGGGGCGGATGTCTGGCTTCTGGGCATCACCTCGATCGAGGTGTCGGCCATCGCCACGGCGATCGAGGTGATCGTAACGGTGCTGCGCTACCGCGCGGCGGGGATGAGCCTGTCGCGGATGCCGATCTTTGCGTGGTTCATCCTGGTGGTGTCGGTGATGATCCTGACGGCGTTTCCGCCGATGATCCTCGGGTCGCTGCTGCTCGAGGTCGAGCGCGCGCTGGACTGGCCGTTCTTCCAGGTCGAGAATGGCGGCGATCCGTTGCTGTGGCAGCACCTGTTCTGGCTTTTCGGTCACCCCGAGGTCTACATCATCTTCCTGCCCGCTGCGGGCATGATCGCCACCATCCTGCCGGTGATGGCCCGCACCACCCTGCTGGGTTACGGCTGGGTCGTGGCGGCGGCGGTGTCGCTGGCGGTGCTCAGCTTTGGGCTTTGGGTCCACCACATGTTCACCACCGGCATCCCGCACATGGGGCTGGCGTTCTTTTCCGCCGCCTCGACGCTGGTCGCAGTGCCGACGTCGATCATGATCTTTTCGTGGATCGGCACGTTGTGGAAGGGCCGGGTGCGGATGGACCTGCCGATGCTGTGGATCATCGGCTTCTTTGCCACCTTCGTGATCGGCGGGTTGACCGGGGTGATGCTGGCCGTTGTGCCGTTCAACTGGCAGGTCCACGACACGCATTTCGTG
>JANNNU010000235.1:0-13359 GCA_031398695.1 Paracoccaceae bacterium | reverse complement strand
GACTGGCTGCACTACAATGGCTTCACGATGGTGACCAAACCGGCCAAGGAATACACCGACAGCCAGGGCCGCCGGAAGGTCAAGGGCAACATGGACATCGAATTGACCGTCGATGCGATGGAACTCGCGCCGCGCGTGGATCATATCGTGTTGTTTTCCGGCGACGGCGATTTCCGCCCGCTGGTTGAAAGCCTGCAACGCCAGGGTGTGCGGGTGTCCGTCGTGTCGACGATCCGCAGCCAGCCGCCGATGATCGCCGACGAATTGCGCCGTCAGGCCGACAATTTCATCGAGCTTGACGAATTGCGCGACGTGATCGGCCGCCCACCGCGCGAGCCGCGCCCGATGGACCGGCTGGAAGAGGTCTCTGCCGACGTCAAGTGACGCGGCAATCCGGCCAGCCGATCCCTGCAAAGGGGTCAAGGCGGGCCGCTGCACTCTGGACGAGCGGCACGCATCGGCATAGCTGTTGGACGAACGACACGAGGCCCCGATGACCCCGCTTGCGCCTGCTTTGCGACCGTTGACCCTGTATCTTGCAGCGCCGCGCGGCTTTTGCGCCGGTGTGGACCGGGCGATCAAGATCGTCGAGCTGGCGTTGCAGAAATGGGGCGCGCCGGTCTATGTGCGCCACGAGATCGTGCACAACAAGTTCGTGGTCGACGCACTGCGGGCGCAAGGTGCGGTGTTCGTCGAAGAAGTCGCGGATTGCCCCCCCGACCGCCCGGTGATCTTTTCCGCCCATGGCGTGCCGAAATCGGTACCGGCCGAGGCCGAGGCGCGCCAGATGATCGCCGTCGACGCCACCTGCCCGCTGGTAACCAAGGTGCACAACGAGGCGGCCCGGCACCACGAGGCCGGGTTGCAGATGGTGATGATCGGCCACGCCGGCCACCCCGAAACCATCGGCACCATGGGCCAGCTGCCCCCGGGCGAGGTGCTGCTGGTGGAAACCGAGGCGGATGTGGCGCGGCTGGCCGTGCGCGATCCGGCGCGGCTTGCGTTCATCACGCAGACCACCCTGTCTATCGATGACACTGCCGGCATCGTGGCTGCGTTGCAGGCCCGCTTCCCCGCCATCGTCGGGCCGCACAAAGAAGACATCTGCTATGCCACCACCAACCGGCAAGCAGCGGTTAAGGCGATCGCGCCCCGGATCGACGCGCTACTGGTGATCGGCGCGCCGAATTCCAGCAACTCGATGCGGTTGGTCGAGGTGGGGCGCAGCGCCGGATGCGGCTATGCGCAACTCGTCCAGCGCGCGACGGACATCGACTGGCGTGCGCTGGAGGGGATCCGGTCACTGGGACTGACCGCTGGGGCCTCGGCGCCCGAAGTGCTGGTTAACGAGGTGATCGACGCGTTCCGCGACCGGTTTGCCGTGACGGTAGAGCTGGTGGAAACCGCGCAGGAGCATGTCGAATTCAAGGTGCCGCGCGTCTTGCGGGAACCGGCATGACTGCGATTCCGCGCCCTGCGCTGATCCTGGGGCTGGCGGGTCTGCTGCCGTTCCTGTGGAGCGTGGCGACGGAACTGTCGCCCGGTCTGGCGGAATTCGGGCTGCGCTGGATGGGCCCGCGGTTTCTTGGGCCCTATGTGGGGCTGGCTTACGGAACGGTCATCCTGTCGTTCATGTCCGGCGCACTGTGGGGGTTTGCCGCGCGGGCCGAGGTCAACACCGGCATCTTCTATGCCCTGTCGGTGATCCCGGCGCTGTGGGCATTCTTCTTTGTCGGGGGCGGGCCAGTTTCGGCGGCGATCTATCTGGCTGCCGGATTCGTGGGGCTTCTGGGGCTCGACTGGTTCTTCGGCCAGCACGGGCTGACGCCGCCGTGGTGGATGCCGCTGCGCGCGGGCCTTACGGTGGTCGTCGTCGCCAGCCTGATGGTCACCGCGTTCGCATGACGCAGGTCTTTGCCTACACAGACGGCGCGTGCAGCGGGAATCCCGGACCGGGGGGCTGGGGTGCCCTGCTGATCGCCCGGGACGGGGCGCAGGTCGTCAAGGAACGCGAACTGTCAGGCGGCGAGCCACTGACCACCAACAACCGAATGGAGTTGTTGGCCGCCATTTCCGCGCTCGAAGCCTTGACGCGTGACAGCGCGGTCGTTGTGGTCACGGACAGCGCCTATGTCAAGAATGGCGTAACCCAGTGGATCCATGGCTGGAAGCGCAACGGCTGGCGCACCGCAGGGCGCGATCCGGTGAAGAACGTCGATCTGTGGCAGCGGCTGGACGCAGCGCAGGCGCGTCACACGGTCGAGTGGCGCTGGATCAAGGGCCATGCCGGGCACGCCGAGAACGAGCGGGCCGACGCGCTGGCCCGCGCTGGCATGGCGCCGTTCAAACCGGGCGCAAAGGTCGGCTGACACGCGACGCCGGCGTGTCCCGCGGGTTCAGTCCGTGGTGTAATGGCTCTGGATCGGCAACGCGTAGGGCGGGTCGATCATCGGCTTGCGCGCGGCACACAGGATCATGTGCGGCCCGGACAGCGCGCGTTCGCCGCCGCGGGGCTGTCCGGTCGGATCAGGGATCGCAACGAGGGCGTCCGGCACGGTGCGCGCGACGATCGATACCTCCAGCATCTCATAACCGCGCGCGTGGTGCCAATACCGCCAGGGCACATCGGGGCCGGTCTGAAAGAACCCGTGGCCGAACCAGCCGTCCGCCGACACATACGACAGAAAGACCCCGCCGGGCGACAGCAGGTGGTGGCAGGTGTCCAGCGCCTGACCGATGTGAAAGATATGCTCGGTCGTTCCGCCGTCGATCACCACGTCGAATTGCCCGCGCAGATGGTCCGGGCACGGAAGGTTGAGATCGTGCACATGCTCGGCCCCTTCCTTGTCGGTGAAATCCAGCGCCTCGATCCGGGGATAACCCAGCGTGGTCAGCAACGCCTCGGTGAAACCGTCGGGCTGGGTGATCTGCGCTTCGGTCACCGCGTGACCCATCGCGTTCAGCGATCGGACGAACTTCATCATCCGCCGTTCCGGCATGTGCAGCTTTTGCCGCCCCAGAACCACGCCACGGCGGCAGCCTGCCACGGCCCCAGCATGGCGCGCCAGAAACAGGCCCGGGATCAGACTAATGCCCATGGGATCTGCCCTGTCGCGGGTGCGCCCGCCGGCGGCACGCGGCGAATGCGGCCTTGGCAAGGACGGCGGTCCGGAGTGAGCGCAGCACGCTACTCCTCCAGCGCCAGAGCGGGGTTCACCCCGATTTCGGCACACATCCGGGCCGCATAGGAATTCGCCAGCGGCGGGTTCTTGCGCCACCACGGTTTCGTCCCGTTGGTATAAAGGTGCACCGACCACGTGTTGTCGGTGAAGTGCCCCTCGACCCGGCCATGCGGATCGAAGAACACGTCGTTCAACTGGAACGGCACCGGATACAGATAGTCGTGCGTCAGCGCCTTGTCGTAGTCACCGGTCTGCTGGGCAAAGTAGGTAAAGGCCTGCGGGCCGAACGCCGTGCGTTCCGCATTGTAGATGCGAACAGCGTGGGGCAGATGCCGGTCCTGCTTTTCCAGCCGCTTGCGCTGCTGCTTGTTGAACCAGGCCGGGGCGTCGGGCAGATTGTCGTAGTAATCCAGCAGGCGGTGGATCAACTCTCCCTGCTTCGGGATGTAGACGACGCCGCAGTTCAGCGCACCGCGAAAGCCATGGCCGGCATAGATGTTCTGCATCTGGTCGGGAAAGGGGCGGTGGCAGAACGCATCGCAATCGATCCAGACCGCATCCGTTGCCTGGATCATCTTGTAGCGGAACACGTTGGACAGGTAGCTTTCAGACGTCTGCCGCACGATGTCCATGTCGATCTTCATGATCTCGGACGCCGGACGCACGTCGATGCCGTCGGGAACGTTGGTGACCGTGTCGGTGCAGTATAGCGTTGTCGGGTGGCCGTGGCGCACATGGCTGAGCAGACACAACTGATTGAGGTAATGCAGCTTTTCGCCGATCCAGAGCGATGCGACGGGTCTGCGGACGGGGGCTGTCATACCTACCTCGGGGCCCGTGCGGGCGTTGTGTTTCATTTTGCGCGACAATGCCGCAGCAGATACGCCCTGTCCAGTCGGCGCTATTTCAGATCGACATGCCCCAGTCCAAAGCCGCGCGTCAGGTTCGGATCAAAGCCGTAGCCGGGCAGATAGCCAAGATCCGCCAGCCAGCGGTCAAACTCTGGCAGACCGTCGCGGTGGGTGTCGAGCAGGCGACCATAGAGAAAAATCTGTCGCGGTCGTGCGGTCAGCGCGGCTTGCAAGACGTGCAGCGAAAGACGCGGATCGGCAAGGCACAGCACCTCGGGGCGGAACTCGGCGATCAAAGCGGCGAGGCCATGCGAGGGATCGTCCGTCAGGGCGTCGTCCACTAGGTGCAGTTCGGACGAAAATGAACGTTTGTTTTGCCTGAAGATCAGGGCCAGGGCCGTGCGCAAGCTACCGTGATCCTCCTGCAGCGTGATCGTCAGATCGGGCCGGACTGTCGCCAGCTGCGCGGCCAAGAAACCGACGCCGGCCCCGACCTCCAGCAAGCGCACGCCACGATCCAGAACCTGCGGCAGGCGCCGCGCCAAGCCGCGATCGAACTTGCCCTTGGCGATGGTTTGCAGGGCGGGTTCGGTGAACAGGCGCGGATCGAGCGGCAGCAGGATATCGTGGTTGGCCACCCAATCGCCCTGCAACGCTGCGCCCAGATCCATCGGCTCCGACCGGTAATTGCCCGACGGCACGGTTTCGACCGGATCGCGCGGCGTCGCCTTTCGGTCCGCCTTTGCCTTGGACCCCAGCCGTTTTTCCACGTCGGACATCAGCGAGGCAATCTTTTCCTTGTCGCGCGCTTGCGGCGGCTTTGCCACGATCTCGTGGATCGGCACGCTCGACGCACGGGCCAGGTCCGCGACCAGATCGGCATATTCCGGCGTCGTGCGCAGCGTGGCAAGCCGCGCCTCGGCCCGCTCGACCGCGGCATGGTGCAGGCGCGACAGTTCCGGATCACCCAGCAGAAGCGCGATGATTTCGTTGCGCTTTGCGGTGTAGCGCAGCATCGTGTCGTCGCGGTTCTCGTTGCGGTCCTGCAAGGACCAGTAGTCGGAGTTGTACTTGTCCTTCTTGTTGTTCACATTGCCGCGCAGTTTGCGGATGGCATAGCTGTCGACGGATTTGACGGCGTAATGGTTCAGTTGCACCCAGTCATAACCGACGGTGCGCGTGATTGACCGCCAGCCACGAAACTTGAAGTAATCCTCCATCACCCGGCCTGACCCGTTCAGCCACTTCACCGTGTCGGGAAAGCCGGTGTCGATATGCCGGTTCTTCATCTTGGGGCGGTGGATGCCCAGCTTCCAATAGTCCGCATCAAAGGTGAAAAGGGTTTTCACGCCCCAGCCCTTGTTCCAGCTTGTCGGCGCGGCCATCAGATACTGCTCGGTCACCGGCGCGCGCGACCATTCGACCACCCCGCCCGACCCGAAGATCCGCCACGTCACGACGATGCCATTGGCGTCCTGCGCCTTGGCGGCCGCGATCAGATCATCGAGCGTTCCGTCGCCATACCGGATCGACAGAAACTCATCCGCGTCGAACACCATAACCCAATCGGACTGTTGCACCACCGGTTCGTCCTGCGCGTGGTTCAGCGCCGAGGGTTGCGGGCGCAACCCTTCGGGAATGACATTGCGGCGGTGGTGGGCCAGGCCCAGATGCTCCAGCCGGATCAACATGTCGTCGGTGCCATCCGAACAATCGTTCGTATAGACGACCAGATCGGTGAAGCCGACAGCCAGATGATGCGCGACCCATTCGATGACATAGGGGCCTTCGTCCTTCATCATCGACACGGCGGTGACCTTGCCATGGGGGCTGTCATGTCGGCGCAGCGGGAAATCGACCGTCCCGAACGACCCGGACGCCCCGCGTGGCCGCCCGACCGACCGCCTTGTCGCCAACAGATCTGACACCCACCCACTCCCGAACCGCTGCACCCATCATAGAACTGCGTCATCAACCGCTTCAACCCCGCCCACCGCCGCGCAGCGCCATGCCACACGGACGGCCAGGTTGTTTCGATTTTTGCTTCAATCCCCCCGGCAAAGGACGCGGCAGTCGCGGAACCCGGATGACAGCCGATCCCCGACGCGGCATAGTAGCCAAAAAGACCGAGCATGCGTCCCCCGACGGCCCCGATCACAGGACACCGACATGACCGCCCCAGACCTGGCGATTGCCACCGATCCGCCCGCCATCGTCGCCACCTGCCATGGCATCGAGGTGCCGGACGCACCGCATCTGCGACCCGGGATGATCGCGGCGATGCAGACCGGTGGCTATGAACGGCACGAACTGGCGATCGGGCTGGCGGCGATTCGGCCGGGCGCGCGGGTTCTGGAATTGGGTGCGGGCTCGGGTCTTGTGGGCGCGGTGCTGGCGCGCCAGTGCCGGACGGCCGCGATGCTGTCGGTCGAGGCGAACCCGCATCTGATCCCGCACATCACGGCGCTGCACGCGCGCAACGGGCTGACAGACCAGATCACGCTACGCCACGGGGTGGTGCTGTCGGCGGCGGACGCACCTCGGACGGTGACCTTTTTCGTCAACGGCAACTTTCTGGGTTCGGGCCTTGATCCGCAAAAGCTGGAACGGGCGCAGCCAGTCGAGGTGCCGGTGCTGCGGTATGACGAGATCCGGACCAGCTTTCCGCATGACACGATCATGATGGACATCGAGGGCGGCGAGCTGGATTTCCTGCGCTATGCCGACTTGAGCGGCATCGACACCCTGATCGCCGAAATGCACCGCGCGGTCTTTGGGCGCGAGGGGATGGCCGAGATCCGCAGCCTGTTGCAGGCGGCAGGGCTGGTGATGGATCAGCAGGCGTCAAAGGCCGGCGTCCATTTGTACCGGCGCGGGGGATAGGCTGCCATGCCCCGCGATGCCGACACCGATGCGGATGCCGACACAGTCGCGGCACCCCGGCCCGCGCTGTTTGCGGACCCGCCGGTGGAGACCGACGCGCATCGGGCGGTGGAGCGGGACAGCTTTCTTCTGCGGGGCGGGCTGGTCGATGCGTGGTTCCTGCGCCGGTCGGATGTGCTGCTGGTCACGTTCGACAACCTTGCGTCGGTGGGCGAATATGACCCGCCGCAGCCCTGGCTGCAGATGCGTGCCGCCAATGCCGGGGTGTCGATCCTGGGGATCATGGCCAGCCGCAAGGATTGGTATCGCAACGCTGACACCGCGCCGTTGCTGGAACGCCTGCGGGTCGCCGGCCTGTTCGCGCAATTTCGCCGGGTGTGTTTCGTGGGGGCTTCGATGGGCGGCTTTGCGGCGCTGACCTATTCGGCGCTGGTGCCGGGGTCGGTCGTGCTCGCGTTCAGCCCGCAGACCAGTCTGTCGCGCAAGGTGGCCCGGTTTGACAAACGCTATCGCTACGCGACCAAGACGTGGGACTGGGAAACACCCGCGCATCTGGACGCCGCAGCAGCCGCGCCGCTGGCGTCCGAGGTGTACGTGGTGTTCGACCCGTTCGTTCCAGAGGACCGCGCCCATGCCGACCGCATCCGGGGACCGGGGGTTCGCCAGATCACTGCCCCGCATATGGGCCACCGGGCGATCCGGCAGCTGAAATCGGTCGGGGTGTTGCAGTCGCTGATCGAAGGCGTGGCCCATGGCACGTTCGATGCCACGGCCCACGCCCGCGCCTACCGCGCGCGCCGGGGTCTCGCCCCCTGGCAAAAGGCGCTCTTTGCCGAAGCCATGGCGCGCGGCCATATGCGGTCGGGTTTGCGGGCCGCCGAAGCGCTGTTGCGCCAGATGCCCGACAGCAAGATCGCCCGCAGAACGGTCGCACAGTTTCGCGCTGCGGTGCCGCGAAGCCTGCCCCGAACCGCACCCGACGCCCCCCCTGAAGCCGCCCCGCCCGACACCCCGTTTCGCGGCACGATCCTGCGGCTGGCGCGCGCGTTGGTGGTGCCGGAGCGCGACGGGGACGCCAGGCTGGCCTCGGGCGTGCTGCTGTCGGATGGGCGTTGGTGCAAGCTGTCGAAAGGCTGGATCCGGGCGGGCAAGGCCATGCCCGCGCCCACGCTCGGACCGGACGAACCGGTGCAGGACCTGGCGGGATGCCATCTTTACGCTGGCCACTTTCGCCGTCACTTCGGGCATTTTCTGGTCGAATCCACCGCCCGGCTGTGGGCGCTGGATCAGGTTCCGTGGGTGGATGGCATCCTCTTTCTGCCCTATCGCGGCGACTCCGACCGGGGCATCGACACGCATGATGCCATCTTCGATCTGTTGGGCATCGATGTGCCGCGCCGCGCGGCAAGCGGTGTCTTGCGTGTCGAACAGCTGATCGTGCCCGAATTGGGCTTTGGCTGGGGCGAGCGTTATGCCGGGTCGCCGGCCTATCGCGCGTTCATGAAGGACCGGCTCGCGCATGTGACCCCCGACGGCCCGGACCGGCTTTACGTCTCGCGGGCGAAACTGAGGGCGGAACGCGGTGGCATCCTGGGCGAGGCGCTGATCGAAGAGGCGATGACGCGTGCAGGCTTCGAGGTGTTCTACCCCGAACGGCATCCGGTCGCCGTTCAGATCGCGCGCTACAAGGCGGCACGCCAGATCGTCGGCCTCGATGGCTCGGCGCTGCATCTGGCTGCGTTCGTCGTGCGCCCCGAAACCCGCGTCACGATGATCCTGCGCCGCAGCCGGGCCAACACCGCAGACTACCGGCTGCAGTTTCAAAGCTTTGCCGGGATAACTCCGGCGGAAATCGACGCGATCCGGACCGACTGGATCTCGGGCGGTGCCAACCGGGCCGACTTTCAGTCTGTGGGCGAATTGGACTTTGCGCACCTGTTCGAGCGGCTGCGCAACCTCGGCCACCTTGGTCCCAACCAGCACCCGGACATCCCGACACCCAGCGAAACCGCCGCCTTGCTCGACGGCTTTGCTGCACGGCGCGGCAAGCCGTTTCGCGCACTGGCAAGCGGCGAACGCCACCCCGACGAGGAGGACTGAGTGACCGCCCGCCTGACCGTCTTTTTCATCGTCGAGCCTCCGGAATACGAACTGATGGCCTGCTATCTGGCCGCATCGCTGCGCGAGCAGTTCGGGCAGACCGTCGCACTGGTCGGGTATTGCCCCGCTCCGAAGCTTGACACGGTCAGCAAGGAGGTGCGCGTGGTGCTGGACCGACTGTCGTGCGATCTGCGCGGCTTTGAGGTCGAGGGCCGGTTCGATCCGCCCTACCCGCATGGGAACAAACTGCTGGCCACGCTCGAGCCGCGCGACACCGAGTTTTCCTGTTTCATGGACAGCGATGTTCTGTGCATCCGCCCCAACAGCGTCGAGGCGATCACCCGCCCGGGGCACGTCTCGCTGTCCAAGGCGGCATCGATGAACTGGGCGCCGCAGTCGATCTGGGACGACATCTATGCTACATGCGACATGCCGTTGCCTGCCGAGCGGTTTCACCTGATGCGGCAAAAGCGCGGCAACACCAAGGTGCCGTATTTCAGCTCTGGCCTGTTCAGCTTTCCCGAAGGCCACCGGACGGCGGATGGCAGAAGTTTCCCGCAGGTCTGGATGGATATCGCGCAGAAGCTGGATGCCAATCCCGCGCTTCCCAAGAAGCGCCCCTACCTGGACCAGATGTCGATGCCGCTGGCGATCAAGGCGGCAGGGCTGGAGTGGAACATCCTGCCCGAAGAGCAGCACTACATTCTTGGCGGCAACGCGCGGGGCGAACCGCTGCCCGAAGGGGTGGAGATCTACACCGTCCACTATCGGCAATGGCAGGTCCTGAAAGAGGTGAACCTTGTCCGCCAAGCCAAGAACATGCTGCAAACCCACGCCGGGGTGCGGCGTCTTGCGCAGGTGTCGAAGCTCGCCGATGTCGAGGGCTGACAGACGCCAGGCGCAGCGGGACAGGGTTGAACCCGGCCCGGCGCCGCCCATGTTGAAACGGTGCAATCGCCGGGGACCGACGTGACCGAACCCGCAAGCCTGCTGGAAGAAATCCGCTTTGGCTACGGCCCGCGAGTTGGCTGGTCGCTTGCGGCTGGGCCAGGCGGCGGTGGCGTGGACCCGGACCGGGTGCTGTTGCAACTCGACACACCCGATCCCGCCGCCGACCTTTGGACGCCGCTGAGCTATGCGCAACGCCAGGCGTCGCTGGCCGAGGCGCGGCGGCGTCGGCAGGGTCAGCCACCGCAGGGGCAGGTCGTGGACCTGCGCCCGGTGGCGCGGCGCGACGCCGTGGGTTTCGTCGCGCGGCCCGCGTCGGCGCGGTGCGGTTTCGTCGAGCGGCTGGTGAATCTGTGGGCGAACCGGTTGACGGTCTCGGCATCCGGCGGACCCGAGCAATTCATTCCACCCTACCGCGACGAGGCGATCCGCCCGCACGTCGCCGGACGCTTTGCCGACATGCTGCGCGCTGCGCTGTGGCATCCGGCGATGCAGGCCTATCTCAGCCAGACCGGATCCGTGGGGCCGAATTCTGACCTGGGCCTGCGCAAGGGGCGCGGGCTGAACGAAAATCTGGCCCGCGAATTTCTGGAACTGCACAGCCTTGGCGCAGGCTTCGGGCAGGATGACGTGACCGAACTGGCGCGGCTCCTTGCCGGGATGCGCTCGGATGGTGTCACGCGGACGCTGGATGCACGCGCGGCCGAACCGGGCACCAAGACCATTCTGGGCGAACGCTATCGCGATGGCGTGGATGAGATCGACCGGCTGGTGGAAACGGCGGCCATCCACCCCGAGACGGCGAACAGCATCGCCGTGATGCTGGCGCGGCACTTCGTGGCCGACGTGCCGCCCGTCGATCTGGTCGACAGCCTGCGCGATGCCTATCTGCGCGCAGACGGGCAATTGCGGCCGGTTTACCGTGTTTTGCTGGCCCACCCCACGGCGCGCGACCCTGCGCTGGCCAAACTGCGCAGTCCGCAGGAATACGTGGCAGCCACGCTGCGGGCCGTGGGCCTGACCGGTGACCCGGAAGAAACCCCGGCATTTCGCAAGCGTGGCCTGCGCCTGTCTGAGGTGATGGCCCGGATGGGCCAGCCGATCTTTGCCGCCCGCCGCCCCGATGGCTGGCCCGAACTTGCGCAGGGCTGGCTGACGCCGCCCATGCTGGCATCCCGGCTCGACTGGGCCGCCGATCTGGCCCGGCTGACCGGCGACCGGGCCGATCCTGTCGCACAGACCCACGCGGTGCTGGGCGATCTGGCCTCGCCGCTGCTGGTATCGGCGGTCGCGGCTGCCGAACAACGCTGGGAAGGGCTGGCGGTTCTGCTCGGCTCGCCCGACATGATGCGGAGGTGACGATGCGCGATCTGCTGCTATCGCGTCGCGGGTTCCTGATCGGATGCTCGGTCGCGGCCTCGCAGCTGCTGACCCCGGTCAGCTTTGCGGCGGCTCCGGGCGAGAACCGGCTGGTCGTGGTTCTGTTGCGCGGGGCGATGGACGGCATGGATGTGCTGCGCCCAGTCGGCGATCCGGCCTATGCGGGCCTGCGCCCCACCCTGTCGCGCACGGGTGGGGTGCCGCTGGACGGCTTTTTCGCTCTGCATCCTGATGCCGCCGATCTTTTGCCGCTGTGGCACGCCGGCCAGCTTGGCTTTGTGCAGGCCGTGGCCACGCCCTACCGCGCCGGCCGCAGCCATTTCGTGGCACAGGATGCGCTCGAAACCGGGTCGGGCGGCGCGGATGGGAACGGCGGCGCCGCTGGGGACGGTTGGCTGAACCGCGCCGTCGGCCTCATCCCCGGCGCGGGGGCGCAGATGGCCGTGTCGGTCGGGCGCGAGCGGTTGATGATCCTCGACGGCGACGTGCCGACCGCGCACTGGTTCCCGGCCGAGGAAACCGGGTTGTCGTCGCAGGGCATCGCCCTTTTGACACGCCTGCACGAAGCCGACCCGCTGCTGGCCGCGACCTATGCCGAAGCGCAGGCGTTGACCCAGGCCACCGCCGCCGAGCGGATTCCCAAGGATGCCAAGGCGTTGAGCCAGTTGGGCAGTTACGTCGCCGGGCGTCTGCGCGACGACGCGCGGATCGCCAGCTTTTCGCTGGGCGGTTGGGATACGCATCAGGGACAGGCCAGGACCATGTCCGATCAGATGCCCTTGCTGGCAAGCACGTTGCTGGCCATCCGCGATGGGCTGGGCCGCGCCTGGGACACGACGCTGGTGCTGGCGATGACCGAATTCGGACGCACCGCGCGTGAAAACGGGTCAACGGGCACGGATCATGGAACCGGGGGCATGATGATCGCCGCCGGCGGGGCGCTGCGCGGCGGCAGGGTGTTCGGACAATGGCCCGGACTTGCCGACGGGCAATTGCTGGCAGAGCGTGACCTGATGCCGACCGGCGACGTGCGCGCCTATGCCGGCTGGGCCTTGCGCAGCCTGTTCGGGATCGAGGCGCAGGCGCTGGAACGGGTCGTGTTTCCCGATCTTGATCTGGGCGCTGATCCGGGGCTGTTGCGCTAGATTTCGCTTTTCTTTGATGAACTTTCGTTTACGTTCAGGGCATGTCCCGCAGCCGCACCATTCCTGATGCCGATATCTTTGCCGCGATCCGGGCGCTGTTGGCGGCTGGGGGCGACAAGGCCGTGGCGTTTTCGGCGGTGGCGCGTGCGACCGGTCTTGCGGCGCCCACCTTGGTGCAGCGGTATGGCTCGCGCGACGGGATGGTGCGCGCCGCCATGCTGGCCTCGTGGGACGGTCTGGACGCGACGACCACCACAGCCGAGGCAGACGCCCCACTGTCGCCAAAAGGCGCGCTGGGTCTATTGAAGGCGCTGGGAGTCGATCAGGGCGAGCCGGCCTACATCACCCTGCTGGCCACCGATTTTCGCGACCCGATGCTGCGGGCACGCGCGGCCGCCTGGCGTGCGCGGGTCGAGGCGGCGCTGGCGGTCAGGATGGGCGGCGGGGCCAAAGGGCGCGAGGCGGCGGGTCTGCTCTTTGCCGCGTGGCAAGGTCAGATCCTGTGGGAGACGACGGGCGACAAGAGCTTCCGCCTGAAAGAGACGATCAAGCGGCTCGGCTGATCAGCGCGCGCCAAGGGTCTTCCACAGCCAGATCAGCAGCATCGCCCCCAGCACCGCCCCCACGAACCCGGCAAGCCAGCCGGTGATCGTCAGCAGCAGGCGCAGCAAAAGGCTGCCGATCACGGCCCCACCCACCCCGATTGCAACGGTCGTCAGAATGTCCGCCTCGATCCGCAGCAGGCGCGTGGCAAAGAACCCTGACGCCGCGCCGATGATGATCATCGCCAGTATGCCCATGGTACGCCTCGCTGTCCCTGACCCCGATATGGGAGGGTTCAGACCGGATTGAAAGGCCCCGCCAGCCGCG
>JANNNU010000142.1:0-4882 GCA_031398695.1 Paracoccaceae bacterium | reverse complement strand
CCCTATTGGCACCGCCGCCTCTGATGCTAGCGGCTTTCTGCATCAATATTGCTCTCTGCGAGACCATGCCGGACTCGACGGTTCAGGGCACTGCCCTGATCGTCTTTGCCAAATTTGCATTGGTTATCATCTTTTTTCGTTGTGACGGCGCAGATCAACCAGCGCCCGTGACCAGCACACCGGCGACTGGAACGGAGACATCCCTGCACTCAGGTTCGCCAAATTGTCAGCAGCCGGGTGGCAAGTGCCTTTCCCGAACCGCCCGTTTTTTTTGACTGCCAATTGCTGCACGTACGTTGCAATAGCCGACCATGCCCCCGGCGCGGGGGCAGTCAGTTGGTGATTGACACCCCGAAGGGAAACTTGCCCTCTGGGGTCAATGTCCGGCCAGCCAAGGTCGAGTCGAATAACAAAGATCAACCGGGAGTATTACAATGGTCATGAAGCAAGGTTTCCACTGTGGCATGGTTCTGGCTGCCCTGATGCTGGGCACTGCGCCCGCAGCGCTGTTTGCCGAAACGCCCGCCGACACGTTGGTGATTGCCGATGCGATCGACGACATCGTGTCGATCGACCCCGCCGAAGCGTTCGAGTTTTCGGGTGTCGACCTGAACAACAACCTTTATGACACGCTTGTGGAATTGGACCCGGTCAATCCGGACCAGTTGATTCCGGGCCTCGCGGAAAGCTGGTCTGTCGCCGAGGACGGGCTGACCTATTCGTTCAAGATGAAGTCGGGTGTCACCTTTTCATCAGGCACCCCGGTGACGGCCGAAATCGCCGCGAACTCGCTGCGTCGCGTGGTCAAGCTGAACAAGACGCCGGCGTTCATCCTGACCCAATTCGGCCTGACGCCGGAAAACGTCGATCAGATGATCAGCTTCGACGGCGACACCGTGACTCTTAAGACCGACAAGCCCTATGCACCGACCTTCGTCTACAACTGCCTGACGGCGGGCGTGGCGAACATCGTCGACGTGCCGACGGCGATGGCGAACGAAGTCAACGGTGATATGGGCAACGAATGGCTCAAATCGAACTCGGCCGGAACCGGGGCCTATGTGTTGCGGTCTTTCAAACCGAACGAGGGCTACATCCTCGAAGCGCGCACCGGGCATTGGCGCGGGGACGCCATCCTCAAGAACGTGTTGATGCGGCACGTTCCCGAAGGCGCTACCCAGCGGTTGCTGCTGGAGCAGGGTGACATCGACGTCGCCCGCGAAATGACGCCGACCGACATCGGCGGACTCGAAGGCAACGCCGACGTGACCGTGCAGACCGATGTAGGCGGACAGATCTATTACCTCGCGATGAACCAGAAGGTCGAGGCGCTGGCGAACCCCAAGGTGCTGGAGGCGATTCGCTGGGCGGTCGACTATAAGGGGATGACCGACACGATCCTGAAGGGCCAGTGGGGCGTGCATCAGGCGTTCCTGCCCAAGGGTTTCCTCGGTGCGCTGGAAGAGACGCCCTATTCGCTGGACATCGAAAAGGCCAAGGCGCTGATGGCCGAATCTGGCGTGACGCTGCCGCTCGACGTGTCGCTGACCGTGCGCAACAATCAAGAACGCATGGACATCGCCCAATCGGTGCAAAACACCTTCGGCCAGATCGGCATCAACGTTACGCTGGACGTGGGTGACGGCGCGCAGACACTCGAGAAGTACCGCGCCCGTCAGCACGAGATCACCGTGCAGACCTGGGGGCCGGACTACCCCGACCCGCACACCAACGCCTCGACCTTCGCGATGAACCCCGACAACTCGGATGAAGCCAAGGCGACCGGCTTTCTGGCCTGGCGCACGGCATGGGACCCGCAAGACCTGGGTCCGATGACCGAAGCCGCCGTGGCCGAACGCGACGGCGACAAGCGCCGCGCGATGTACGAGGAAATTCAGCGTAAGCACCGCGACACCTCGGCTTTCGTGATGATGTTCCAGCAGCAAAGCCAGACGGCGTTGCGCGCCAATGTGGGCAATTTCTATACCGGCGGGGCGACCGACTCGGCGGCCTACTGGCTTGTGACGAAGTAAGGCATCGGGCCGCTGCACCTGCCGGTGCGGCGGCCCCCTTGCAATGACCGACACCTCGCACAACGGCCCGCAGTCGCGTGCCACCGCACTCGTTCTGCGCATCGGCACGGAGCTTGTCACGCTTGCCGTGACGCTGCTGGGCCTGCTGCTGATGACTTTTCTGATCGGGCGGGTCGTGCCGATCGATCCCGTCCTGTCGATCGTGGGCGAACGGGCGACAGCGGCGCAATATGACGCCGTGCGTCTGGCCCTGGGCCTGGACGAGCCGCTGTGGCGGCAGTTCGCAATCTATGTCGGCAATGCGTTTCAGGGCGACCTGGGCCAATCGATCCGCACCCGCGAGCCGGTGCTGGAAGAGATCGCGCGATATTTTCCGGCTACGCTGGAGCTTGCGACCCTGGCCACGATTTTTGGCGTGCTGGTCGGTGTGCCGGCCGGAGTGCTGGCCGCGACGCGCCCCGGAACCCTTGCCGATCAGGTGGTGCGGATCGTGGGGCTGATGGGGTATTCGATGCCGGTCTTCTGGCTGGGCCTGATCGGTCTGCTGGTGTTTTACGGCCAGTTGGGCTGGGTCGGCGGGCCGGGGCGTCTGGATGCGGCCTATGAGATGATGTTCGAATTCGAGGCCACGCAGTATACCGGGATGATCCTGATCGACACCGCGCTGAATGGCGAATGGGCGATGTTCGGCAACGCCTTCAGCCATATCGTGCTGCCAGCGGGACTGCTCGGCTACGTCTCGATGGCTTACATCAGCCGGATGACCCGCAGCTTCATGATGAACGAGCTGGGGCAGGAATACATCACCACGGCGCGGGTCAAGGGCATGCCGGAATGGCGCGTGGTCTGGGTGCACGCGATGCGCAATGTTATGGTCCCGCTGATCACGGTGATCGCGCTGTCTTATGCCTATCTTCTGGAAGGGTCGGTGCTGACCGAAACGATCTTTGCCTGGCCCGGCCTTGGCAGCTATATCACCGACGCATTGTTTGCCGCTGACATGCCGGCCGTGCTGGGCGGGACGGTGGTGGTCGGGGCGGTGTTCGTGGCGCTGAACATGCTGTCAGACATCCTTTACCGCCTTGTCGACCCGAGGGCGCGCTGATGGTGGCTCTGCGCGCCTGGCTGTCGGACCCGAACCCGACCTCGCGCCGGCAAGCCAGGTTGGGTCAGTTCTGGCTTGGCTGGCTGCGGATGCGGCGCAATCCGCTGGCGATGTCAGGACTGGTGATCGTGGCTGTTCTGCTGGTCGTTGCTGCTTTTGCGCCGGTGCTCGCCCCATATGATCCGCTGGCGCAGGACCTGTCGCGCCGGCTTTTGCCGCCGGGCACGCCCGGAAACCTGCTGGGGACGGACGATTTCGGTCGCGATATCCTGAGCCGGATCATCACCGGCGCGCGCATCACGCTTTACATCGTCGGGCTGGTTGCGCTGACCGCGCCGGTGCTGGGCCTGCTGGTGGGCACGGTGGCAGGGTATTTCGGCGGCTGGACCGATGCGGTGCTGATGCGGATCACCGACATCTTTCTGGCGTTTCCGCGTCTGATCCTGGCGCTGGCGCTGGTCGCCGTGCTGGGGCCGGGGATCGAGAACGCCGTGCTGGCGATCGCGCTGACCGCATGGCCGCCCTATGCCCGGGTGGCGCGGGCGGAAACGTTGACCGTGCGCAACTCGGACTACATCGCCGCCGTGCGGTTGCAAGGCGCGGGCGTGCCGCGGATCATTCTGGGGCATGTGGTGCCGACCTGCCTGCCGTCGGTGATCATCCGCGTGACGCTGGACATGGCGGGGGTGATCCTGATTGCCGCGGGCCTCGGGTTTCTGGGGCTGGGGGTGCAGCCGCCGCTGCCGGAATGGGGGCTGATGATCTCGTCGGGGCGAAGGTATCTGTTCGAACAGTGGTGGGTATCGACGATGCCCGGCCTCGCGATCTTTGTCGTGTCGCTGGGGTTCAACCTGCTGGGCGACGGGCTGCGCGATGTGCTGGACCCCAAGAGTGCGCCGAAATGACCCTTCTGTCGGTTCAGAACCTGCGCGTGACCTTTGACACGGAAAATGGCCCGGTTCACGCCGTGCGCGGCGTTTCGTTCGCCTTGGGGCGCGAGCGGCTGGGGATCGTGGGCGAATCCGGGTCGGGCAAGACCATGACGGGGCGCGCGCTGTTGCGGCTGATCCGGCCGCCGGGGCGGATCGAGGCGGATGCGATGCTGTTCGATGGTCAGGATCTGATGCAGGCCAGCGAGCGGCAGATGCGCGCCTTGCGCGGGCGGCGGATCGCGATGGTGATGCAGGACCCCAAGTTCAGCCTGAACCCGGTGATGACGGTGGGCGCTCAACTGACCGAAGGTCTGCGCCAGCGCGACCGGCTGGGGCGCGACGATGCGCGCAAGCGGGCGGAGGTCGCGCTGGAGGCGGTGCAGATCCGCGACGTCGACCGCGTCATGGCCGCCTATCCGCACGAGCTGTCGGGCGGGATGGGCCAGCGGGTGATGATTGCCATGATGCTGATCCCGGAACCCGATCTGCTGATCGCGGACGAGCCGACAAGCGCGCTCGACGTGACGGTGCAGGCGGAAGTGCTGTCGATCCTTGACGGACTGGTGCGCGACCGCGGCATGGGGCTGATATTCATCAGCCACGATCTGCGACTGGTGGCGCGGTTTTGCGACCGGGTGATGGTGATGTACAAAGGGCGGGTGGTCGAGGAGCTGGCAGCGGCGGACCTGATGGCGGCGCAGCATCCCTACACGCGCGGCTTGCTGAATTGCCTTCCGCGCATCGGCGGCGCACGCGGGCCGCTGCCGGGGCTCGATCGGACGGGGGCCTGGGCCGAATGAGCCTGATCGAGA
>JANNNU010000194.1:0-2848 GCA_031398695.1 Paracoccaceae bacterium | reverse complement strand
CCGACGCCTGCCCGGTAAAGGCCGAGGCGGAGAGGGTGGCAACCCGGCACAAGCGGCGGATGGTGCTGGTGTCAAACGGGGGCATTCGTCCTTCGGCCAATCCGCTGGTGGAATCGGTATTTGTCGAGGCGGGGTTGGATGTCGCCGACAAGTGGATCGCCGATCAGGCGGGACCGGGCGACGTGGTGGTGACGGGGGATATCCCGCTTGCCGCCGCCTGCATCGCAAAGGGCGCGCGGGTGGTGAAACACAACGGCGAGGAGCTGACCGCGCGCAACATCGGGCAGGTGCTGGCCACACGCGACCTGATGGCCGACCTGCGCGCCGCAGACCCCTTCAGGCAGGGCGGCGGGCGGCCCTTTTCCAAGGCGGACCGGTCGCGTTTCCTTGACGTGCTTGACCGCGTGGTGCGGCAGCCCCAATAGGTCGCAGGCGGGACAGACAGGGTCGCGCCTGACGGATTTCCTGCGTCCATGACCGCCCTTCCGGACACCGGCCTGCGCCGCCAGACCCTGCTAGGCATCCTGTGCGCCGTAGGGGCATCGGCCGTTTTCGCGGTGAACGATGTGGCGATCAAGTTCCTGTCAGGGGACTATGCGCTGCATCAGGTGGTGCTGATCCGGTCGCTGGTCGGCATCGCCTTCGTGCTGACCGTAATCGTGCCGCTGAACGGCGGCTATCGCATGCTGCGCTCGGGCCGGGTGGGGGCGCATCTGCTGCGCGGCGGCTTCGTCGTGTTCTCGAACCTGTGCTATTTTCTGGGGCTGGCGGCGCTGCCTCTGGCCGACACTGTGGCGATTTTCTTTGTGGCGCCGCTGCTGATCACCGCGCTGTCGGTGCCGATCCTGGGGGAAAAGGTCGGCCCCCGCCGGTGGGCTGCGGTGATCGTCGGGCTGGTCGGCGTCGTCGTGATGCTGCGGCCCGGGGGGGCGTTCCAGTGGGCGCTGGTGCTGCCGGTGGTCTCGGCGCTGGCCTATGCCGGAATGCACATGATGACACGGCTGATGAAAGGCACCGAGAATGCGGTGGCGATGACCTTCTATGTCCAGATGAGCTTTCTCGTCGTCTGCGCATGCATGGGGCTCGCCTTTGGCGGCGGGCAGTTCGCGGACCAGTCCGACGCCTCGCTCGCCTTCCTGTTCCGCGCCTGGGTCTGGCCTGCGCCCTGGGACTGGCCGGTGCTGATCGCCTCTGGCCTTGCCTCGGCGACCGGGGGCCTTCTGATCGCGCAGGCCTACCGGTTGTGCGAAGCGGGGCTGGTGGCCCCATTCGAGTATGGCTCGGTTCCGCTTGCCATCCTGTCGGGGCTGTTCATCTTTGGCGAATGGCCGGACCTGCCCGCCTGGGTTGGCATGGCCCTGATATGTGGCGCGGGGCTGTTCGTGGCCTGGCGCGAGGCAAGGATGGCGAGGGAGAGATGACCCCAAAGTGGATCGGACCCGAGGCGGAGGCCCGGCTGACCTGGGCCGGTATCACCGCGGCATTGGCCGCGGGCCACAGCCTGCCGCGGGCCGAGATCGCCGATACGCTCCTCTATCGCGGGGCGGATACGCTGTTGAATCGTGCGGCCTGGATCGACGGGCTGGGGCAACTGGTGAAATGCGCCACGATCTTTCCGGGGAATGCGGGGATGGGGCTGCCGACCGTCAATGGGGCGGTGACACTGTATGACGACCGGACGGGGCAGTTGTCGGCGCTGGTCGATTTCCATCTGGTGACGAAGTGGAAGACGGCGGGGGACAGCCTGCTTGCCGCGCAGCAGCTGGCCCGCCCGGACTGTCGGCGCGCGCTGATCTGCGGGGCGGGGACGGTGGCGCGGTCGATGGTTTCGGCCTATCGCGCGGCCTTTCCGGGAATTGCGGTGGCGATCTGGAACCGCTCGCCCGCCCGGGCCGAGAGTTTGGCGGCCGAGGTGGGGGCCGAGGTGGCGGGGGATCTTAAGGCAGCGGTGGCCCACGCCGACATCATCTGCACCGCGACCATGGCGACCGAGCCCCTGATAAAGGGCGCCTGGCTGCGCCCGGGCCAGCACCTCGACCTGATCGGGGCCTACACGGCTGCCATGCGCGAGGTGGATGATGCGGCGATGGCGCGGGCACGGGTGTTCGTGGATGCGCGGGCGACGACGGTGCATCATATCGGTGAACTGATGGCCCCGATTGCCAGCGGCGCGATCACCGAGGCCGACGTGGTCGCGGATTTCTACGACCTGCCTGGGGGCACCTTCGCCCGTCGGTCGGACGCGGAAATCACCATCGCCAAGAACGGCGGCGGCGCGCATCTGGATCTGATGACGGCGGCCTACATCGCCCGCGTGGCAGGCTGAAGCCGGGGCAGCAGGGCCGCGTGCAGGCCCGGCGTGGCGGCGAGCACCCCGGGCAGGCGGGGATGCACGGCGTTGAACGTCAACGCCCCGCCGGCGGCATTCGTAACCACCGCTCCCGCCCTCTCGGCAATCAACGCGCCCGCAGCCACATCCCATTCCCATGTCGGGCCGATGGTGAGCATCCCGTCCTCTGCCCCTTCGGCCACCAGCGCCATCCGGTAGGCGAGCGAGGCGCGGAAGCCCCGGTGCAGGTCGGGCACCCCGCCCGGCCAATGCTCGGGCGACAGCGCGCCCTTGCGGGCCAGCAGGCGCGCATCAGGAATGCCCTGACAGCGGCTGACGTGGATCGTCTGGCCGTCGCGCGTTGCAGGCCCACCCTCGGCCGCCGCATAGGTCTGGCCAAGGGCGGGCATGTGGATGACCCCCGCCGTCACCCTCCCCGCCGTCGCCACCGCAATCGACACAGCAAAGGCCGTCTCTCCGGCAATGAACGCGCGGGTGCCGTCGATGGGATCGATGATG
>JANNNU010000162.1:0-9837 GCA_031398695.1 Paracoccaceae bacterium | reverse complement strand
GGCGCCGTCTATGTGCCGCCCGATCTGCGCGGACGGGGCTTTGCACGCCGCGCGGTGGGCCTGCATCTGGCCGAGGCGCGTGCGGCCGGGGTGCAGCGGGCCGTGCTGTTCGCCGCGTCCGACGCCGCGGCACGGGCCTATGTGGCGCTGGGGTTCAGCGAGGCGGGGCGGATGGGGCTGGTGCTGCTGGACGCGCCGCGGGTGGTGCCATGAGCTGGATCCGGGCCGAGGTGCTGGACGGCGTGGCGCGGCGGCGCGAGCTGATCCTGGGGTGCATCCTGGCTGGCCTGGGGCTGTGGGTGGCGGCGCAGGGCGGCTATCTGCTGGTGCCGGCAGGGCTGGCGCTAAGTGCACTGGGGGTGGGCTGGGCGGTGCTGGCGTTGCGGCGGTTGCGGTTTGCCCAGGGCCTGGACGCGCCGGGATTGGACGGGCCGGGGCTGGTCGAGGTGGACGAAGGGCAGATCGGTTATCTGGGGCCCGGAGCGGGGGGATACGTCAGCCTCGTCGATCTGGTCGAGGTGCGCCTACTGCGGCTGCGCGGACGCCGGGTCTGGCGGCTCAAGCAGGCCGACGGGCAGGCCTTGCTGATCCCGGTCGATGCGGCGGGGGCGGATCGGCTCTTCGATGCCTTTGCCAGCCTGCCCGGAATGGACACGCTGGCGCTGATCGCGCATCTGCAGCCGGGCGGGTCCGGTGCGTTCGGCGGCACGGACGGCCGCGTCGTGGCGCTGGCCAGCGAAAACCGCTTGATCTGGGCGCGCGAGGGTCGCGGGGTCGCGCGCGTCTGATCGCTATGGCCCGCACGCGACACCGGGTGACCGTTTCGTGAACCGGATCACCCTCTCTTGACTTACCCGGCGGCGCACGACACCTGTTGGCGCCGTGACCCTGCCCTGCCGGGGTGCCGCCACCGCTGCCACGCCAGAAACGGAGCCTGTGCCATGTCCATTCCGCAATCCGGTGGCGGCCTGATCGAGCATATAGACCAGCTTCCGGCCTATATGGAGCAGGGCAGCAAACCCCCCGCCGACTGGCGCATCGGGACCGAGCACGAAAAGTTCGGCTGGCTGACCGACACGCGCCAGCCGCTGCCCTATGGTGGCGCGCGGTCGATCTCGGCCCTGTTCGAGGGGCTGGAGCAGCGGTTCGGCTGGACCCCGGTGCGCGAAGGCGACAACGTGATCGGGATGACGCGCGGGCAGGCCAACATCAGTCTGGAACCGGGCGGCCAGTTCGAGTTGTCGGGCGCGGCGGTGGCATCGCTGCATGACACGGCAGCCGAATTGCAAAACCATCTTGACGAGGTCCGGACGCTGGCCGATCCGCTGGGCATCCGGTTCATGGGCCTTGGCGCGGCGCCCGAATGGTCGGCGACGCAGATGCCGGTGATGCCGAAGGGCCGGTATCGGCTGATGACCGACTATATGAGCCGCGTCGGCACCCACGGTACGCAGATGATGTACCGCACCTGCACGGTGCAGGTGAACCTCGACTACGCCTCGGAAGCCGACATGGTGAAGAAGCTGCGCGTCGCACTGGCGCTGCAGCCGGTGGCCACGGCGCTGTTCGCCTCGTCGCCGTTCTTCGATGGCGGGCTGAACGGGCACAAAAGCTGGCGGTCGCGGATCTGGCGCGGGCTGGACGATGCGCGCACCGGGATGCTGCCCTTTGCGTTCGAGGGCGATTTCGGGTTTCAGGCCTATGTTGACTGGGTTCTGGATGTGCCGATGTATTTCGTCTACCGCGACGGCAGGTACATCAACGCGCTGGGGCAATCGTTTCGTGACTTCCTGAAGGGCGCATTGCCCGCGCTGCCCGGCGAAAAGCCGACGCTTAGCGACTGGGCCGACCACATGACCACCGTCTTTCCCGAAGCGCGGGTCAAGAAATACATCGAGATGCGCGGGGCGGATTGCGGCGATCAGGCGCATATCAACGCGCTGCCGGCGTTCTGGGTCGGGCTGATGTACGACACGGGCGCACTGGATGCGGCGTGGGATCTGGTCAAGGGGTTCGATGCCGCCACCCGGCAAGCCCTGCGCGTGGCCGCCAGCGAGCAGGCCCTGCAGGGCGAGGCGGACGGGGTGAAGCTGCTGGATCTGGCGCGGGCGGCGGTGGCCCTGTCGCAAGCGGGGCTTGCGGCACGGGGGATGGGAGAAGAGATGTACCTCGCCCCGCTGGTCGCCTCGGTCGCGGACGAGGCCGTGCAGACGGATCGCTGGCTATCGCTTTATCACGGCGCGTGGGGCGGCGATCTGGGGCCGCTTTACGAGGCGGCGAGTTTGTAGGCTTGTCGGGGGTCAGCGGGGTCTGACCGGTCTTTTCTTGGCGGATTTGTCCGTCGACAAATCAGCCCGCGCCTGCCTGCACCTTAGCAGGCGCTATGCCGCTCCAGCTCAGGCAGGCGCGGGTTGAGTCGCGGCGGTCGGCTTGCGGCACGGCACCCCTTGCCCGACGCCTTCGGCTTTCGGGCAACGAAACCGATGGAACGTTCATCAGACGGTTCCGAAGGGAAGAAGGCTGCCGCCGGGGCAAGCCTAGCCCTTCGCCCCGATCTTTGGTTCGGTGCCTGCCTTGATCCGTGCGATGTTCGCGGCGTGCTTTAAATAGATCAGCAGCGTCAGGATCATCACCAGAAACAGCATCTGGCCTTCGTTGAACACCAGCACCCACAGCGTGGCCAGTGCAGCCGACGCCAGCGCAGCCAGCGACGAGATGCGGGTCAGGGCGGCGGTGACGGCCCAGACCGCGCAGCACGACAGACCCACCGGCGGCGCAAGGGCGATCAGCAACCCCAGAAAGGTCGCTACACCCTTGCCGCCCTTGAAGCCGAGCCAGACCGGAAACAGATGGCCCAGAAAGGCGCAAAGCCCGGCAAGTTGCGCCGCGTCTTCGGCGGCCACCGCACGGGCAATCAGCACCGCGACCCCGCCCTTTGCGGCATCGAGGATCAGCGTGGCGGCCGCAGCACCCTTGTTGCCGGTGCGCAGCACGTTGGTCGCGCCGATGTTGCCGGAGCCGATGCTGCGCAGATCGCCCAGTCCCAGCGCATGGGTGATCACGATACCGAACGGAACGGCCCCCAGAAGATAGCCAAGGATCGCGACGATCAGCAGGGTGGACGGGGGGGAGATCAGCTCTGGCATGTCAATCCCTGCTTACGACCGGTCTTCGGCATAGACCCGGGCGCCTGCCACCCAGGTGGCCAGCACTTTACCTTCCATCCGCTGCCCGTCAAAGGGCGTGTTCTTGGATTTCGACTGCAGCGTGAAGCGGTCGAGCAGGAACGGCGCATCGGGGTCGAACAGCACCAGATCGGCGGGGGCCCCTACGGCGAGGCAGCCTTGCGGCAGGCCGAGGCGGCGGGCCGGGTTCAGCGCCATCGCGCGAAACAGGGTCGGCAGGTCGAGGTGGCCCGCGTGGTATAGGCGCATCGCGGCGGGCAGCAGGGTCTGCAGCCCCACCGCCCCGCTGGCCGCCTCTTCATAGGGCAGGCGTTTCGACTCCTCGTCGGCGGGGGTGTGATAGCTGCCGAGCGTGTCGATCAGACCGTCGGCAACCGCCTGCACCATCGCAAGGCGGTCCTCTTCCGACCGCAGGGGCGGTGTCAGCTTGAAGAAGGTGCGATAGTCGCCGACGTCGAGTTCGTTCAGCGTCAGATGATGGATCGAGGTGCCGGCGGTGACGTCCAGCCCGTTCTGTTTCGCACGGGCCAGCGCCGGCAAGGTGCGGGCGCTGGTGATCTGGTCGGCGTGATATTTCGCCCCGGTCATTTCCACCAGCGCCATGTCGCGGTCAAAGCCCATGCGTTCGGCCATCGGAGACACGCCGGGGATGCCGCGCAGGGACGCGAATTTCGACGTGGTGGCCGACGCGCCGTGCGACAGGCCAGGGTCCTGCGGATGCGCGATGATCAGCGCGTTCAGGCTGCGGGCATAGGTCATGCAGCGCGACAGCGTCTTGGTGTTCTGCGTGACATGATCGCCGTCGGTGAAGGCGATCGCCCCGGCATCGAGCAGAAAGCCGATCTCGACCATCTGCTGGCCTGCGCGGGCACGTGTCAGCGCCGCCATGTGATGGATCCGGACGGGGGATGCTTCGCGGGCGCGGCGGGTGACGAATTCCAGCAGTTCCGGCGTGTCGATGGAGGGATTGGTGTCGGGGCGCGCGATGATCGTGGTGATCCCGCCCGCGGCCGCCGCCAGACCGGCGGATCTGAAGGATTCCTTGTGCCGTTCGCCGGGTTCGCCGATCTGCACGCCAAGGTCGACGATGCCGGGGGCGAGGGGCAGGCCGTGGCAGTCGATCACCGTGCCGGTTCTGGGGGCAGGGGCGTCGATCGCAGTGATCAGGCCGTTCTCGACGGTCAGGGAGCCGGGGGTGTCGGTCAGCGACTCGGGGTCGATCAGGCGGGCATTGGTGAAGTGGAGCATCGGGCCTCGCGCCGGTGTGGGGTCTGGGTTGGGCATCGGCCGGCTATCCGGCCAGCCAGATGAACCAGCCGACAAAGGCAAACAAGGCCACGAGAACTGCCGTAGCGACCATGCCCGACATGCGCGCATCGGACATCGGGCGTTTGGGTTTGCGGTCGGGGTCCGTCACGCCAACACCCCCGCAGCCCGTGCCCCGCGTTCCGCCTTCAGGTTGCGCGCCAGCAGGTCCATGCAGGCCATCCGCACGGCCACGCCCATCTCGACCTGTTCCTGAATGACGCTGCGGTTGATGTCGTCGGCCAGGGTGCCGTCGATCTCGACCCCGCGGTTCATCGGGCCGGGGTGCATCACGATGGCGTCGGGCTTGGCGTGGGCCAGCTTTTCGGCATCGAGGCCATAGCGGTGGTAGTATTCGCGCTCCGACGGAATGAAGGCGCCGTCCATACGTTCTTTCTGAAGCCGCAGCATCATCACCACGTCGCAGCCATCCAGCCCTTTTTCCATGTTGTCGAACACCTCGCAGCCGAACTCCGCCACGCCGTTCGGCATCAGCGTTGGCGGCGCGATCAGACGGACGCGGTTTTCCATCTTGCCGAGCAGGATCAGGTTCGAACGCGCCACGCGAGAATGGGCGATGTCGCCGCAGATCGCCACGGTCAGCCGCTGGATGCGCCCCTTGGCGCGGCGGATGGTCAGCGCGTCCAAGAGCGCCTGCGTCGGGTGTTCGTGGCGGCCGTCACCGGCGTTCAGCACGGCGCAATTCACCTTTTCGGCCAGCAGGTTGACCGCGCCGGACGAGGGATGCCGCACGACCAGCAGGTCGGGGTGCATCGCGTTCAGCGTCATTGCGGTGTCGAGCAGGGTTTCGCCCTTTTTGACGCTGGATTGCGACATGCCCATGTTCATCACGTCGGCCCCCATGCGCTTGCCCGCCAGCTCGAAGCTGGCCAGCGTCCGCGTCGACGCCTCGAAGAACATGTTGATCTGAGTCAGGCCGCGCAGGGCGTCAGACTGTTTCATCGTGCGGCGGTTGAGGTCCACATACCGGTCGGCTAGGTCGAGGATCGTCACGATTTCGGCCGGGGCCAGATGTTCGATCCCCAGAAGGTGGCGGGCGCGGAAGGTCATGGGCGGCTCCTGCTGCGTCTCTGGCCGGGGTTCGGGGGGTTATGGCAAATGCCGCCGTGCGGGGCAAGCCGCGCCACCGTGCGGTATCGAGCGCGTTGGCCCGCAATACGCTGTTGTCTGCGCGGCCGCCTAAAAGGTGAAACCGCGCGGGACGATGCGATGCTCGAACGCCTGCCGCATCAGATCGTCGCGGAAATCAGGGTGCGCGATCGAGATCAGCGCCAGCGCGCGTTCCGGCACCGACTTTCCCTTGAGGCAGACCATCCCGTATTCGGTCACCACGTACATCGTGTCGGTGCGCGGGGTGGTGACGATGTTGCCGGGCGTCAGCGACAGCACGATCCGGCTGCGCGGCTCACCCCGCTTGGCATAGGTCGAGGACAGGCAGATGAAGGATTTGCCCCCCTTGGACGCATAGGCCCCGCGCACGAACTGCAGCTGCCCACCGGTGCCAGAGATGTGGCGGAAGCCGTCGGATTCGGACGCGCACTGGCCCTGCAGATCGATCTGGGTGGTGTTGTTGATCGACACCACGCGGTCGTTGCGCATGATGTTCTGCGGAAGGTTGGTGTAGTCCACCGGGCAGGCGATCAAATCGGGATTGCGGTCGATGGCGTCGTAAAGCTTTTTCGTGCCGAGCGCGAAGGAGTAGGCGATCTTGCCGGGGTCAAGCTGCTTGCGCGATCCGTTGATCCGTCCCGCCAGATAGAGATCGACGATTCCGTCGGTCAGCATTTCGGTATGCACCCCCAGATCGCGGGCGGACGACTGCAGCAGTTCGGTGCACACGGCGTTGGGCATGCCGCCAATGCCGATCTGCAGGCAGGCGCCATCCTCGATCTCGTCCGAGATCAGATGAGCGACGGCGCGGTCGACGTCGGTGGCAGCCGGGTTGGGCAATTCGGTCGCGGGTGAATTGTCGCCCTCGATGATGAAGTCGACTTCCGAGACGTGCACGCCGTTGTCGGGTCCGGGCGCGTAGGGCAGGCCGTCCGTCACCTCGACGATCACGCATTTCGCGCGTTCGATGATGGCGCGGTGCCACAGGTTCATGCAGGAAAAGTTGAACATGCCGTTGTCGTCCATCCGGCAGGTCTTGATCACCAGAAGGTCCACCGGCGGAATGAAGCGGCGATAGTAATCGGGCACTTCACCGAGGTTCACTGGCAGATAGCTGATCCGGCCCGCATCGTGCATCCGCCGGTCGTATCCGGAAAAGTGCAGGTTCAGACCGTAAAAATGCCGCCCGTCGGGGTCGCTTTCCAGCACCGCGCGGGGCCGGGTGGTCAGCGCGTGGCGGATCTTGACGTCGTGCAGGCGGTCCTTGTCGGCGGCCAGCGCGGCGTCGAACACGTCGGGTTGCAGCAGCGCCAGGCCATAGTCGAGCCACATGCCCGGCTGCACCTTCGCGGCCGCCTCGGCCGGCGAGATGGTTCGGGCGGGATGGGCGGCTTTGCGCATCTGCATGGCGTGTCCTTGACGGTTTTGCGACACTAGACACCCCGCGCGGCGGTTTGGGAAGAGGCACGGTGCGCGTCGCGCGCCAGGCCCCCGGATTTGGGCGGGGCTGCGGTGTGCCCTTGCGGCACGGCAAGGCCGCCGGGTTGTCGGCGCGGTCGTGCTTTCCCATATGCAAGGGACGCGAATGGGAGACATGACGATGCAACAGGCAAAATTCCTTCTGGACAGTTTGCTGGGTGACACGAACGGATCATCCGGCGCGGGCGGATTGCAAGGGCTGGCCGCCAGGGCGTGCGGCGCGTGGGACGACCAGCCGACCATGGCCAAGGGCGCCATCGCGGGCGGGCTGCTGGGCGTGTTGCTGTCGGGCAATGCGCGACGGTTGATCGGTACCGGGGTCAAGGTCGGTGGTGCGGCCCTGATCGGCGAACTGGCCTACAAGGCCTACACCGACTGGCAAGCGGGGCAGGACCGGGCGGTAGCGCTGCCCAAGCCCGCAGCGGATTTCGAGGTGGACGACAATCTTGCCGAGCGTCTGCTGCAGGCTATGGTCGCTGCGGCCAAGGCCGACGGCCATGTGACACCGGCCGAGCGGACCCGCATCGACCGCGAACTTTCGAGGCTGGGGCTGGAGGCCGAGGCGCAGGCGCTGATCGCGGCCGAACTCGACTCGCCGCTGGACGTGGGGCGGATCGCCGGGCTGGCGCGCAACGAGGCGGAGGCGGTAGAGATCTATGCAGCCTCGCTGCTGGTGGTTGATCCGCAGGGATCGGCGGAGCGCGGCTACCTCGCGCTTCTGGCGGGGCGGCTGGGGCTGGAGCCGGAGCTGGTGGCCGGGGTGCATGCGCAGGCGGCGGCGGTCTAGGCCGGCGGAAGACCGGGGCTCTGCCCCGGACCCCGGGATATTCGTGCCAATGTGAAAGGGCGAAGGGTCAGGGGCGCCCACCGCCGGTGGCGGTGGTCACCTTGTCGGCGGCGGTCTGGACGAGGGTGCCGAAGCGGTTCGCCTCGCTCAGCCCCATGCGGAAGGCCGGGCCGGAAACCGACAGGCCCGCAACGGGTTCGCCATGCGCGTTGAAGATCGGGGCGGCAACGCAGCGCATGCCGTCGTTGCGTTCCTGATCGTCGATTGCAAAGCCGCGCTCGCGGGTGCGGGCGAGGTCGCGGCGCAGCGAGGATTCGGACGACAGGGACAGCGAGGTGAACCGCTCCATCCCCTTGCGTTTCAGAATGCCTGCCACCTTTTCTTCGGGATACCAGGCAAGCAAGGCCTTGCCGATCCCCGAGACGTGCATCGGGGCCATCGTGCCCGGCGGAAAGAAGGCGCGGATGGCGTGGGTGGTTTCAACCTGGGCCAGAAACAGCACCTCGTCCCCCGATTCGATACCGAGGTTGGCGGTTTCGCCGGTGTCGCGCATCAGCGTGTCCATCGGCGCGCGGGCCCGTTCGACCACCTTGGTGCGACGCAGGAAGGCCGATCCGATGCGGAAGGCTCCGGGGCCGATGTGCCAGAACTGGCCGGGGTCTTCGGATTCGACCATGCCGTGCGCCTGAAGGGTCACGAGCGCGCGAAAGACGGTGGCCACCGGCAGGGCGGCCTCGGATGCCAGATCCGACAGAGTGCGGCCCGGCGTAGCAGCCAGCATTTCCAGCAGATCGAGCGCGCGATCAAGGGCTTGCACGGTGTTCTGGTCAGTCTTGTCGGCAAAGGCCTTGGGGCGGCCGCGCGGGCGGGGTTCGACGGACATTTCTTTTCCTGTTCTGCTGCGAGGGTTACGCCGTGAAAAAGCCCGAGTCCTTGAATTACTTGGGGTTTACCACGCCGGCGCCCTTTTGAAAAACAATTTCGAAAAAATTGTGCTGCGGGGTGGCCAGGGGTAGGGTGAGTGCAGAAAAATGGAGCGTGCCATGTCGCAGAACCCTGTCTTCATCCCCGGACCGACGAACATTCCCGATGCGATCCGCAAGGCCGTCGACATTGCGACGCTGGACCATCGGTCTCCCGCCTTTGCGCGGCTGTTCAAGCCTGCGGTGGCGGGGGTGAAGCGGGTTCTGGGGATGGGAGAGGGGCCGTTGGGTGGCGAGGTCATCATCCTGCCCTCGACCGGAACCGGCGGGTGGGAGGCAGCGCTGACCAACACGCTGTCGCCCGGCGATACAGTGCTGGCGGCGCGGTTCGGGATGTTCAGCCACCGCTGGATCGACATGTGCCAGCGGCTGGGCCTGACCGTGCAGGTGATCGAGACGCCGTGGGGGCAGGGCGCGCCCTTGGCCGCGGTCGGCGCGGCGCTGCGGGCGGACGGCGCGCACAAGATCAAGGCGGTTCTGGCGACGCATAACGAGACGGCGACCGGCGTAAAGTCCGACATTGGCGGGATCCGGGCGGCGATGGGGAACCATCCGGCACTGCTGTTCGTGGATGGCGTGTCGTCGATCGGGTCGATGCCGTTCGACTTTGCCGGTTGGGGGGTGGATATTGCCATCGCCGGATCGCAAAAGGGGTTCATGCTGCCTGCCGGGTTGGCAATTCTGGGGGTTTCCCCGAAAGCCATCGCAGCGATGGAAACGGCGACGCTGCCGCGCTGCTTCTTCGATTTCAAGGACATGCTCCGGACCTATGCCACGGGGGGGTATCCATACACGCCGGCGGTGGGTTTGATCGCGGGGCTGGCGCGGTCGATCGAGATGCTTGAGGACGAGGGGCTGGAGGCGGTCTATGCCCGGCACGCGCGGCTGGCGGAGGGTGTGCGCCGCGCGGTTGCCGCCTGGGGGTTGGTGCCCTGTGCGGTGTCGCCGGAGTTGTATTCCGACACCG
>JANNNU010000101.1:0-3121 GCA_031398695.1 Paracoccaceae bacterium | reverse complement strand
TCGGCCAGATGGTCAGCAGCCGTGCAGCGCTTGGGCATGCGTGGCTGGCAACCGACGGGGCACACGGGGCCGGGCCCTACCGGCTGCGACCCGACGGGCCGATCCTGACCTGCGACCTTCGGCTGGACGATCCGGGCGCCTTGGCAGTTTTGTTGGAAACCCCAGCCGACACGGCACCGCCCGGCCTGGTGCTGCAAGCGTACGATCGATGGGGCACCGATTGCGTGGCGAGGCTTCACGGTGATTTCGCCTTTGCGATCTGGGACCCGGCGCGTGACCTGCTGTTTTGCGCAAGGGACCGGTTCGGGATCAAGCCACTGGCTTGGCGGGCCGGGTCGCAAGGTTTTGCCTTCGCCAGCGAACCACGCGCTTTGCTGGACTTCGGCGACACCCGCTTAGACATCAACGACGCTTGGGTGGCCGATTTCATCGCAGGCCAGGCAAATGACGTCCAAAACACGGCGTGGTCGGGTATTTTCCGGTTGCCGCCGGCCCATGTCATGGTCGTGCAAGGCATTGGCGCTGAGCCGAAATTTACGCGATACTGGACGCTTTCGCCCGCACAAGACCGCCCAGCCGACGTGCCACACGCCTTGCGAGAGGCGCTGACGAGCGCCACCGCTGCCGCCATGCGGGGTGGTCGTGCGGGGGCGATGCTCAGCGGTGGGCTGGATTCCTCGACTGTTTCGCTTCTGGCACGGGACGTGCTCTTGCGCGACGGGCCGGATGCGAACCCCCTGCCGGTCTTTCTGCTGACCTTTCCGGAAAGTCCGGCGATGGACGAACGATCGTACATGGATGCCGTGCTGGCGACGGGCGGCTTTGCGCCGCATTGGCTGGAGCAGCGCCCCGAAGGCAGCGGGCTGACCGCGACCGACAAGTTGCTGCATGAACAGGGGCAACCGTTCGCCGCGCCAGCCATGCCGGCCACGCACCGGCTTTACGAAACGGCGGCGCGGGCGGGCGTCAAGATCCTGCTGGACGGCCATGGCGGCGACGAAGTGATCAGTTACGGCAGCAGCCGGGTGCAAGAGCTGATCGCCGCCGGCGACTGGCGGGCGGTCTGGCGTGAAACACCGGGCCTTGCTTCGTTGGATGGCACGTCGCGCGCAAAGGTTTTTCTCGAATTGTTGTCAACGGGCGCATCGTCGCGGGTGGTGCGCGGCCTGTCACGCCGCATCGGCGGGATCGAGCCCCCCTCGAACACGACAGCCTGGCGTCAGCTGGTGCACCCTGACCTCGTCACGCGCAGTCACCTCATCGAACGCACGCAGGCCGCCAATGTTCCGCTTCCTACGGCAGGGCTAAGCCCTGCCGAGGTCGAGACGCAGGCGCATGCCAAGATGATCGTCAACCCGATCAGCTCCCAAGCGTTTGAAATCCTGAACCGCATGGCCGCGCATCAGGGCATCGAGGCGCGGTATCCGTTTTTCGATCGCCGGGTGATTGAGCTGTGCATCGCGCAGCCTCCAGCTGCAAAAATGCGCGACGGCTGGACCCGCGCCCTGTTGCGCGACGCGATGCAGGGCGTCTTGCCCGATCCGATCCTGAAAAGACGCGACAAGGTGCGCTTCAACTCTGAAGTGGTGCGAGGGCTGCTGGAAGACAAGACCGGTCGGCTCGACCAACTCGAAAGTGGCGGGCGACTTGACCGTTACATCAACATGGACGTCTTGCGCCGCCATTTGGCCACATTGAAGCGCGACGGTATGGACGTGGATGCACTGGTGTTCTTGCAGATCTGGCGTGCTGCATGGCTGGACATCTGGCTGCAACAGGCTGAACAACAACCACTTTCACAAAGGCGTCAGGCATGAGCGACGGCACGCCGCTGGTTCTTCACGCTGCTCGGCCAGGGTCTGGCCCGGCAACTCCGGTCGCGCGCCGCAGCTATGGCATGCGCATCTTGTCGGACATCGACCTGCCAGAGCTTGACCTCGACGTGCATGGTGCGCCTGACCGGACGCCCGATCTGATCATTCGCCGCCATCCGGTGACGCTGTCCGCGGCAACGCGCGTCCGACCGATGGCGGAACTGTTCGGCCCCGAGGCTACCGACCTGTGGTGGCAAACCGTGGGCGGCTTTCACCTGCCTCTGGAAGGACGCGAGCTCTTTGTCGACCCCCTGCCCGGGATCGGTGACGATCTGGTCGCCTATCCGCTGCTGGGCACGGTCCTGGCGCTGGCATTGCACCGGCGCGGCCAGTTCACCTTTCACGCCAGTGCCGTATCGGTGGGGGGGCGCGGCGTCGTCATGCTCGGCAACAAAGGCGCCGGCAAATCGACGACCGCGGCAACGCTGCTTGCCGCGGGCCACCCGTTGGTGGCCGATGACATCGTCGCACTCGACGACGACCCGCATGTGCCGCGACTGATCCCCGGCTTCGGTCAGGTCAAGCTGGACGGGGCGGCGCTGCAGATCTTGTGCGGTCCCGACAGCCGCGCCCGCGTCGATCTGCGCCCACCGATGGACATTCCGGCACTGGCCGGCAAAAGGCGCGTCCTGCTGCCCGGCGGTCTTGCGCCCGCACCGGTGCCGACCGGATTGATCTGCCTTCTGGCGCGCGGCCCGCAGGCCCGCCTGGTGCCACTCGCCGCGCACGAAGCGCTGCAAGCCGTGCTGCTGCATGCCTATGTCGCGCGGTTCGGTACCGCTGCCCTCAGCGGAGCTCGCGCGGCCCATCATTTTCGCCGCGCCGCGGCCATCGCCGGCAGCGGTCTGGTTCACATTCTGGTCGTACCCGACAGCCTGGACCGCCTGCCCGAAGCCGTAGCCATCATCGAACGGCACATCGCGGTGCTTCCCCCAGCCGAGGCCCGGACATGAACTCCATGCGCCGTCTTGCCCAAGCCCTCTCCCGGCCTGCGATCGGCTTTCAGGGCATAGCGCGGATGCTGATGGCCGTGCGCCAGGTGACCGGCAACCGGCTGTGGATCGCGCTGGGTCTGCTGGTGCTTGGCAACCTGACGGAAGGGGCGACGATCCTGCTGTTGCTGCCGATCCTTTATATCGCCAACAACAGCGGCGAAGGCTATGCGATCAATCTGGGCGAACACCAGTTCGTGGGGATGGCACTGCCCGACATCACGCTGGGGCTTGGCATCCTGCTGACCGGTCTTG
>JANNNU010000100.1:0-12091 GCA_031398695.1 Paracoccaceae bacterium | reverse complement strand
CGGCACAGGTGTGGCTGCGGTAGGCGTTCATCGGGTTTCCTTCGGCGCATGCAATGTTGCGCCGATACACCGTGCCCGGCGGGTGCTGTCAAGGGCGTGGGGCCGGGCGGTGGGCGGGAATGCACAGAATCGGTGCATTGCTGCGGGCTTGCGTGCGATCCGGCTTGGGCCATTTTGTGGGCACACACGGCCCCGAAGGGGGGTCGGAAGACAGGAGGCTGCGATGACCCATATTCCAGGGCTGCACCACGTGACGGCAATTTCCGGCGCGCCGCAGGACAACGTCGATTTCTACAGCGGGATTCTGGGCCAGCGGCTGGTCAAGAAGACGGTGAACTTCGACGCGCCCGACACCTATCATCTGTATTATGGCGACCGGACCGGGCGGGCGGGTTCCGTCCTGACCTTCTTTCCGTTCGTCGATGCGGGGCCGGGACGTGCCGGGCCGGGGATGGCGTCGGCCTATGCCTATGCCGTGCCGAAAGCCGACTTTGACGATCTGCTGGACGCGCTGATCGCGCGCGACGTTCCGGTGCCGCAAGGGGTAGTGCGGTTCGGCCAGCGGGTGATCACCGTGCGCGACCCCGACGGCGCGCCGGTCGAACTGGTCGAAAGCGACACCGCCGCGGATGCGCATGCGTTTCATTCGGTCACGCTGTGGTTGCGCGATCCGGACCGCACGGCGCGTCTTCTGACCGAGGTGATGGGTTACGAGGCCAAGGGCAGCGAACGGCTGGACGGGGTAGAGCGGTTGCGGCTGGTGGCGCCGGGCTGGGCCGAGGCGAACATCGTCGATCTGATCCGGTCGGATGCGGAAACGGTGGGTCGTCCCGGCAAGGGCACCATCCACCACGTGGCCTTTCGCGCCCCCACCGACGATGCGCAGCGCACCTGGCAGGATCGTCTGGCCAGCGCCGGGCACCGCACGACCCCGGTGATCGACCGGCAGTACTTCAACGCGATCTATTTCCGCGAGCCGGGTGGCGTGCTGTTCGAGATCGCCACGGATGCGCCGGGCTTTGCCGTGGACGAGCCGGTGGAAACGCTGGGTCAGGCGTTGAAGCTGCCGGCGCAGCATGAACGGCTGCGCGGTCAGCTGGAACGCATCCTGCCGCCGTTGACGGTGGCATGATGCTGCGGGCAGGGCCGTCGCACGGCGCGGTAAACGGGCTGGTGCTGTTGCACGGGCGCGGCGGCTCGGCCGCGGATATCCTGGGGCTGGCAGGGCATGCGGGGCTGGCTGCGACCGCGGTCGTCGCGCCCGAAGCCCCGGGGCGATCGTGGTGGCCGACCTCGTTTCTGGCGGCCGATGCGGTGATCGCGCCGCCTTTGCGCGCTGCGCTGGCCCGCGTTGCCGAGGCGGTTGCGGCGCTGGAAGCCGGAGGGTTGCGGCGCGACCGGATCTGGCTGGCCGGGTTCAGTCAGGGCGCGTGTCTGGCGCTAGAGGCCTATGCCCGGATCGGGGCGGGGCTGGCGGGCGCCTTGGGGTTTTCGGGCGGGCTGGTCGGCACCGGCGATGCCTGGGGCCCGGAGGAGGCGCTGTATGGGCATGGTGGCAAGCGGTTCGACTACGATGGCGATCGGACCGGCGGTCGGGTCTGGGTGTCGGTGCACGAGGCCGACCCGCACATTCCGTTGCAGCGGGTGCGCGAGACGGTTCGGGTGCTGACGGCACTGGGAGCTGCGGTCGAAACGGCGGTCTATCCGGGTGCCGGGCACGGCGTGATGGCCGACGACGTGAAGCGGCTACGCGACTGGCTGGACGTGGGGCACGACTGACGGCGGATTGGCGATGTTCGTTGCGCGCGGCGGGGTTTTACGGGGCTTAGCCCGACCATTCGGCCGCGATCAGGCCGCGCAGCGAATTGCCGATCCAAAGCCGCACGTGGGGCAGGTCGCTGGCTGCAAGAACCTCGGTCGGCTTGTTCAAGGCCGCGCGCAGCACGCCGGGCAACACGCCGCACGACAGGGGCGGCGTGCGTAGGCCATGGCCGCGGTCGAAAAAGACGGTGGTGATGGTGCCGTCGCAAACCTCGTCGCGTTCGTTCAGAAGGATCAGTTCGTCGCAGTCGGCGGGCAGGCTGGCGCGGGCGGCGTCGTAGGCGGGGCGGTGGCTGGACTTGACCGACAGCCACGAATCACCGGAGTCGAGCCGTTGTTCGGCGACGCCGACACGCCAGACCGGTTTGGCGGCAGGCAGGTCGGACGCGGTGACGGTGATCGCGCCGGTTTCTTGCAGCGTCAGGCGCAGGCGGGCGGGCGTTGCTGGCGGGGCGGCGTGCAGCAGCGCCTGCGCCGCGTCGTCGCAGGCCCAGCCAAGGCGGCGGGCCGAGACGTGCAGGCGGGCGAGGTGCAGCGGCAGGCGGGGGATCGCGTGCCCGGTCCAGGCCATCGTCTCGATCAGGCAAAGCCCCCGCTGAGGCCGGTCGCGTAGGCTGCTTTCCATAAGGCCTCCTGCCATTCGCCGTCTTCGGTGCTGTCGTGCACCACGCCGCCCCCGACATTGAGCCGCACCGCACCGTCTGCAAAGACCGACAGGGTGCGGATCGCGACTGAAAAGGCCGCCGCGCCGTCGGGGGCCATCCAGCCGATCGCGCCGCAATAGGCGCCACGGGCGTGGGGTTCCACTTGGGCGATGATCTCCATCGCGCGGATTTTCGGCGCGCCGGTGATCGAGCCGCAGGGGAAGAGGGCGGGCATCAGGGTTTGCAGGCTGGCGGGGGCGGTCAGCTGGCCGGTGATGCGGCTCGACATCTGGTGCAGGGTGGCAAAGCTGTCGATCGCAAAGAGTTCGGGCACGCGGACCGATCCGACGCGGCTGATCCGGGCGATGTCGTTGCGCAGAAGATCCACGATCATCAGGTTTTCGGCGCGGGCCTTTTCGCTGGCGTGCAGGTTTGCGGCCAGTTCGGCGTCACGCACCGGGTCTGGGTCGCGCGGGGCGGTGCCCTTCATCGGGCGCGCCTCGATCCTGCCGCCGGTGTCGAGCCGCACGAACAGCTCGGGCGAGCGCGAGACGATGACGGGGCCGGGCCCGATGTCGAGGTAGGCGCCAAAGCCGACGGTCTGGCGGGCGTTGAGCGCATGGAACAGGTCGAGCGGGGTGCCGCAGGTCAGGCGGCTGGTCAGCGGGAACGTCAGGTTGATCTGATAGCAGTCTCCGGCGGCGATGTAGGCCTGCACGGCCGCGAAGGCCGCCGCATAGGCCGCGCGTGGGATGGCGGGGCAAAGGGGCGTCAGCGTGGCGGGCGCCGGGGCCGGTTCGGCGGCGGGTTGCGGCGCGTCGTAGATCCCGAACGCCAGCAGCGGCGTGTCGGTCTGCGGCATCCGGGCGCGCAGTCGGGGTTCCAGCGCATAGCCCGCCTCGTAGGACAGATAGCCTGCGATCCACCGGCCGTCCTGCCGGGCCAGGTCGGCCTCTGCCAGCGCCGGGGCGACCTGATCAGCGCTGCGGGCCACGATCAGCCGTTCGGGGTTGGCAAAGAGGGTGGTACCGGCCAGCGGGCCGAAGTCGCACAGGATCACGGGGTTGGCTGCCTTTCGCGGGGTGCCGTGCTTAGCTAGGGTGTTGCGCGATGGCAGGCCAGTCGGTTTTCACCGCAGCCTGCCCTGAATTGCAACAATGGCGCCCTTTAGTGCCCCATTAGATCGGGAGTCGCAAATTCAACCCTTGCCAGACCGATGAAATAGGCTTTTTCTGACATCTCAGGCGGAAATCCGCCGAAAGACGATAACAAGACGACCAACCAACGGTTCGAGGGGACAGACGATGGCAGCCGACGATTACACCGATAGAGACAAGCAGGAGGATATGAAGGTCCTGCACGGCATGGGCTACGCGCAGGAATTGCAGCGCAGCATGAGCAAGTTTTCCAATTTCGCGATCTCATTCAGCATCATCTGCATCCTGTCGGGCGGGATCAACAGCTTTGCGCAGGCGATCAGTTCGGTCGGCGGTGCCGGGGCGGGGATCGGCTGGATCGTCGGGTGTCTGCTGTCGGGCATGTTCGCCCTGGCCATGGCACAGATCGCGAGCGCGTTTCCTACGGCAGGCGGGCTTTATCACTGGGCGTCCATTCTGGGCAACCGGTTCTGGGGCTGGCTGACGGCGTGGCTGAACCTCTTGGGGCTGATCACCGTTTTGGGGGCGATCAACATCGGCACGGCGTATTTCTTTGCCGGCACGTTTGGCGGGCTGTTCGGGTTCTCCGGGACCGATATGCAGGTCGTGACGTTCGTCACGGTCATCACGGCGGCGCAGGCGCTGTTCAACCATCTGGGGATCAAGGTCACCACGCTGCTGACCGACCTGTCGGGCTATCTGATCTTTGCCACGACGGCGCTTCTGGTTCTGGCGTGCCTGTACTTCGCGCCCGCCATCGACATCAGCCGGCTCTGGACCTTCACCAACTATTCCGGCGAGGCGGGCGGCAACGTGTTTCCGCAGTCGGACAACGTCGGGTATCTGTTCCTGCTTTGTCTGCTGCTGCCGGTCTACACGATCACCGGATACGATGCGTCGGCCCACACCGCCGAGGAAACAAAGGGGGCCGCAATGTCGGTTCCCCGGGGCATCGTGACGGCGGTTGTCGCGTCGTCGCTGGTCGGCTGGATCATGATCTGTTCGATCACGCTGGCAATCCCGGACATGGCGGTGGCGGCGGGTCAGGGCTGGACGATGTTCTTCGGCACGATGGACGCGATCATGCCGGCGGGGCTGAAGACGGTGATCTATGCCGGCATCTTGATCGCGCAGTTCCTGTGCGGGCTGGCCACCGTCACCTCGGCCAGCCGGATGCTGTTCGCGTTTTCGCGCGATGGCGGGTTTCCGGTCGGGTCCAAGGCGTTGGCGGCGGTGTCGCCGAAATACCGCACGCCGGTGACCGCGATCTGGACCGCGACCGTGCTGTGCATCCTTTACGTGGTGCTGGCGCTGTCGATCAAGGTGGATGGCACGTCGATCTATGTGATCGTGGTGAACTCGACCCTGGTGTTCCTGTTCCTGTCGTTCACCGTGCCGCTGGTGGCGGGTCTGTTCGCCTATGGCACCGCAAAATGGCCGAGCCCCGGCCCCTGGGCGATGTCGGCCGGGCTATACAAGCTGGTGACCGTTCTGGCGGTGATCGGCATGGCGGTGATCCTGTTCATCGCCGTCGCCCCGCCGAACGAGCGGGTGCTGTGGGTCGTGCTGGGCTTTGTCGCGCTGGCGCTGGTGCTGTGGGTCGCGGTGGAGAACCGTCGGTTCGAGGGGCCGCCGGTGGGTGATGCGATCGCCAAGCGCGCTGCCGCGATCAAGGCGGCGGAACGGGCGGTCGGCGAGGCGGTCTGACCGCTGCCGGGCGTGTCTTGGCTGGAGCGCGGGTCTGCGCCCCGGCCAGGGCGCAGACCCGCGCGCGGTGCCGGTGGAGCGATCATTCCCATGAGAAAGTGTCATGGGAGGTGCGATATCCTTGCCGACGCTACATCGGCGAAACCGGACGAGGTGCAGAACGTACCCGTCCTATCTGAGGGAACTTGTGAATGATTACCGAATTCAAGGATTTCATTGCCAAAGGCAATGTCATGGATCTGGCCGTCGGCATCATCATCGGCGCGGCGTTCACGGCGATCGTCGGCAGTCTGGTCAGCGACCTGATCAACCCGATCATCGGTCTGATCCTGGGCGGGGTGGATTTCACCAACATGTTCGTCGTTCTGAAGGGTAACGTGCCGGACGGTGTGGGCCTGCAGGCGGCGCGCGATGCCGGGGCTGCGGTGTTTGCCTATGGTGCGTTCATCACGGCGGTGATCAATTTCCTGATCATCGCGTTCGTGGTGTTCCTGCTGGTCAAGGCGGTGAACAAGCTGAAGGACACAGCGATCAAGAAAAAGCCCGAGGCGCCGGCGGCCCCCGCCGGCCCGACCGAACTGGAAGTGTTGATGCAGATCCGCGATCAACTGGCGAAGTAGGCAGGGTCTGGTTGTTCGGGCCGCCTCCCATCCCTTCCCCGCGGGGGAGTGGGGGAGGGCGCGCAGGACGGACGGGATGCTGGCTGCGTCAGGCTTGCCCCCTCCCTCTTTGTGGGAAGGGGGGCCGGTGTCAGCGGTTCAGGGCCTCTGCCGCCGTGATGGTAGGCAGGCCAAGTGCCGCACCCACGGCGGCGTAGGTCAACTGCCCGGCATGGACGTTCAGCCCCGCTAACAGGTGCCGGTCATCGGTACAGGCCCGCCGCCAGCCCTTGTCGGCCAGCGCCAGCAGAAACGGCATCGTCGCGTTGCCCAAGGCGAGGGTCGAGGTGCGCGCAACCGCCCCCGGCATGTTCGCCACGCAGTAGTGCAGGATGCCGTCCACCGTGTAGATCGGATCCTGATGCGTGGTGGCCCGGCTGGTTTCAAAACACCCGCCCTGATCAATCGCCACATCCACCAACGCCGCTCCGGGTTTGAGGTCGGCCAGTTGTGCGCGGCTGATCAGTTTGGGCGCTGCGGCCCCCGGGATCAGCACGGCCCCGATGATCAGGTCGGCTTGCCGTGCAAGGTCGATCGTGGTGGCGGCGTCGGCAAAGGCATTGCGGAACTGACCGCCGAATACATCATCCAGATAGCGCAGGCGGGGCAGCGACCGGTCGAGCACTGTTACATCCGCCCCCATCCCGGCGGCGATCCGGGCGGCATGGGTGCCGACGACGCCGCCGCCCAGAACGAGAACCCTGGCAGGGAGCACCCCGGGCACCCCGCCCAGCAGCACGCCGCGCCCACCGTTGGCCTTTTGTAGCGTCCACGCGCCGACCTGCGGGGCGAGGCGACCGGCGACTTCGGACATCGGCGCTAGCAGGGGCAGGCCGCCCCGGTCGTCGGTGACCGTCTCGTAGGCGATGCAGGTCGCGCCGCTGGCCAGCAGGTCGCGGGTCTGGTCGGGGTCGGGGGCAAGGTGCAGGTAGGTGAACAGGACCTGACCTTCGCGCAGCATGGCGCGTTCCGCCGGTTGGGGTTCCTTGACCTTGATGATCAGGTCGGCGGTGGCGAAGATGTCGGAGGGCGCAGGCAGGATCGTGGCCCCGGCGGCGGCATAGTCGGCGTCGGTGAAGCCCGATCCGACGCCTGCCATCGTTTCGACGAAGACTACGTGGCCGTGGTTCACGGCTTCGCGCGCGGCGTTGGGCGTCAGGCCGACTCGGTATTCCTGCGGCTTGATCTCTTTGGGGCAACCGATCTTCATTGTGGACCTCCCTTGATGTGATGCCAGCTTGCGCCCGGTTGCGTGGGATTGGTTGCACATTTCGGTGGCGGATTGGGGCGGATGGAGTAGATTCTGCGGCAATGGGTGGTTCTGGACGAAGAAAGCGGCGTGATGGACGGGTTGGACGCGACGGACCGGCGGATACTGGCCGTGCTGCAACGGCAGGGGCGGATCACCAATGCCGAATTGGCGGACACGGTGCATCTGTCGGCCAGCGCCTGCCACCGCAGGGTGCAGCGACTGGAGGAAGAGGGGTTCATCGCCGCTTACGTCGCGCTGTTGGACGCGCGGCGGATGGGACGGCCGACGGTGGTGTTCGTCGAGATCACGTTGCAGGGGCAGGCGGATGACCTCTTGGACGCGTTCGAGCGCGAGGTGGCGCGGGTGCCCGATATCCTCGAGTGCCATCTGATGGCGGGGACGGCGGATTATCTGCTGAAGATCGTGGCGGCGGATACCGAGGATTTCGCGCGCATTCACCGGCAGTATCTGTCGCGGTTGCCGGGGGTGCGGCAGATGCAGACGTCGTTTTCTTTGCGGACAGTGGTGAAGACGACGGCGTTGGTGGTGTAGGGATTTACAGGGCGCGGGTCGCAAGGCCACGCAAACATTGGGCGGGCGGTTTGCCTGTCGCGGAAAAGGCAAGTTCGGTGCAGGTCTGACACGTCCAGGCTCTAAGCACCTGTCCACCCTTTTGCGCCGCGCATCGCCATTTGCACGACGATCGCCCGCGATGTCGGAAGGCGTACCCGACAGCAAGCCGCAGCATCAGCCACAGCAAGGCAACGGCGATCGGCGCTACCACAAAACCAAGCCAGGGGTCCGGTCCTGATGTCAGGTGGATGGTTCATCTGATGTCCGACGGGGATGTTCGCGTCTTGGGAGTGTCTTCGAGGATTGTAGCGACGTCGTGTTGAAAGTGGGCCGGGATCGTGTTGGTAGCGGCAAGGGCGGCGAGGTGAACCCCGCCCTACGGATGATACACAGGGCAGCGTCTGACCGCCGGGTGGGCGCGGCGACGGTTGTTCTAGGCGCTTTATGGTGTGGCCTGCCTTCACCGCAGTACTGGGCGGAACGGGTGTGAAGCGCCCGGCCGAGGGGGCGGTCGGGCGCTGCCCGGCGGCGCTTGCGCGCCTTTGTTCCGGGCGGAAGAAAGAGGGGGTCGAGCGGGCAATGAAAAACCCCCGGCCTGACGGACGGGGGTTGATCGGGTCGGGGCGCTTCATACAGACGCACCCCCAGTGTCGCGGATACGGCTAGAGGCCGCCCTCACGCTGAAGCTTCTTGCGCGCGAGTTTCCTCGCACGGCGAACGGCTTCGGCTTGCTCGCGCGCTTTCTTGACGGAGGGTTTCTCGAAATGTTGCTTGAGCTTCATTTCGCGGAACACGCCTTCGCGCTGCAGCTTTTTCTTGAGGGCCCGGAGGGCCTGTTCGACGTTGTTGTCGCGGACGCTGACCTGCATGTGGTTTTCACCACCTTTCTAAGTTTGAGTTGCACTATATGTGCAGGCATGCGCCGCATAGCAAAGCGGCACGGGATTGTCTAGCAAGGTGAACGGAGGCGGGCATGGCCGACAGGAACGGAACGGAAAGCGGGATGGATCAGGCGAAGGATCGGGTCTTGGACGCGGTTCTGCCGCATGTGGCGTTCGATGGCTGGTCCGAAGTCAGCTTTCGCGCCGGGATCGCCGATTCGGGCGTGGCGCCGGGGCTGGCGCGTGCGCTGTTTCCGCGCGGCGGGGTCGATCTGGCGCTGGCCTATCACCGGCGGGGTGATGCGCTGATGGCCGAGCGGCTGGCGGCGCGCGATCTGGGGGCCATGCGCTATCGCGACCGGGTGACGCTGGCGGTGCGGACCCGGCTGGAGGTGATTTCGGACGCCGAGGCCGTGCGGCGCGGATCGGCGCTGTTCGCCTTGCCGCAGCACGCCGCCGACGGGGCAAAGGCGGTGTGGGGCACGGCGGATGCGATCTGGATCGCGCTGGGCGACAGCAGCACCGACATCAACTGGTACACCAAGCGCGCGACGCTGTCGGCGGTCTATGCCGCCACCGCGTTGTATTGGCTGGGCGACGACAGCGAGGATCATGCGGCGACCTGGGCTTTTCTCGACCGGCGGATCGAGAACGTGATGGCGATCGAGAAGGTGAAGGCCAGGTTGCGCGATAATCCCTTGGCCAAGGCGATGGCAGAGGGGCCGCTGAAAGGGTTCGGCAAGGTTCGTAGGCCAAAGGTGCCGGACGATCTGCCGGGACGGAGCACTTGATGACAGGCATGAATCTGGCCGACAGCATGCTGGCGATGGAAATCTCGACCTTCGGCGGGCCGGATGTGCTGAAATCGGTGTCGCTGCCGGTGCCTGTGCCGGGGCATGGGCAGATCATCATCCGCGTGGCCTATGCCGGGGTGAACCGGCCCGATGCGCTGCAGCGTGCCGGGGCCTATGCGCCCCCTGCGAGCGCCTCGCCCTTGCCGGGGCTGGAGGCGTCGGGGACGGTAGTGGCGATGGGGCCGGGGGTCACGCGCTGGCAGATCGGTGATCAGGTGTGCGCGCTGCTGCCGGGCGGCGGCTATGCCGAATATGTGGCCTGCCCCGCCGCCCACGCGTTGCCGGTGCCGGCGGGGATGGGGCTGCGCGAGGCGGCCTGTCTACCCGAGACGTGTTTTACCGTATGGTCGAACATGGTGCTGCGCGGCGGGTTGACGGCGGGCGAGCGGTTCTTGGTGCATGGCGGCACATCGGGCATCGGGACGACGGCGATCCAAATCGCGGCCGCCCTCGGCGCGCGGGTGTTTGCCACGGCGGGATCCGACGACAAGGTCGTGGTCTGCGAGGGCTTGGGGGCCGAGCGGGGCATCAACTATCACAGCGAGGATTTCGTCGACATCCTGCGCGGGCAGGGCGGGGCGGATCTGATCCTCGACATGGTCGGCGGCCCCTATCTGCCGCGCAACGTCAAGGCGTTGGCCGATGACGGGCGGCTGGTGCAGATCGCTTTTTTGCAAGGGCCGAAGGTCGAGCTGAACTTTGCCGAAGTGATGATGCGGCGGCTGACGATCACCGGATCGACGCTGCGGCCGCAGTCGGACGCGGCCAAGGCGCGCTATGCGGCCGAGGTCGAGCGCCATGTCTGGCCGATGATCGCCGCGGGCAAGGTGCGGGTCGTCATCGACAGCGAGTTCGTGCTGTCCGAAGCGCCGGCGGCGCACTGGCGGATCGAGGCGCCGGGGCATGTCGGAAAGATCGTGCTGAAGGTCGAGGCGTAGCGGATTGTGGCAGAACCGCGGGTTTCACACCCCCGGACCCACGCCCAAGAGTGGGGGTTTCACACCCCCACACCCCCGTGGGATATTTGTGCCAAGGTGAATGCCGCGAATTTTAGACAAGTTTGACCGGTCTTGGTGGCAGTTGGTGGTCAGCGGACGGCGTCCAATCCTGCGTCGGGAAGGGTGCAGTCGCGGATCACGTCGGGGCCGCAGCGGCGCGGCGTCAGGTCTTTGGCGAGGCAGATGCGGACTTCCTGGATCATGCCGCTTTGGCAGGTGACGGTGATCTGATCGCGCGACAGGCTTGGGTTGCTTTCGAGGAACGCGCCTTCGATGACGCTGGCGGGAACGGTCAGGTCCTTGGTGATCTTTGCGAACACCGGCGGGATCGTGACGTCGGCGTAGGCGCGGCGCATCAGCGCGTAATAGTCCGGGGCGGGCAAGCCGGCGCAGCGGCCATGTTTCTTCCATTGATACCACGCGAGGCCGGAGCCGCCCATGATGTCGGCCATCGCGGCGGCGTCGGCGCGCGACGGGTCGCGCTGCGTCGCGCGGCAGTCGCTGGGATAGCCTTCGTCATATTGCGGCCAGAGGCCATGCAGGATGAAGGTCAGACCGAGGCCGACGTCGCATTGCGGATCCCTGCGGTCATCCCCGGTCAGCGCGCACCAGTTGGGCGACCATGAGAGGGACATCACGTAGTAGTCGAAATCGCCCGCCGGTTCGCCTTCGGCAAGGGCTGGGGATGCCGCCAGCAGAAGGGCCAGCGCCCCGGCGTGAAAAGGGGCCTTGCGCATTTTCACTTTCCTCTGCCCCCGATCCGCATTATACCGCCTCCAATTCCCGAAAACGAGACTGCCCGCGGCCAAGGTCGCAACCGTTTTCCCGGCCCGGGAGAGATTTGTAAAGGAGTGTTCCGAATGAACCGTCCGCTGATGTCGAAGGCCACCGCAGTTTGGCTGGTGGACAACACCACGCTGAACTTCCGCCAGATCGCCGAGTTTTGCGGGATGCACGAGCTGGAAGTGCAGGGCATTGCCGATGGCGATGTGGCGACGGGGGTGAAGGGGTTCGATCCGGTGGGCAACAACCAGTTGGACCAGATCGAGATCGACCGCGCGCAGGCCGACCCGCTTTACAAGATGAAGCTGAAGTTCAATCCGTCGGCGGTGGGCGAGGAAAAGCGGCGCGGACCGCGGTATACGCCGTTGTCGAAGCGGCAGGACCGCCCGGCGGCGATCCTGTGGCTTGTGAAGTTTCACCCCGAGTTGTCGGATGGCGCGGTGGGCAAGCTGGTGGGGACGACGAAGCCCACGATCCAGTCGATTCGCAGCCGAAGCCACTGGAACATCAACAACATCACCCCGATCGACCCGGTCGCGCTGGGTCTGTGCCGGCAGTCCGAGTTGGACACCGCCGTGCAGGCCGCCGCGCGCAAGAAGGCGGCCGAGGGTGTAGTGATGAGCGACGACGAGCGGCGCAAGCTGGTGTCCACCGAGCAGTCGCTGGGCATGGGGCTGGAGCCGAAGTTGGCCGACGAGGTTCCAGCCTTTGCCGGGTTCGCCCCGGTAGAGGCCGAAGAGAAGGCCGGCGATTTTTCGGATG
>JANNNU010000082.1:0-6006 GCA_031398695.1 Paracoccaceae bacterium | reverse complement strand
TGGGCGAAACGGTGGGCTGGCGGCGCTGGACGGCGATCGGCGTCGGGTTCGTGGGCGTCCTCATCATCCTGCAACCGGGGTTCGCAGTGTTCTCGCCCTGGGCCCTGACGGCGCTGCTTTCGGCCTTCCTGTTCGCGCTCTACGGCCTGCTGACCCGCTACGTCGCCCGCCGCGACGCCCCGTCGGTCAGCTTCTTCTGGACGGGCACGGTGGGCGCGCTGGCCCTTACACCGGTCGGGCTGGCCAACTGGCAATCGATGAGCCTGCCCGATTGGGGCTGGATGGCGGCGCTCTGCTGCACCGCCTGCCTTGGTCACTGGATGCTGATCCGCGCCTATGCCGTGGCCGAGGCGTCGGTGATCCAGCCCTTCGCCTATCTGCAACTGGTGTTTGTGGCGATCCTTGGCACGACGCTGTTCAACGAAACCATCGCAATCAACATGATCATTGGCGCCAGCATCGTGGTCGCTGCCGGGCTGTTCACCCTGTGGCGGCAAGCGGTCAAGGCCCGCCAGTCTCGCCAAACGCCCTGACCCTCATCATCTGTTCAAAAATATCCCGGGGGTGTGGGGGCTGGCCCCCACTCTACCCGCGCAACTCCGCCGTAATCCGCACCGGACCCACCGCACCCTTCAAACGCGCGCGATAGATCACCACGCCTTCGACCACCCGCATTACGTAGGTCCGCGTCTCGGAAAACGGGATCATCTCGACCCAATCCACCACGTCCACCTCGGGGCGCCGCGGGTCGCCGAAATCCGTGACCCACGCTGCCGGCCGCCGCGGGCCCGCGTTGTAGCCCGACGCGATCAGCGCGACCGACGGGCCGAACGTATCCAGCATCTCGCGCAGGTACTGGGACCCCAGCGTCACGTTGTAGGCCGGATCCGCAGTCAGCTTGCCGACCCCGTAGGCCAGCCCCAGCTTCTTGGATACGATCTCGGCCGTGGCCGGCATCACCTGCATCAAGCCGCGCGCCCCCACCGGGCTGCGCGCGCCGGGGTTGAATTCGCTTTCCTGCCGCGAGATCGCCAGCGCCAGCGCCCGGCTGACCGGCAGGGCGTCAGGCACCATGTTGGTCACCGGATAATAGGCGCGCGGCACGATCACGCCCCGCGCCGCCGCCGCCTTGGCCACCACCAGCGCCAGATGCGGATCGCCCATCTGGACGGTCAGTTCGGCCAGCGCAGGCAGGTCCGCCTCGGCCACGCCGTTCGCCAGATGCACCAAGAACCGCCGCGCTTCGGCCTGGTCGCCGGCCTGGGCCAGCAGACGCGCCGCCTCCAGCACAGGCGACCCCGCGAACGACGCCGCCCGCCAGTCTGCGGCCGCCCCGCCGCCAAGCAATCCCTCGTCAAGGGCCAGCCCCAGCTTTTCGGCTGCAAGCAATCCGTAATAGGCCGTCTGGTACTGCGCCGCCGCCCTGAAGCTGTCGGTCGCCGTCGGATCGCCCGTAGCCTCCAGCGCCCGCCCGATCCAGTAATCGCCGCGCGCAAGGCTGATCGGGGTCTTGGCCGCGGCCTTCACCCGCTGAAAATGCTCCAGCGCCAATCGGGCATCGTCCAACCTGCGCAAGGCGATGAACCCGGCCAGAAACTCCAGATCGATGAAATCCGCGCCTTCGGTCAGATGGTTGCCCGCCGCCATCCGGTAGGCGTCGCGCGGATCGCCCAGACGCAGCAACCGCCGCGCCAGCAGCGCGCGCCGTTCAGCCCAGGCTTCCGGATCGCCCAGCCGCGCGGCGCTGTCGCTGCGGTCGAAGATCAACGCCGCCGCGTCGTCATAGCGGTCGCGCTTCATGCGCCAGACGAACCGGTCATAGGCGAGGCCGGGATCACCCGCCACTGCCGCCGGTACCGCGTCGACCAGCGCCGACACCCCGGCCCGGTCGGTCTGCAACGCCAACCGGGCCGACCCCAGCGCCCGCCAGTCTTCGGCCACGCGCGCAAGCATTCGCTCGGCCTCGGCATGGCGCCCGCCGGTCCACAGGATGCGGTCCAGCCGCACCTCGTGCGCGACCTTCAACGCCGGACCGAAAAGGCCCAGCAGTTCCGTCTCCTGTTCGGCGGTCAACGACACGTCGAGCCAGGCACGCAACGCCTCGGCCTCGGCATCCGCGATCCGGCCCTGCGCCGCAAAGGCCTTGACCAGCGTCAGCGCGCCCAGCCCGGTCTGCGGGCGGGCATCCGTGAAATACGCGATGATCCGCGCAGGATCGGTGGACCGCGCCACCGCAACCTCGCCCTTGGCCCGCAGCAGCGCCAGCCCCGGCCAATCGGGGTGGCGCGCCAGAAACGCCTCGTAGTCGCCCAGCGTGCCGCCACCCTCGCCATCGCGCAGCCGCATCCACTCGACGATCACCGCGCCCACGCCCGAGGTGACGGCCGCCGCCCCTGCCCAATCCTTGCCAGTCGCCACCTGCAAGGCGGTCGCCAGCGCTTGCGCCTCGTCGGCCTGAGCGCGGGCGGGTGCGGTGACGGGAACGCAAAGGGCCAGCAAAACGGCCATGCGGCGCAGGAAGGGATGATGATGCATTACTTGAATTTGCCTTACCGCGCGCCCCGCCACAACCCACGCCTGCGTTATCCGCAATTTCCCGCCCGACTTGTGAACGCGCCACCGCCCCGCTAGGAAGGGCAGGTTTTCAACCGGGCGACTCACCGTCCTCTTCCACAGGAGCGTGTCATGTTCAAAGGGTCGATTCCTGCCCTCGTCACGCCGTTCAAGAACGGCGCCGTGGACTTCGACATGCTCAAGACACTGGTGGACTGGCATGTCGATCAGGGCAGCCACGGCCTTGTGCCGGTCGGCACCACCGGCGAAAGCCCGACGCTGAGCCATGACGAACACCGCGCCGTGGTCGAGGCGGTGGTGCAAGCCGCCGCAGGCCGCCTGCCCGTCATCGCCGGTGCGGGGTCGAACAACACCGCCGAAGGCATCGACCTGATCCGCCACGCGCAATCCGTCGGGGCCGACGCGGCGCTGGTCGTGACGCCCTATTACAACAAACCGACGCAAGCCGGGCTGATCGCCCACTACACCGCGCTGCACGAGTGCTGCACCTTGCCGATCATCATCTACAACATCCCCGGCCGCTCGGTCGTGGACATGGCACCCGACACGATGGGCACGCTGGCCCGCCTGCCCCGCATCGTCGGCGTCAAGGACGCCACCGGCAAGATCGAGCGGGTCAGCCAGCAGCGCCACACCTGCGGGCCCGATTTCATCCAGCTGTCGGGCGAGGATGCCACGGCGCTCGGCTTCAATGCCCACGGCGGGACGGGGTGCATCTCCGTGACCGCCAACGTAGCCCCCAAGCTTTGCGCCGAGTTTCAGGAGGCGACGCTGCGCGGCGATTATGCCACCGCGCTGGCCTATCAGGACCGCCTGATGCCGCTGCACGAAGCGATCTTCATCGAACCCGGCCTGGCCGGCGCGAAGTACGGCTTGTCCCTGCTCGGCTTGGGCAACGAAGAGGTGCGCCTGCCGCTGGTGACGCTGACCGACCCCACGAAGGCCCGCATCGCCTCGGCCATGCGCCACGCGGGGCTGCTGAACTGACCGCGCGACGGCGTTCGGCGTGACGGAAGTGCGGTGTTCAAAATGGCACCCGCATCCCACGGGGGGTGAGGTGCTCCTCGAAATTCGGCGCTGGCGGTTTTATGGATGCGGACGCGGGTGTGAATCCCCTGCGTTTCACCCAGCATGATGGATCAGGGTCTGAAACCCGTCACCCCTGCCGCGCAAAACCTGCGCGGCAGCCTGTTCATGGTCGCCGCCATGGCAGGGTTCGCGATCGAAGACGCTTTCCTCAAGGCCGCGGCACGGGAAATGCCGCTGGGGGAGGTGCTGATCCTGGTCGGCCTGTGCGGGATGCTGGCCTTCGGCCTCAGGTCACGCGCCGCAGGCCAACCCGCTTTCCCCCGCGCCCTGTTCAGCCCCGGCATGGCGCTGCGTTCGGCATTCGAGCTGGGCGGCCGCCTGTTCTATTCGCTTGCCATCGCGCTGACCCCGATCTCTACCGCGTCGGCCATCCTGCAGGCGACACCGCTTGTCGTCGTGCTGGGGGCTGCGGTGATCTTCGGCGAAAAGGTGGGCGTGGCCCGCTGGCTGGCGGTCGCGGTCGGGTTCGTCGGGGTGCTGATGATCCTGCGGCCGGGCCTCGACGGGTTCGATGCCCTGTCGCTGCTGGCGCTGACCGGGATGCTGGGGTTCGCCGGACGCGACCTTGCGACGCGCGCCGCCCCGCGCACCCTGTCGAACGCGCAACTCGGCGTGGCAGGGTTTGCCGTGCTGGCCCTGTCGGGGGTCGTCCTGCTGGCCCAGTCCGGCGGCGGCGCCGTGCCGACACCCCGGGGGCTGGGGCTGACCACCGCCACCGCCGTTTTCGCCATCGCCGCCTACGCCGCGCTGACCGCTGCCATGCGCACTGGCGAAGTGTCGGTCGTCACGCCGTTCCGCTACACCCGTCTCGTGTTCGCGCTGATCCTTGGCGCGGGCCTTTTCGGCGAACGCCCCGACGCGATGACGCTGGCCGGATCGGCGGTGATCGTTGCAAGCGGCGTGTTCGCGTTGACGCGCCGCCGGGGGAAACCCCGAATCGCCCGCCCGATTGTTGATTAACAAACCCCTAATCCGCGACCAATCCTGCAACATGGCCGGCCCTTGGCCCGAGGCGTTTCCCGATTGGAACCAATGCCTTTGGTGAGCCGCACCGGCGTCGAAAAAATGGCAAAATCTGGGTGCTTGTTGGGCAGAAGGTCACCTCGACCGCCACACAGGTAAACAGACAGGATTGTAATCATGTTCATGAAAGACTTTACCCGCACCGCACTGACCGTCACCGCGGCCGAAGTGCTGACCCGACCCGTCACCAGCGGCCTGCTCGCGGGGACGCTGGTCGAAACGGCGACCGGCTGGCGCGGCGCCGAAACGCTGCGGATCGGCGATCTGGTGCACTCATTCGATGGTGGGCTCGTCAAGGTGCTGGCGGTGGACCGCCGCACCCTGCGCCCGGACCTGGCGCAGGCGATCATCACCGTTCCGGGTGGCACGCTCGACAGTTGCAGTGACGCGCAGGTGCTGCCGGGCCAGCACTTGCTGGTCGACACGCTGTCCTGCCCCAGCCTGCCCGATGCTGCGTTTGCGCTGATCCCCGCGCTGGCGCTGGAAGGCCGCATGGGTTGCACCCGCCGCTTTGCTCTGCGCGAGGTCGAGGTGATCACCCCGATGTTCGCAACCGAGGAAATCCTGTGGGCCAACTCCGGCCTGCTGATCCATTGCCCCGGCATCGCCGAAGGTGCGCAATCGCGCCCGGACAGCGATTTCTTTCCGCGGCTGGACTTGACGCAGGCCCGCAGCCTGCTGGCGCGCCGCCAACGCCTGCTGGCGGCGTGATCACGCCCGCCGGCGCTTGACCTCGACCTGCCCCAGCCGGATCTGGCGCAACGCCTCGATCAACAGCGCGGTCATCAGGCCAAAGTTCAGAAACCCGTTGGCCGCCGCCATGCCGGCCAGCAACCGCCACTCTACCGGCAGCAGCACGTCGCCCAGCCCCAGCGTCGAATAGACTACCATCGCGAAATAGACTGACTCTTCCAGTGTCGCGAACGCCCCCAAGCCAAGAAAGGCCAGCGCCCAGACCCACACCCCCGCGGTGATCACCGCCAGCACCCACAGCGACACGCCCGCCACCAGCATGACAAGCTTGGGCAGATGCGGCTCGCGCAAGAGCCAGCCGTGGCCGCGCTGGAACGCCACCACCAGCACCATCGCGGCCAGTGCCGAAATCAGGATGTTGACCATCAGCAACGCCGTGCCGACCGTGATCTGAAACAGCATGTCCAGCCTCCCTTTGCGCCGGTTGTGCCCGACTGCCCCGACACCCGCCCTGTTCCAGATCAACCCCCGCGTCTGGACTTCGCATGCCGAAGTGCCTATCTCGACCCGATCATGATCAAACTGTCCGACCCGAACTCCAAACTCATCGCCGAAAACCGCCGGGCG
>JANNNU010000073.1:0-15478 GCA_031398695.1 Paracoccaceae bacterium | reverse complement strand
GTCGTGGCGATCTGCGGCGAGATCATGACGATGCCGGGCCTGCCCCGCGTGCCATCGGCCGAGGTGATCCGGCTGAACGATCAGGGCTATGTCGAGGGGCTGTTTTGACGGCTCGAACGGAAGGAAACACACGATGACGGCTACGGTAATCGACGGCAAGGCGTTCGCGGCTCGGGTGCGCGCGCAGGTCAAGTCGCATGTGGCGCATCTTCATGCCGAGCGGGGGCTGGTTCCGGGCCTTGCCGTCGTGCTGGTCGGCAGCGATCCGGCGAGCGAGGTCTATGTCCGCAACAAGGGCACGCAGACGGTAGACGCCGGCATGGCCAGTTTCGAGCACAAGCTGGACGCGGTCACCTCGGAAGCCGACCTGCTGTCGCTGGTGCGCCGCCTGAATGCCGATCCGGCGGTGCACGGCATCCTCGTGCAGTTGCCGTTGCCGCCGCATCTGAACGCCGACGTGATCATCAACTCGATCGAGCCGGCCAAGGATGTGGACGGGTTCCACATCTCGAACGTGGGACTGTTGGGCACCGGGCAAAAGTCGATGGTGCCCTGCACGCCGCTGGGGTGCTTGATGATGCTGCGCGATCACCACGGATCGCTGGCCGGGATGAACGCCGTCGTGGTGGGGCGGTCGAACATCGTGGGCAAACCGATGGCACAGCTGCTGCTGGGTGACAGTTGCACGGTCACCATCGCGCACAGCCGCACGCGCGATCTGATGGCGGTCTGCCGGGGTGCGGACATTCTGGTGGCTGCGGTCGGGCGCGCCGAGATGATCACCGCCGATTACATCCGCCCGGGGGCGACGGTGATCGACGTCGGGATCAACCGCGTCGAGCGGGACGGCAAGACCCGACTGGTCGGCGACGTGCATTACGCCAGCGCGGCCGCCGTGGCCGGTGCGATCACGCCGGTGCCGGGCGGGGTCGGACCGATGACCATCGCCTGCCTGTTGGCGAACACGGTGACCGCCTGCTGCCGGGCCAATGGCCTGCCGGAGCCCGTCGGTCTGACTGCCTGAGGCGGACTGCCACAGGGCTAGGCCGTCGTCCGCGATAGACCAATTCCCGACTTGTCGAATTGGACCGGTCACGCTAGGGGTCAGGGCGACATTGGCGAAAGTAACGACTTTGCAGTCACGGATGCTGTTGGATTGGTTCAGGCGGGTCTATCCACCGCGCACGTTGGCCATCACCGGCATCATCTCGATCATCGTGTGGTTTGCGGGGCCGCTGGGGACGTTCGACGCGATGACCCCCGGCATTCGGCTGTTCTACTGGGGCGGCCTGATCATGGGTTCGGTGCCGTTCGCCTATTCGGTGCGGATGATGGTCAGCCGCCGCTGGCGCGATCTGTCGCTGGCGAAGATCGCGCTGGTGACGGCCATGCTGCTTTCGGTGCTTTACACGCCGGTCGTGTATCTGGCGACCAAGATGGCGAACCTCTTTGGGTTGGCCGACATGGTTGCGGTCTGGATGATGTGGGCGGGGACCTTCCTGGCGGCGGCCTGCACCTATGCGGTGCGCGCCTTGCTGATCGAGCAGGAGCGTCCGGCGGCCACCCCTGCCGGGCCGACCGACCCGACGCAGCCGCGCCTGATGCAGCGCATCGATGCCGGAACGCGGGGGCAACTGCTGTCGATCTCGGTCCGGGATCATTATGTGGACGTGCGCACGTCGGCGGGTCAGGCCAGCCTGCTGATGCGCCTGTCGGACGCGATCGCGGAAACCGAAGGCGTCGCAGGGGCGCAGGTGCATCGGTCGCACTGGATCGCCTGGGATGCGGTGACCGGGGTGGACCGGCGCGGTGGCAATCTGGTGTTGCGCATGGCCGACGGCGGGTCGATCCCGGTCAGCCGCAATCACCGCGAAAAGCTTGAAGAGCGCGGCCTGATCTGACGCCCGGGAGCAGGACCAGGCGACATCGGGATCGCGCGTGCGGTGCGGCCGGTCAGCACGGCGATCGCGCCGGGTTGCATCAGGGCGGTCAGCACCGGATCGTCGCACGGCAGGCCGCCGGTGTAGGTGCCATAAGCCGGAAGGATCACCCGCGCGGCGTCGATCAGAAAGCAGGCGGCCGACCGCCCCGCCAGCCGGGCCTTGGGATGATAGTGGCCGGACACTTCGGGTGTGCCGTCGCTTGCGATGTGCCGAAAGGTGATGGCGCCCAGCCGGACGCTCGACAAGTGGCTGCCGCCCAAATCGACCGGTCCGGGATCGTGGTTCCCGGTGATCCATGTCCAGTCCCGCCCTGCCATCAAGCGCACCAGCCAAAGGCGGTCGGGCTCGTCCAACTCGCCCGCGGCCGCGGTGTCGTCGAAACTGTCGCCGAGGCAGATGACCGCCCGTGCCCCGGTGGCTGCGATGTCGGCGTCGAGGCGACCGAGGGTGGCTTGCGTTTCGTAAGGGGGCAACAGGTTGCCGCCGCGCCGGGCCAGCCGTTCGGATTTGCCGAAATGCAGGTCGGACACCACCAGCAGCGCCCGGTCCGGCAGATGCAGACCGCCCGAAGGCAAGGCGTGCATCCGCTGACCGTCTAGGAAGAAGGCGTGGTGCGTCATGCCGGCGGTCTGCACCGGATCGGGGCGGTTTTCAAGCGGAGCGCGCAAGCGCGCAAGCTTTTGCTGCGGCGCGCATCGCGCGCGCCGCGCGGTGATGTGCGGGCCAGCCTGAACGGGTTATGCAAGACCGGCGGCCTGCATCAGGCGCTGTGCCGCGCTGTCGGCAAGCCGCTCGCGGCCCTGCCCGTGGACCGGGATGATGCCGGGTTCGAGAAAGAGCGGCGCGGACAGCGGCGACAGGCGGGGCAGGCGCAGAAGGTCGATGCGGGGTCCGATGCGGGTCAGCAGGTCTTCGATGCGACCGAAGTCGATCAAGCCGCGCATCGCCTCTTCGCGGGTGATGTCGAGGAGCAAGTGGTGGGGGTCGTATTTGCGCAAGGTGTCGTAGAGGATGTCGGACGAGAAGGTGGCCTGGCGGCCCGATTTGCGGCGGCCCTGGTGGCTGCGTTCGATCAGGCCCGCGATCAGGGCGGTGTTGCGGAAGGTGCGTTTTATCACCGCGTTGCCGGCAAGCCAGGTTTCGACGCCTTGTTTGAGCGTTTCGAGGTCGAAGAGCGGGCCCGCGTCGTGGACCGGCTCTAGCCCCCAGATCAGGGTGGCATAGTCGGTGGCGACGAAGCCCAAGGGGGCAAGGCCCTGTTCCTCCATGCTTTTGGTCACCAGCAGGCCCAGCGTCTGCATCGCGTTTCGCCCGGCAAATCCGTAGATGCACAGGTATTCGCGGCCCTCATCCGGGAAGCTTTCGCACAGCAGGCGGTTGGGTTCGGGCAGGCGGGACACCTCGCGTTGCAGGGTCAGCCATTGCGCGGTGTGGGCGGGAAGGTCGGGCCAGGAAGGCTGTTGCAGGATGTCGAGGATTCGTGCGGACAGTTGGGTGGAGGTCGCGAACTTGGTGCCGTTGAACACGGCGACCTTTGGGGGGCGGCCCGGTTGGCGGGTCACCTCGACCGTCATTTCGTGCAGTCCGTCATAGCGCACGACCTCGCCCCCGATCAGGAACGTGTCGCCGGGGGTAAGGGTGGCGGCAAAGGATTCCTCTATCTCGCCCAAGGGTTGGCCGCCGAACCTGCCCTTCAGGCGGACCTTCAACGTCTCGACCTCGATGATGGTGCCGAGGTTCTGGCGGATCACGGCGGCGGCGCGGGGGTCGCGCAGGGTCCAGCGGCCATCGCGGATCATCAGGCGCTGCCAGCGGTCGTAGGCGCGCAGGGCATAGCCGCCGGTGGCCACGAAATCGAGGATGTCGTCGAATTCGGGGCGCGTCAGGGTGCGGTAGGGGCCGGCGGTGATGATTTCCAGATACAGCTCCGACGCATCGAACGGCCCGGCGCAGGCGGTGGCCAGCACGTGCTGGCACAGGACGTCGCGCGGGCCTGCGCCGCGGGGTTCGCCGTCGAGGTCGCGCGCCTTCACCGCGTCGAGTGCGGCCTTGCATTCGACGACTTCCATGCGGTTGGCCGGCACCAGCAGAGCCTTGGACGGGGCGTTGTAGCGGTGGTTGGCGCGGCCGATGCGCTGGACGAGGCGCTTGACGTTCTTTGGCGCGCCGACCTGGATCACCAGATCGACATCGCCCCAGTCGATGCCGAGATCGAGGCTACCGGTGCAGACAACGGCGCGCAGGGTGCCTGCCGCCATCGCCGCCTCCACCCGGTCGCGCTGTTCGCGCGCGAGCGATCCGTGGTGGATGCCGATCGGCAGGGTGTCGGTGTTGGCGAGCCACAGGTGGTGAAAGAAGATTTCGGCTTGGGCGCGGGTGTTGTGAAAGATCAGAGTGATCTTGTGCCGCCGGATCTGCTCGAGGATCGCGGGGATTGCATAGCGGCCGCCGCCACCGGACCACGGCGGAGCCTCGTCGATGTCTAGCATCGCGATGTCGGGGTCGGGGCCGGGGTCGGCGTGCAGGATGCCTGTGTCGGGCGACAGGAAGCGTGCGAGTGCCGGGGGATCCTCGACCGTGGCGGAAAGGCCGACGCGGCGCAGGGCGGGGTTCATCGACTGCAGACGGGCGAGTTGCAGGATCAGCTGGTCGCCGCGTTTAGACTCCGCCAGTGCATGAATTTCGTCGACGATCACGCGGGACAGGTTGGCAAAGATCCGCGGTGCATCTTCGTAGGTCAGCAGCAGGGCCAGGCTTTCGGGGGTGGTCAGCAGGATATGGGGCGGGTCGGCGCGCTGGCGTTTGCGGTGGTGTTGGGTGGTGTCGCCGGTCCGATCCTCGATCCGGATGGCCAATCCAGCGCCTTCGACCGGGCGGCGCAGGTTGCGGCGGATGTCGGCGGTCAGCGCCTTGAGCGGCGAGATGTAGAGCGTGTGCAGGCCGGGGGCGGGTTTCGGGCCAAGCTCTGCCAGGGTCGGCAGGAAACCGGCAAGGGTCTTGCCGCCTCCCGTCGGGGCGATCAGCAAGGTGGCGGGGTCCTGCGCCCGTGCCAGCATGTCGGTCTGGTGGGGGTGCAGGGTCCAGCCCTGATCGTCGAACCACTGGGAAAGGGCGGGGGGCAGGATCATAGGGTGAACATAGGCGGTGGGGCGGCGCGGGGGAAGGGGTGGCGACGGTTGGGTGGTCGGTGGCGCGAGTCGGGGTGAACCCTGACCTGCCGGCGGGAAAGGCCGTGACTGGTTTTCGTGTAACGCGCGTCTGCCTTGCGCCATGACCAGACGCCGGAGCCGCGGGCGCCAGCCAACCCCGCTTGGATCGCGGCATGCGGTGTCGGGAATGAGCTTGCTGGGCCCGGCGGGCATCGCTATCCCGGACCCATGAAACTGCTTTTCCTTGGCGATGTGATGGGGCGCGCGGGCCGTGCTGCGGTGGCCGAGCGGTTGCCGGGGCTGCGGGCGGAATGGGGGCTCGATTTCGTCGTGGTCAACGGCGAGAACGCAAGCCAGGGCGCCGGTCTGACGCCGGAACATGCCAAGCTGATCCTCGATGCCGGGGCGGACTGCGTGACGCTAGGCGATCATGCGTTCGACCAAAAGGACATGATCAGCTTCATCGAGACGGAGCCGCGCATCCTGCGGCCGATGAACTTTTCCAAGGTGGCACCGGGTCATGGGGCGCGGGTGTTCACCGCGACGCAAGGCCGCAAGGTGATGGTGGCGCAGGTGCTGGGACAGGTGTTCATGAAGCGGCCCTTCGATGATCCGTTTTCGCTGCTGGAAGGGGTGCTGAAGACCCATCCGCTGGGTGGCGTCGTTCAGGCGATCATCGTCGACGTGCATGCCGAGGCCACCAGCGAGAAGATGGCGATGGGGCATTGGTGCGACGGGCAGGCGTCGCTGGTGGTCGGCACGCATACCCTTGTGCCGACCGGGGACGCGCAGATCCTGGAAAAGGGCACGGCTTACCTGACCGACGCCGGGATGTGCGGCGATTACGATTCGGTGATCGGGATGCAGAAGCTGGAGCCTTTGCGCCGGTTCATCACCGGGATGGCAAAGGGTCGCTTTGAACCGGCCGAAGGGCCTGCCACGCTGTCGGGCGTCTATGTCGAGACGGACGACAAGACCGGGCGCGCGACCCGCGTGCGGATGATCCGGATCGGCGGGCGGTTGGAAGAGGCGCGGCCGTGACCTTTGGCGCGCCTAGCACGCGGTGGCAGTTCGTGTTGGCGCTGGTCGTCCTGGGGCTGGGCTGGGGCAGCACGCAGCCTTTGGGAAAGCTGGCGACGAGCAGCGGGCACCCGCCGTTCGGGCTGATCTTCTGGCAGTTGGTGGTGTGCGTCGTCGTGCTGGGGGGCATCACGCTGGCGCGCGGGCGGGGGTTGCCACGGCACCGGGCGGCGTTGCAGTTCTATGTCGTCGTGGCGCTGCTGGGCACGCTGATCCCCAATGCGACGTTCTACATCTCGGTCGCGCGGCTGCCGGCGGGGATCATGTCGATCCTGATCTCGATGGTGCCGCTTTTGGCCTTTCCGCTGGCGCTGGCGCTGGGGCTCGACCGGTTTTCGGTGGCGCGTCTGGGCGGGTTGATCCTTGGCCTGTGCGGTGTGGCGCTGATCGCGCTGCCCGAGGCGAGCCTGCCCGACCCCGCGATGGTGGCGTTCTTGCCGCTGGCGATGATCGGCCCGCTTTTCTATGCGCTGGAGGGGACCTATGTGCAGCGGTTCGGCACGGCGGGGATGGACCCGGTGCAGGCGATGTTCGGGGCGAGTCTGGCCGGTCTGGTGCTGGTGACGCCGGTGATGCTGGGCTTGGGCCAGTGGATCAACCCGATGCCGCCATGGGGTGTGGCCGAGGGGGCGCTGGTGCTGTCGTCGGCGATGCACGGGTTGCTGTATGCGGGCTATGTCGCGCTGGCCGCGCGGGCGGGGGCGGTGTTCGCGTCGCAGTGCAGCTATCTGGTCACCGCGTCGGGGGTGATCTGGGCCATGATCCTGCTGGGAGAGCGGTTTTCGCCGTTTGTCTGGGCGGCGATGGCCGTGATGCTTGCGGGACTGGCGCTGGTGCGGCCTCGGCCGCGGTCGGGCGCTCCGGGCGTGGCGATGCAGGGTTGAAAAATCCGGAATAACGCATAAGCAGGTCGAGATTTAAACGGCACGGAGGACACCGCGTGATCGGACTCGACCTGGGGCAGACGGCGATGGCGGTGATCGCACTGGCGATTCTGGCCGGGATGTTCGTGCTTTTCGTGCTGGAAACCTATCCGGTCGAGGTGACCGCCATCGGCGGGGCGGCGCTGATGGTGCTGTTGGGCATCCTGCCGGTTCAGGCCGGGATCGACGTTCTGTCGAACTCGGCCCCCTGGACGATCGTGGTGATGTTTCTGGTCATGGGCGGGTTGGTGCGCACCGGAGCGGTCGAGATGATCATCGGCATGGCCGAACGGAACGTCGGCGACCGGCCGGCGCTGACCATCGCGGTGCTGTTCGTCTTTATCGGGTGCGCGTCGGCCGTCATGAATAACACGCCACTGGTGGCGGTGATGATTCCGGTGGTGATCCAGATGGCGGTCAAGATGCGCACGGCACCGTCCAAGCTGCTGATCCCGCTCAGTTACATGACGGTGCTGGGTGGCATGATGACGCTGATCGGCACCTCGACCAACCTGCTGGTCGACGGCGTGGCCCGCAAGGAGGGGTTGGAGCCGTTCGGCCTGTTCGAGATCCTGCCGCTCGGGGCGGCCGTGGCGGTGGCGGGCGGGATCTATCTGGCGCTGTTCGCCGACCGTCTGTTGCCGTCGCGCCAGTCTATGGGGGCGCTGCTGCAGGACCGGCGCAAGATGAAATACTTTACCGAAGTGGCGGTGCCCGAGGGGTCGTTCCTGATCGGGCAGGCCCCGCTGGAGGTGGACCTGTTCAGGAGCGACAAGGTGCGGGTGATCGACGTGCTGCGCGGCGATGCCAGCTTGCGGCGCGATTTGCAGTCGGTGTTGCTGGAGGCGGGCGACCGCGTGGTGCTGCGCACCGAGATGACCGAACTGCTGGGCCTCAAGGCGCGCAAGGACGTGGTGCTGGTGGAAAAGCTGTCGTCGGTGGCGACCGAGACGGTCGAGGTGCTGATCTCGCCGGGATGCCGGATGGAGGGGCGCAGCCTGGGCGAGTTGCGGCTGCGCCGGCGATACGGCGTCTATGTGCTGGCGGCGCACCGGCGCAACCAGAACATCGGGCGGCAGCTGGACGAGCTGGTGGTGCGGGTCGGGGATACGCTGCTGCTGGAAGGGACGATCCAGGACATCCAGCGGCTGGCGGCGGACATGGACCTGCTCGACATCACGCACCCGACGATCAAGGCGTTTCGCCCGGCGAAATCGCCGATCGCCATCGCGGCGCTGGCTTTCATCGTGGTGTTGTCGGCGCTGGATGTCGCGCCGATCCTGGCGCTGGGGCTGATCTCGCTGGCGGTCATCCTGCTGACCCGGTGCATCGACAGCGACGAGGCGCTGTCGTTCGTGGACGGACGGTTGCTGGCGATGATCTTTGCCATGCTGGCGGTGGGCGAGGGGCTTGACCAGTCGGGGGCCGTGGCGCTGATCGTGCAGGCGGTCACGCCGTGGATGGCCACGCTGTCGCCGTTCATGATGATCCTGTGCGTCTATTTCCTGGGCATGGTGATGACCGAATTCCTGTCGAACAACGCCGTCGCGGTGATCTATACCCCGGTCGCGATCGAGCTGGCCCGGTCGCTAGATCTCGACCCGCGGCCGTTCGCAGTGGCGGTGATGTTTTCGGCCACCTTGGCCTTTGCGACGCCGGTGGGCTACCAGACCAACATGATGGTCTACGGGCCGGGGGGGTACAAGTTCTACGACTACATGAAGATCGGCATCCCCTTGAACATTATCTGCTGGCTGGTCGCGAGCGCGCTGATCCCGCTGATCTGGCCGCTTTAGGCCGGATGGCGGGGTGAACCGCGCCCTGCGAGAGGTGCGGCGGGTTTACTTTTAGGGCGGCGCAGGTGGCCGGGGCGATCTCGACTTGCGCGAGTGGCGGTATGCGGACGCAGCTGCCTTCATTCGTTGCTTATCCTGAGAAATACGCTAGTGCGAACGTCGCACGATGTCTGATGCCGGCATCGTGCGAGTTGTTCAGTTCTTCAACCTCGGCTCGAAGCGCGGCGTCTTCTATCACCGGTATCAAACGGCAAATGTCCCGGAAGTTGCGGAGACCTTTCACTCTTATGCGGCTCAACAGCAGATTTCGGACAATGCGGCGTTCCGTGCCCGACAAGGATAGACGTTTGACGCGACGCAAGATTCGCTCAAGCAGGTAGCCGGACCTGAAAAACTGTGGGTCGACAATGATATAGTCGAACATGAAATTGCGCAGATCAGGCGTGATGGCATCTCTCGCACCGCTATAACAACTTTCTATGAGTGGATCGAGCGCGGAGCGATGGTTGCGAAACTTCTCTGCTGCAATCTGCCACTCCCGGCGCTTAAGCTGGGATTGCTCCCGTATCATAAAGGAAGCATGAAGGGCGAGATGAAGCGCGTTGCACTCTCGCTCAAGCCGTTGGATCGCTTCCACATATGACGTCATGGCGAGAACAATAGCCTCCACGACAGCTATCGGCTAGTTGCAAGCAACTGTCGGCAAAGGGCTCAAAGCGGAAATCCAAACCGACCGTCTCCCCAAGGCAGCGGGGTTGCAGGGGGCGTTGGTGGTGGTATAGACCGCGCGCAGACCGGCAGACAGGGACGAACGTGACATGGCAGGCCATTCGAAATGGGCGAACATCCAGCATCGCAAGGGCAAGCAGGACAAGCTGCGCTCCAAGATGTTTTCCAAGCTGGCGAAGGAAATCACCGTCGCGGCAAAGATGGGCATGCCCGATGTCGACATGAACCCGCGCCTGCGGCTGGCGGTCAAGGCGGCCAAGTCGGTGTCGATGCCCAAGGACGTGATCGACCGTGCCATCAAGAAATCGCAGATGGGCGATGGGGCTGACTATACCGAAATCCGCTATGAAGGCTACGGCGTCAACGGCATCGCGATCATCGTGGAGGCGATGACCGACAACCTGAACCGCACTGCCAGCAACGTCCGCAGCTACTTTACCAAATGCGGTGGCAACCTGGGCCAGACCGGGTCGGTCAGCCACAGCTTCGACCGCGTGGGCGAGATCATCTATCCGGCCAGTGCCGGATCGGCGGATGATGTCATGATGGCGGCGCTGGACGCCGGCGCGGATGATGTCGAATCCGACGAGGAGGGTCACTGGGTCTATTGCGCGGTCGAGAACCTGTCCGAGGTATCCGACGCGCTGGAAAAGGCGCTGGGCGAGTCGACGGAATCGAAGATCATCTGGAAGCCGCAAACGCTGACCGAAGTCGACCTCGACACCGCCACGAAGCTGCTGCGCCTGATCGACATGCTGGAAGAAGACGACGACGTGCAGGCGGTGACGCACAACTTCGACATTCCCGAAGAGGTCGCGGCGCAGCTGGATGCCTGACGGTAGCGATCCCTGCCGCCCGTTGCGCCAGCTGGCGCGCAAAAACGCGTTGGCGAACGCGCGGCTGCACCGGGCTTGCGGCGCGCTGCTGCCCGGCGAATGGGAGGCGGCACGGGTGTCGTTCTTTCCGTCGATCAGGGCGACGCTGAACCACATTCTGGTCATCGACCGGTTTTATCTGGATGCGGTGCAGGGCGGCACGCTGGGGCCTGCCGCCTGGGCCGACCCGGAGCCGTGCCGCGATCTGGCCGCGTTGCAGGAGGCACAGCGTGCCATGGATACCGTGTCGCTGGCGCTGTGCGAGGCGCTGCACCCCGGCGATCTGGACCGCGACGTGCGGATCCACCGGGGTGGCCGGGTGCAGATCGAAACGCTGCTGGACACGCTCATGCATCTCTTTCTGCACGACCAGCACCACCGGGGTCAGGTTCATGCGATGCTGTCGGGGTCGTCGGTGCGGCCCCCGCAGCTGGACGAATTTTTCATGGCGGATGACGCCGGGTTCCGCGCGGCGGACCTGTCGGCGGCGGGTCACACCGAGGACTGGCTGCGGCGCTGAGGCGTCACCGGAATGTTACAGACGCCATTTACGCGCTGGGTATGGGCCCAGCAAATATCTCTTTCAAGCACGCGCAGACCGCTGGCGGAGCGCGCGACACCGACGCGGCCGACACGCTGGTCTTTACCTATTCCCGCCCCGAACAGCCGTGGCTGCGCCGCACGCTGATCCGGGTTGCCGAACGCATGGCGGGCCGTGCTCGGCTCGAGCGGGTCTACCGCCGTTGGGTGGCGACGCGCGATCCCGGCGAGACGATCTTTGCCGCCGGGCTGCGGGTGCTGGACGTTGCGGCGGATGTCGGCGCGTCGGATCTGGCGCGCCTGCCGCACAAGGGCGGACTGCTGGTGCTGGCGAACCATCCGTTCGGCATCGTCGACGGGCTTTTGCTGGGTGATCTGGTGCACCGGTTGCGCGGGGATGTAAAAATCATCACCCATTCGCTGCTGTGCCAGCCCCCCGAGGCGCGCGATCTGCTGCTGCCGGTCGATTTCGGTCCCGGACCCGAGGCGCGGCGCGTGTCGATCGATACGCGCGCCCGGGCGCAGGCCTGGCTGGCTGCCGGGCACAGCATCGTGATCTTCCCGGGCGGGTCGGTCGCGACGTCGGCCCGGCCGTGGTCGGGGCCTGCGGTCGATGTGGACTGGCATCCGTTCATCACGCGGCTGGCATCGCAGGCCGGGGTGGTGACGGTGCCGGTCTTCGTGCACGGGCAGAATTCGCGGCTGTTCCAGATCGCCAGCCATTTTTCGTATCCGCTGCGGGTCGCGCTGATCTTTCGCGAGACGCGAGCCCTGGTGGGGCGGCGGGTGCGCCTGTCGGTCGGCGATCCGGTTCAGGTCCCGCCCGGTGATCGCGCGTCGGCGACGGCGGCGTTGAAGGCCGCGTGTTACCGGCTGGGCGGTCTGGACGGGGCCGCGACCTTTGTCTGGCCCCGCTGGATCCGGTGGTAGGCCGCGTCAGGTAAAAGATTGCGCGCGGTAGGCCGGTCGCCCGGCAACCCAGGTGCCGCGCACCGCCGGCAGGCTGCCGTCGGGCCAGTCGAGCAGCACGAGGTCGGCGCGCAGGCCGGGTGCGATGCGTCCGCGGTCGGTCAGGCCCGAAGCCGCCGCTGGGTTGGCCGCGATGAGGTTCCACAGCGCCGGCAGCGGAGCCACCACATCGGACAACAGGCGGGTGATCGCGGTCAGCATCGCCGGATAGAAATAGTCGGACGCGAGGATGTCACACAGCCCGGCCCGGATCATGTCGGCCGCGCCCGGCGAGCCGAGGTGGCTGCCGCCGCGCGCCGCATTGGGGGCGCCGAACACGATCCAGTCGCCGGCGTCGCGCGCGGCCTGCGCCGTTTGCCGGTTCATCGGAAATTCGGATATTCGCGCACCGATGCTGCGGAAATAGTCGCGGGTTTCGGGTTGGCTGTCGTCGTGGCTGAGCATGGGGACGTTTGCCGCGCGACCCATCGTGGCGACCGAGGCGATGGTGGCCGGGACGTCGGGACGGTGCGACCACATTTGCCGGATCAGATCGACGAAACCGGGCGGGGTCAGGCCCGAGCGTTTGGCGCGTTCGTGCATCTTCGCCTCGAACGCGGGGCGAAGCCATGTCGACCACCGGAAAGGCGGGGTCAAAGTCGAACGGGCGATCCTGCAGCGGCGTGTCGGGGTGCAAGAGCGCCATCGACGTGTGGTCGTTGAACGCGATCGACGGGGCGAGCGGTCCGGCAAGGGCCGACTCGATCAGCGGCAGCGCCTCGAAGCAGAACGTCTCCCACCTCAGTTGCACGCGGTTTTCGACGGTCAGGCGCGGGGCGAGGCTGGCGAGCCCTGCGACCACCGACTGCCCGGTTTGGACCGAGCGCAGGCCCGGTTCCCACGACAGGGTCAGGGCATGATAGGCGGTTGCGATGCCGTTGGCAGCCAGCTGGCGGTCAGTTTCCAGCAGGGCAGCGTGAAGGGGAAAATTGACGCCGGGGCGGGGCATCATCTGGCGTTCGAACGCGTCGCCGTGGATGTCGACCAGCGCCGGGGCCAGCACCATGCCCGCCGCGTCGATCACTTGCGCGCCGTCGCGGGCGACATCGAGGCCGGTGATCGCGCCGGCTTCGATGCGCAGGCTTGCCGGCGTCAGGCGATCGTCGAGCAGAACCGAGGCGCCTTCAAACACGATGGCGGGGGGGTGGGGGGCTGGCGTCACGGGGCACCTTTGGCGGGATGGCTGGCCACACTGGGTAGGCCGGGCGGCGGGGTTTGCGCAAGTCGCAACCGGCGACAGGCGGTCACGCGCGCGCGCAGGTATATCGGTTAAGTGCGCCGGATGACGCCGCGATGACAGATTGCCCTAGAATCGGGCCAAACTGCTGAATTGCGGTCGATTTTTCGTCGCTGGCCGACGGGAGCCGATCCGCGGTACGTCGGTTCTGTGCCATGATGCGGCGGGACTGGCACGTCGCACAACTTGCGGTCGCAAAGCGCGCTCTGCCGTGCCGGGGCAGGCCACGCGGACGTTGACAGACTGTCACAATCAGAGTTTTCTGCGGTCGTGACGGGCTGTCCCGGTCCGGGTCGACCCGAGCGGCCGAGGTGCAAGGCCCTGTCACATAACTGTCAAGGACGCCGAGTAACACCAATCACTGACCGCGCGCACCGTTCGACACGTCCGCGCCAAGAATTTCGCATTCCAGAGGGAGACGTCACGATGACCACCACGTTTAACCGCCGCAAGTTCCTTCAGACCTCGGCCATCGGTGCCGGCGTTCTGGCGGCCCCTGCGATCATTTCCTCCAAGGCGCTGGCCCAGTCGGGTGAGCTGAACTTCATGGGCTGGGCCGGGTATCCGATGCTCGCCGAAACCGTGTTTCCGGCCTTCACCGAGGCGACCGGCATCACCGTCAACTTCAGCGAACAGCCGGGCCAGGACGACATGTTTGCCCAGGCCAAGCTGGCGCTGGAAACCGGCGGGCTGGACGTTGTCGAGCCGACCGTTGACCGCGTGGGCGGCTGGGCATCCAATGGTTTGATCCAGCCTTGGGACCTGTCCAAGCTGGACCTTGACGCCTATCTGCCGGGCCTCGCCGATGGCGCGATGGGCGAAATGGCGACCGTCGATGGCGGGCGCATGATCATGCTGTCGGTGTGGGGCACCGAGGCGCTGGTCTATTCGCTGGCCGACGCCAAGATGTCGTCGCCGCCGTCGCTGGGCGACCTGTTCTCGCCCGAGAACCAGGCCTGCCTGCGTCCGCATTCGGCGCTGGCGGCGATGGGCCGTTACCTCGACGCGCAGGGCAAGCTGCCCAAGCCGTTCCTGGACGGTTACAAGGACGAGGCCACCATGGTCGAGCTGTGGGACATCGTCCTGGCCGAGGCCATCAAGGCCAAGGGCAGCATCGTGCAGTGGTGGACCGGCGAAAATGAAGCGCAGGCCGGGTTCCTGACCAATGGTGCCACGATCGGGCTGAACTGGGATTCGACCGGGTTCAACCTCGCGAAAGAAGGCTTCGGCTATGCTGCTCCGGTTGAAGGCGCGTTTGCCTGGAACCAGGGTCTGGTCCTGATGAAGAACGCGGTCAACGTCGATCAGGCGCATGAGTTCGCCAAATGGATCGCATCGCCCGACGGTTCGGCGATGTGGGCCACAGCATTCGGGGCGAACCCAGTCGCCAAGGGCGGTGCCGACAAGCTCGACCCGGCGGTTGCCGCCTATTACAACGCCGCGTTCAACGACGAGGCGTTGAAGAACCTGTGGTGGTGGCCGGCACAGGAAGCCTGGTTCATCGCCAAACGCGGCGAGTACGCCGACAAGTTCAAGAGCGCCTAATCCCAGGTTGCCTGAAAAAGCGCCGGGTCCGAAAGGGCCCGGCGTGTTTGTTTTCAACGCGGTCGGCAAGCCCGGCAAAGGCCATTGTGCGGGACGCCTGTCCTGCTAGGCTGTGGACAAAGCAGGGCGGGACAAGCCCGACGGGGAAGGGATAGCACCAATGAGTGCCGCGATCGATCTGGACGATGTGTGTTGTGACTTCGGCAATTTCCGGGCGGTGGATCATGTCAGCGTCCATATCCAGCCCGGAGAGTTCTTCAGCTTTCTCGGGCCATCGGGGTGCGGCAAGACCACGATCCTGCGCATGATCTCGGGTTTCACCGATCCGTCGGCCGGGGTGATCCGCATAGGCGGCAAGGACATGGCGGGGCAGCGGCCCAACCAGCGGCCGACGGCGCTGATCTTTCAGAACCTCGCGCTGTTTCCGCTGATGCCGGTGTGGGAAAACATCGCCTTCGGGCTTGAGGTGCGGGGCGTCGACAAGGCTAAACGCCGCGCGCGGGCCGAGGAGTTGCTGGCACTGGTCGAGTTGCCGGGGGCGGGCGACAAGATGGTCGGCCAGCTGTCGGGCGGGCAGAAGCAACGCGTCGCGATCGCGCGCGCGCTGGCGGTGGAGCCGTCGGTGATGCTGCTGGACGAGCCACTTTCGGCGC
>JANNNU010000236.1:0-5999 GCA_031398695.1 Paracoccaceae bacterium | reverse complement strand
GAGCGGCGCAAGCTGGTGTCCACCGAGCAGTCGCTGGGCATGGGGCTGGAGCCGAAGCTGGCCGACGAGGTTCCGGCCTTTGCCGGGTTCGCCCCGGTAGAGACCGAAGAGAAGGCCGGCGATTTTTCGGATGCCGACAGTTTCTTCAACTTGCCCGATGCGAGCGAAGACGAGGACGACGACGAAGACAGCGACCAGCGCCGCTGACGCCCCCCCCACCGAAAGCCACCGCGGTCGACGCCCCCCACCCCATCCCTCCCGACCAGGGGAGGCGCGCGTTGCGGCGAGGGTCGGGGCAGGCTTGAAAGGACAGCGATGGGCCCTACCCCCATCCCCTCCCCCCGGTGGGGAGGGGATGGGGGTGGGGGGGCGGCACGGCAGTCAGAACGCCTTGCGCGCCCGGAATGCTGCGCTGATCGTGCCGTCGTCGAGATAATCCAGTTCGCCGCCGATCGGCACGCCTTGGGCCAGCGACGTGACGGGCACGCCGGTGAACGACAGCGCCTCGGCGATGTAATGCGCGGTGGTCTGGCCATCGACGGTGGCGTTCAGCGCCAGGATCACCTCGCGGATGCCTTCGGTGCCGATGCGCTCGATCAGGCGCGGGATGCGCAACTCGTCGGGCCCCATCGCATCCAGCGCCGAAAGCGTGCCGCCCAGCACGTGATAGCGGCCCTTGAACGCGCCCGACCGTTCCATCGCCCACAGATCGGCCACATCCTCGACCACGCACAGCACGCCGCCGGCGCGGGCGTCGTCGGCGCAGATCGCACAGGTGTCGGAAGTGCCGATGTTGCCGCAGGTCAGGCAGTCCTTGGCGGTCAGCGCCACGGTAGCCATCGCCTGAGCAAGCGGGGCCATCAGCGCGCCGCGTTTCTTCAGCAGGACCAGCACGGCGCGGCGGGCGGACCGGGGCCCTAGGCCGGGCAGTCGCGCCATCAGGTCGATCAGCGCCTCGATGTCGCGAGGGGTGTCGAGGTGCGGTCGGCCTGCCACGTCAGAACGGCAGCTTCAGGCCGGGGGGCAGGCCCAGACCTTCGGTCAGCTTGGCCATCTCTTGCTGGCCCCGGGCGGCCGCCTTGCCCTGCGCGTCGCGGATCGCGGCCAGGATCAGGTCTTCGACCACCTCCTTTTCGGACGCCACCAGGATCGACGGGTCGATGTCGAGCCCGGTCACGTCGCCCTTGGCCGTCACCCGGACCTTGACCAGCCCTGCGCCCGCATCGCCGGTCACCACAGTTTGCGACAGGGTTTCCTGCAATTCGGCCATCTTGGCCTGCATATCGGTCGCGGCCTTCATCATCTTGGCCATGTCGCCAAGCCCACCCAGACCTTTCAGCATGTCGTCGTCCTTTCAGTCATCCTCAAACGGGTCCCATTCGCCTTCGACCTCGGGCAGCGCCTCGGCTTCGGCGGCCGCCGTCAGGGCCTGCGGCGAGCGGATGTCGCTGATCCGCGCGCCCGGAAAGGCCGCGAGCACGGCCTGCACCAGCGGCGATTGCAGGGCCTCGGCCTCGGCGGTGCGGCGGGTTTCGTCCTGGCGTTCGGCGATGGTGGCCGCCCCGCCGCCCGACACGACCGAGACGGCCCAGCGGCTGCCCGTCCAGCCCTGCAGGCGCTGGCCCAGCCGCGCGGCCAGATCGGGTGCTGCGCGCGGGCCGGGTTCGAACTCGATCCGGCCGGGGGAATAGCGCACGAGCCGCAGGTTGGTTTCCACCTCGACCAGCAAGGTGATGTCGCGTTTCTCGCTGATCAGGGCCACGACGGCGTCGAACGTGGCCAGTACCGGGGCGGCGTGCAGGGCCAGCGCATGGCCCGACGCGGTGACTTGGCTCGCCGGGGCCGACATCTGCGCGCGCGGTGCGGGAGCGGGCGACTGTGACGGGGCCGCAGTTGCAGAGCCGCTGGCCGTTGCGGGCGCGGGCTGGCCGGTTTGCAGGCGCTTGATCAGGGTTTCGGGGTCGGGCAGGTCCGACACATGGGTCAGCCGGATCACGACCATCTCGGCGGCCATCATCGCGTTCGGGGCCAGCGCCACCTCTTCCAGCGCCTTCAGCAGCATCTGCCAGGTGCGTGACAGCACACGCATCGGCAGGCGCTGGGCCATGTCGCGGCCGCGGTCGCGTTCGTCGGGCGGGATGGTCGGGTCGTCCGCCGCCGACGGCGTGATCTTGATCACCGAGAGCCAGTGCGTGATCTCGGCCAGATCGCGCAGCACTGCCATCGGATCTGCCCCTTCGGCATATTGCCCCGACAGTTCGGCCAGCGCCGCCGCCGCATCGCCGCGCATCACCATGTCGAACAGGTCGAGCACCCGGCCCCGGTCTGCCAGCCCCAGCATGGCGCGCACCTGCGTGGCCGAGGTTTCCCCGGCCCCATGCGCGATGGCTTGGTCGAGCAGCGACAGCGCGTCCCGGACCGAGCCTTCGGCGGCGCGGGTGATCAGGGCGAGCGCGTCGGGCGCTACGGCGGCATTCTCGTGCCCGAGGATCCGCGACAGGTGCGCCATCATCACCTCGGGCTCGATCCGGCGCAGGTCGTAACGCTGGCAGCGCGATAGGATGGTGACCGGGACCTTGCGGATTTCCGTCGTCGCGAAGATGAATTTCACATGCGCCGGGGGTTCTTCCAGCGTCTTGAGCAGCGCGTTGAAGGCGTTGGTCGACAGCATGTGCACTTCGTCGATGATGTAGACCTTGTAACGCGCCGACGCGGCCCGATAATGCACCGAGTCAATGATCTCACGGATGTCGCCGACCCCGGTGCGCGAGGCCGCGTCCATTTCGAGCACATCGACATGGCGACCTTCGGTGATCGCGACGCAAGGCTCGCAGACGCCGCACGGTTCGGTCGTCGGCCCGCCGGCGCCCTCTGCCCCGATGCAGTTCAGACCCTTGGCGATGATCCGCGCGGTGGTGGTCTTTCCGGTGCCCCGGATGCCGGTCATGATGAAGGCCTGCGCGATGCGGTCGGATGCAAAGGCGTTCTTCAGCGTACGCACCATCGCCTCCTGCCCGATCAGATCGGCAAAGGTCGCGGGGCGGTACTTGCGGGCCAGAACCTGATAGGCGGGCGCGTCGGTCATGCACAATCCTCTTTGGCGGCAGCTTATCGGCCTGCCCTCGCGAGGTAAACCGCAACCGCCTGCATCATCTGTTCATAAATATCCCACGGGGGGTTCGGGGGGTGTGAAACCCCCCGCCGTGTCAGCCCTCGCGCCGGTTCAGTCCCGTGCCAGCGCCGCCACGGGGTCAAGCCGCGAAGCCGACCGTGCGGGCAGGTAGCCGAACAGGATGCCGATCGCACTCGACGCGCCAAACGCCGCGGCAGCGATGGCGGGCGAAAACTCCATCGTGATCATCGTGCTGATCTGGCCGGCAAAATATCCCGCCCCCATCGCGAGCCCCACCCCGAGAATCCCGCCGATCAGGCACACCAGCACCGATTCGATCAGAAACTGCGCGATGATGTCGGACCGGCGTGCGCCGACTGCGATGCGCACGCCGATCTCTCGCGTGCGTTCGGTCACCGACACCAGCATGATGTTCATCACCCCGATGCCACCGACCAGAAGGCTGATGACGGCGATCGCCGCCACCAGCAGGCTCAGCGTCTGCGTTGTGCTGGTGATCGTGTCGCGGATGGTGTCCGAGTTGACCAGGAAAAAGTCCTGCACGCCATGGCGGCTCAGCATCAGGTCGGTGATCAGCTGTTCGGCCGTGGTCATGTCGAAGTCGTCGGCGATGCGCACCGAAATGCTGTCGAGCGTGGTCTGCCCGGTCAGGCGGGACGCGGCGGTGGTGTAGGGCACATAGACCCGCGGGTTTTGCGAACCGAACCCCGAGCCAGCCGGCTGCACCACGCCGATCACCCGCATCGGGACCCGGTCGAGGAGGATGGTCTGCCCCACCGGATCGCTGTCGTCGGTGAAGAAGGTGGTCTGCGCCGCGCGGTCGATCACCACGACCTGATCGCGCCGGGCCAGGGACGCCGGGCCGAACACGGTTCCCGCGACCTGGCTGAACGCACCGACGGTGAAGTAATCCCCGCCGACGCCGCGCACTTGCAGGGTGGACGTGACCTCGCGCCGCGTCACCGGGACCGAGGTGGTGACCTCGGGCGAGACGAAGCTGGCGTAGGGCTGGCTTTGCAGGGCTGTGGCGTCGGCCGGGACCAGCGTGTTGATCGCATTGGCCCGCCGGTCGCCAAATCCGGTGCCCTTGCGGATCTCGATCGTCGAGGTGCCGATCGAGGCAATGTTTTCCAGCACCCGCCGCTGGCTGCCGGTGCCAAGCGCCACCATCGACACCACCGACGCGATCCCGATGATGATGCCGAGCATCGTCAGAAAGCTGCGCAGCTTGTGCGAGGTCATCGCGCGCACCGCCATGCGGACCGCCTCACGGAACCGGCCGACTGCCGCGCCAAGGCCGGTGACGGCGGCGGGCAGCGTCAGGCGGGGGGCGGCGGCCTGCGGCGACTTGCGGGTGTCCGAGACGATGCGGCCGTCCTTGATCTCGATCACCCGCTGCGCGCGGGCGGCGATGGCCGGGTCGTGCGTCACGGTGATGATGGTGTGACCCCTGCCATGCAGGTCATCGAGCAGCGCCAGCAGGTCCGCGCCCGACTTGCTGTCGAGCGCGCCGGTCGGTTCGTCGGCAAAGATCACCTCGCCGCCGTTGATCAGCGCGCGGGCAACCGAGACGCGCTGCTGCTGGCCGCCCGACAGTTCGGACGGGCGGTGGTGGCTGCGGTCGGCCAGCCCCAGTTGTGCCAGGATGCGGGCGGCGTCGCGGCGGCGCTGCCCGCGCGGCGCGCCGTTGTAGACCGCAGGCATCTCGACATTCGACAGCGCGTCGAGGTCGGCCAGCAGTTGATAGCGCTGGAAGATGAACCCGAAATGCGCGCGGCGCAGGGCGGCCTTGCTGTCTTCGTCCATCCCCGCCACGTCGCGCCCGGCAAAGCGGTAGGTGCCCTCGCTGGGGGTGTCGAGGCAGCCCATGATGTTCATCAGCGTCGATTTGCCCGACCCCGACTGCCCGATGATCGCCACGCTTTCGCCGGCGAAGATGTCGAGGTCGATGCCATCCAGAACGGTCGTCACCTGATCGCCGGCGGTATAGCGGCGGACGATGCCGCGAAGCGAGATCAGCGGGGCGTTCGGGTGGGTCGCGGGGGCGGCGTCCACCTAGAACATGCCCCGGGGGCCGCGGATGTTGGCGGCGGCCGATGCGCCCGACACCCGGTCGGCGACCACCTGATCGCCCGGAGTCAGGCCGGACACCACTTCGGCGGTGATGTTGTCGGTGACGCCGATCGTCACGTCGCGCAACTCGCGGGTTTCGCGCCCGGGGTTCCAGACCTCGACCTGATAGCGGCCGTCGGGTTGGGGGCGGCCCAGCGTCGAGTTCAGCACGACGGGCACGTCCGCCGCACGGGCAAGGCGGATGCGCACCTCGGCGGTCATCCCGATGCGCAGCTTGCCTTGCGGGTTTTCAACGGCGATCCGGGCGATGTAATAGATCGCCTTATCGGTGGCGACGGTATCGGAGGTCTTGATTTCGGCCGGCGCGGGTTCGATCGACAAAAGCGTGGCGTCGATCGGGATGTCGGGTTCGCCAAGCAGGGTCAGCGTCGCCGCCTGGCCGGGCGCCACGCGGGTGATGTCGGCTTCGGAGACGTCGGCCTTGACGATCATCCGCGTCAGGTCGGCGATCTTGACGATGGTGGGCGTGCTGTTCGATGCGTTCACCGTCTGGCCCCGCGACGTGACGACGGCCACCACTGTGCCCGCAACGGGTGCGGTGATGCGGGTACGCTCCAGCGCGAGGCGGGCCGACGTCACGGCGATTTCGGCCCGCGCGCGCTGGGCCACCAGCGCCTTGCCGTTGGCGCGCGCGACGGCGAGCGTAGTTTCGGCGGCTTCCAGCGCGACGGTCGAGGACAGGTCCTTTTCGTTCAGCTGCCGGTTGCGGTCGAGCGCCAGTTCCGCTTCGCGG
>JANNNU010000115.1:0-15303 GCA_031398695.1 Paracoccaceae bacterium | reverse complement strand
GCATGACGGCCAGCACGATGATGCACATTGCGACCGTCCGCGCGATCCACCTGACGATGGGACTGAGCGGTACCTTCGCGATCTGCGCGATCGCGCTGATGTCCAACACGCTCTATTGGGTATGGCGCGAGGATTGGGTCGGACTGGCCGTGTCGACGCTGTGTGCCGGCTTGGGTCTTGGCTGTTTCGTGTCGGCGCTGATTGCCAACAACCGGCTGCACCGCGAAACGGCCGCAGGCGGGGCGTCGGCGATGGAAGCGAACGCCACGAAATCGCGGTTTCTGACCCAGATGAGCCACGAATTGCGCACCCTGCTGAATGCCATTCTGGGCATGGGCCACGCCGAACTCGCCCGCCAGACCGACCCGATCAGCCGCAGCCGGCTCGAGATGCTGGTCGACTCCGCGGCGGGTCTGGGCGTGTTGCTGGATGACATCCTCGACTTGGCGGCGGTGGAAGAAGGCCGGCTGCCGATCCGTCCCGAAACGATCAACCCGCGATCGATCCTGTCGGCCTCGGTCGGGTTGTTCCGCCCGAGGCCGAGGCGGCGGGTCTGCACCTCGATCTGACGCTGGACCCCAACGTGCCAGCCGCCGCGCGGGCGGACGGGCGGCGGCTGCGCCAATGCGTGTCGAACATCCTGTCGAACGCGCTCAAATACACGGTGCGCGGTCAGGTCCGGGCGACCGCGCGGATGGAGGCGGGGGATATCCTGCAGATCGACGTTACCGACACCGGCGAAGGCGTTTCAGAGGCGCTGCGCGACGCGATCTTCGAGCCGTTCCGCAGGGGATCGCAGGCTCTGCCCGGCAACGGGCTCGGCTTGAACATCAGCCGCACGCTGGCCCGCCGCATGGGGGGCGATCTGGTCCTGATCCCATCCGAGGCGGGTGCGTGGTTTCGCCTGACCCTGCCCCTCGAGCCGGCCGATGTGGCGTTCGCAGCGCCACTCTGCAATTTGCCAAAGCTTGACCTGCGCGGCCGTCTGGATCTGGTGGTCGATGACATCGCGTCCGACCGACTGGTTGCGGCCGCCTATCGGCGCTTGCTGGGCGCGCAGGTGATGGAGGCCGAAAGCGGCGAGGCTGCGTTGTGTCTGTTGTACCGGATGCGGCCGTGGGCCGTGCTGCTGGACGTGAACATGCCGGGGCTGAGCGGGCTAGAAACCCTGCAACGCATCCGGCAGATCCGCGGACCGACGGCGGGGGTCGCCGTCATTGCCAGGACGGCGGACGGGACCGATGATAGACGTCGCGCCTATCTGGCGGCGGGTCTGGACGGCTACATGTCCAAGCCGCTGTCGCCCGATCGGATGGCAGCGACGCTGCGGCCGCTGCACATCCCGTCAAACGGACCGACCGATGCGGTCATTGGTCATGGCAACAGGGAGGTGGGCTGAAACACCAGCCCATCGGGCGTTTCGGCGTGGTGCCCGCGCACGTGAAACACGCCGGCCAGATGCTCGGGGCTCAGGACGGCGCGAGGAGGCCCGTCCGCGACGACCCGTCCGCGGTCCAGCAGGATCAGCCGTGTGCAGTGTCGCGCGGCCAGGCCCAGATCGTGGATCGCGGCAACCACCGCCCGCCCCTTGCCCGCCAGACCCGCGAACACCTGCATGCAGCGCAGCTGTGCTTCGGGGTCCAGCCCCGCCACGGGTTCGTCGGCCAGCAGCAGCGCAGTGTCCTGCGCAAGCGCGCGCGCGATCAGCACGCGCGCCTGCTCGCCCCCCGACAATTCGGTGGCAGCCCGGTCGCGAAAGCCTGAAAGGCCCATCTGCGCCAGCGCGAGATCGACCGCGGCCCGATCCTGCGCCGAGGTCCCGCCCGCCAGGTGCGGCACCCGCCCCAGCGCCACCAGATCGGCCACGCGCACCGGCCAGGCGATCTCGCGGCCCTGGGGCAGAAACGCCACCGACTGCGCGCGTCTGGCAACGGGCAGGCTGGCCAGCGAGCTGTGCCCTTCGTACGGCAAGAGCCCCAGGGCGGCCCGCAGCAGCGTGGTCTTGCCGGCTCCGTTCGGTCCGATCAGGCCGACGAATTCGCCCGGCGCGACCGAAAGGCTGACGCCGTCGACGACCGGGCACTGACCGCGCCGCACCCTAAGCTCGGTCAGTTGCATCAGGGTCATGCCTCGACCTGCCTCATCTGCCAGATCAGATGCAAAAAGAACGGCGCCCCGACCAGCGCGGTCAGCACCCCGAGTTTCAGATCCTGATCCGGCGCGACCAACCGCACCGCGACATCGGCCGCCAGCACCATCGCCGCCCCCCCCAGCGCCGAAGCCGGGAGCAGCCGCGACGGCACCGACCCGACCCATGGCCGCACCACATGCGGCACGACCAGACCCACGAATCCGACCGCGCCCGCGACCGACACCGAGGCCCCGACCGCCAGCGCTGTGCCCAGGATCAACCCCCAGCGCAACCGCCCCAGCCGCACGCCCATCGCCTGCGCCGCATCCTCGCCCAGCGTCAGCGCATCCAGCCCGCGCCCCAGCGTCAGCAGCACGGCCATGCCCGCCAGCATGAAGGGCGCACCAAGCCAGACATGCGGCATCGATCGATCCGCCAGCGAGCCCATCATCCAGTAGACGATCTCGGTCACGGCAAAGGGGTTGCGCGACAGATTCAGCGCCAGCGACGTCCCCGCCCCCGCCAGCGCCGAAATCGCGACCCCCGCCAGGATCAGCGCCAGCGCCCCGCCCCGCGGACCCGCCAGGCCCAGGATCAGCAGCACCGACAGCGCAGCCCCCGCCAGCGCGGCCAGTGGCAGGGCGAGCACGAACACCGCCGCCAAACCGGTCTGCAGCGCCAGAACGGCGCCAAGCGCGGCCGTTGCGGAGACGCCGATCAGCCCCGGCTCTGCCAGCGGATTGCGCAAGTAGCCCTGCATCGCCGCACCCGAAAGTCCCAGCACCGCCCCGACCAGCACCCCCAAGATCGCGCGCGGCAACCGGATTTCGCGCATGATCAGCACCACGCCTTCGCCCTCGGCCTGCCCGGTCAGCAGTGCCGTCACGCTTTCGCCCAAGCCCAGACCCGCAGGACCGACCAGCAACGATGCCAGAAAAAGTGCCGCCACCAGCAACCCCAGCGTCAGAGTGACCGGCATGGCGCGGCGTTGCACCACCCGGTTCATGGTCCATCCTGCAGGGTCGCGCGGACGGCGGCCATCCGGTGGATCGCCCGGACCAGATGTGGCGTACCGCAGACCCAGTCCGCATCGGTTTGCGCGCCGATCTGACCGCGCAAGGCAGCCAGCGCGGGGTGGGTCAGGATCTCTTCCGACCGCGACGCACCCGGATAGGGGGAGGCCGTCACCACCACCTGCGGGTCTGCGAGGACCAGCCGCTCGAGCGGCAGGATCCCGCCCCCGGTGACACCGGCATCGGCGCCGACGTTGGAAAACCCCGTCAGTTCCAACACTTCATCCGCCAGCGTGCCCTGACCGGTGGTATAGCCGTTGGCATAATAGAACGCCGCCGAAGCCTTGTGCCCCGTCTGCTGCACGGCCGTCACATCGGTTTCGAACGTCTGCGCCATCGCCTCGGCCCGCGCGGGGTGGCCCAAAGCCGCCCCGACCTGCCGGATCTGATCGGCGGCTTCGGCCAGCGACGTGACCGGTGGCATCTGAAGAACGTCGATCCCCAACCCGCGCAACAGATCCACCGTCGCGGCCTGCGTGTAGGTGCCCGCGAGCACCAGATCGGGGTCGAGCAGGAACACCTGCTCGGCCTGGCCGCGGTTCACGCCATAGTCTTTCGCCTCGTCCACCATCGACGACATCAGCGGGTCCTGCGCCAGATGGGTGACGCTGACCAGTTGACCCGGATCGGCCAGCAGCATCGCAAGCTGGTCGGTGCACAGGTTGATCGACACCACCCGCGCGGGCACATCGGCAAACGCGGGAGTGAAGCATACCGCCGCAGCCGCTGCCCACGGGGCCAGCGCTGCGGCTTTTGCCACGAAATCAGAACGAAGCACGAAGCCCCACATAGACCGCCCGTCCCGATGCCGCATAGCCGTTCGACGTCTGATACTCTTCGTCCAACAGGTTTTCCACCCGCAGATAGGCCGACCGGCCCTGCCCCAGATCATAATCCAGCGTTCCGTTGACCACGGTGTAGTCGGGCATCGGGGCGCTAGCGAAATCGTCCAGCCGCCCGGCCACATGCTTCACGCTCAGCCCGGCGGTCAGATCGGGATTGACCTGCGCGGCCAGCGACACCGCCAGATCGTGGTAGGCCACCAGCCCGATGCGGCTGCCGTCAGGACGGCGCGCATCGGTGTAGGTGTAGGCCAGCCCGACATCGAGCCAGTCGTTGACCGGCAGGGTGCCGGCGAGTTCCAACCCCTGCCGCACCGACTGACCTGCCACGTTTTCCAGCGTGTTGATCGTGCCCGCCTGACAGCTGAAGTCGAAGGCGTCGGGGTCGTTGGCGGGGCATGGGACATAGCTGATCAGATTGTCGATGTTCAGCCGAAACGCCGTCGCAGAAAGGGTTGCGCCGTTGGCGAACGCCTGTTCGACGCCCAATTCGAAACTGTCGCTTTCCTCGGGGGTCAGGTCCGGGTTGCCAACGAATTCGCTGTCGGGATAGCTCCCGAACAGCTCGTCGATCGACGGCGCCCGAAAACCGGTGGCGGCGGCAAAGCGGATCGTCGTCGCATCGGTGGGGCGCCATGCCAGCGCCAGACGGCCGGTGTTGAATTGGCCGAAGGTCGAATGATCGTCGCCGCGCAGGGTGGCCGAAACGTCGAGGTTCGGCGTCACGGCATACAGCGCCTGTGCGAATCCACCCGAGATCGTGGTTTCGGCACGGCCCGCAGGCAAGTTTGTGTAGCGGGCCTTTTCGTTGATCGTATCAAGGCCGTAGACCAGCTGCAGCGCCGGCGAAACCTCGGTGGTCGCCTGCCAGCCGAAGGTCAGGCGCCTGCCATCGAAGCCCGACACGTCACGTTCGGTGCCGGGGTCGAAAGTGTCTTCCTGATCGTAATCGCGCGAGACGCGATAGCCGGTGACCTCGAACACGTGATCGGTGTTGCCGGTGGCCAGTTCCGCGAACAGGCGGGCGCCGGTTTCGATGCGCGTTTGGGTGTTGTCTTCGTCCACCAGCGCAAAGAAATCGTTGAAGCCGTCATACTCCGCCTCGGTCTCTTGCGCGAACAGCGATGCGCCAAGAGACAGCGTGTCGCTGACCCGGTAGCGCAGGCTGGCGGAGACGCGGCTGGCTTCGGCGCCATCGGCCTCGGTGCCCGCGGCGGCGGCGGAAAAGCCGTCGGTCCGCAAGTGCAACAGGGTCAGCGCCGTTTCGATGCGGTCAGTCCGCTGCGTCAGGGTGTAGCGCAGGTTCAGGGTGCCATAACTGCCGGCTTCGGCTGTGATGTTCTGGGTTGCTCCGTCTTCGGTCGGGCGGGCGGAGGTGATGTTGATGACCCCGGCGACGGCAGACCCCCCCCACAGGGCGGATTGCGAGCCGCGCAGAACCTCGATCCGGTCGGCAGCGAACGCGGGCAGCATGCCGAAGTCGTATTGGGTCTGCACGCCCGTGGGGTCCGTCACCCGCACGCCGTCGACGAACACGGCGACATAGCGTTGATCCGCGCCGCGGATGCGCACCGTGGCGGGGCTGCCGAACGCGCCTTGCTGCGACACCGACAGCCCGGCCAGCCGGGTGAAGGCATCGGCGACACCCAGCGGCTGACCCGCGCCCAGATCGGCCGACGCGATCACCGACGCCGACACGCCGGTGCGGCTGCGGCTGGTTTCGGTGCGGTTGGCCGTCACCACGATCTCATCGAGAACGATGTCTTGCGCGAACGCCGCCGCGGGCAGTGCCGCGACCAGCGCCAAAACCGAAATCTGAAGCCTTTTCATGGCTTTGATCCTATCCGTTGACAGGACCAACGGCCCTGCCTTGCAACGATTGTGCCTGCGGAAGGATTGCCCTCCGCCCGGCGGTGAAGTCGTCACCGCTGGCGGAAGCCCGCCTCCTGAGCGCGCCCCGCGCCCCGGAAAGGTGATCACCTCTGGCAGGTCTCCTGGCTCGCGGGTCATCGTTCGGGTGGGCCTTCCCGGGTTTCCCCAGTGGCATGTTCCACCGTCACTCGCCGCTTACAGTTGCGGGGGCAGCCGCGGCTTGGGACCCGGTCATCACGACTGGGGCCGCACCACGTTCCCTTTTCATCCGGGCTTCCCCGGAACCGAAGGCCTCTTCTGCTTAGACCCGCCCCGGCCCGAGTCAAGTGCGCTTTTCGGCCAGTGTCGCGTTGCGGTGACGGAAGGTCGCAAAAATGGGGCGAGCATTGTTTGCCCCCTGCCAGCGTCCGCTCGATTAATCCGCTAAAATGCCTGCGTTTCGCCGGTATGCGCCGCGTATGGCCTGCGTATGCCTTCCGTATGGCACACGTCATGACGTTGCCCGAACCGCTCATGCCTTAAGGAATTACGGCGAATCAGGCGGAAAGAGACCGCAAGGCGGCGTTTGCAGGTGGACCTGCGCCGCGTGCGATGGCCAACTGGCACAAAAGGGAGGCTGCGATGATCGGCGATTTGAGGGCTTGGGATGCGACGGCCCTGGCGGGGCTGGTGGCCAAGGGCGACGTGTCGGCGGAAGAGCTGCTGGACGCAGCGGTGGAGGCGGTGGCGACACGCAACCCGGCGATCAACGCGGTGGTGCTGATGCAGGAGGGGGTCGCGCGGGCCGCGATTGCCGATGGCCTGCCGCGCGGGCCGTTCCGGGGTGTGCCGTTCCTGATCAAGGATCTGGGCTGCGAGGCGGTGGATTTTCCGTCGCACAACGGGTCGCGGTTGTTTGCAAACACGCATTACGCTCGGGATTCGGCGATCTATCAACGGATACGGGCTACGGGCGTGGTCACTTTTGGCCGGACGACCAGCCCCGAGGGCGGCATCGGCGCCGCGACCGAGGCCGTCGTCTATGGCGGCCCGACGCGCAACCCGTGGAACCTGAACCACACGCCGGGCGGGTCGTCGGGCGGGTCGGGCGCGGCCGTGGCGGCGGGGATCGTGGCCATGGCGCACGGATCGGACGGCGGCGGGTCGGTGCGGATCCCGGCGTCGAGCTGCGGGCTCTTTGGGTTCAAGCCGACGCGCGCCCGGCTGCCCGACGGGCCTTACGCGGGCGAAGGCTGGGCCGGGATGGCGATCGACGGGTTTCTGACACGCTCGGTCCGCGACACGGCAGTGATGCTGGACGCCTGCGCGGGGCCCGATCCGGGCGCGCCCTATCACGCGCCCGCATTGCTGCACGGCCATGCGCAGGCGATCGCCCGCCCGCCGAGGCGGTTGCGGGTGGCGATCTGCGACACCACGCTGACCGGCGACCCGATCGACTCGCATGTGGCCGACGTGGTGCGCCACGCGGGACGTCTGCTGGAGCGGTTGGGCCATCATGTCGAGCCGGGACGCCCTGCCGCCGACGTGCCGATGATGATGCGGGCGTGGACGGACATCGTGGCGGTCGGTACCGCGCTGTCGATCCGGAGCGGGTTGAAGGGGCGCGCGATGACGGCCGATCTGGTCGAAGGCGTCGGGCGCAGTGCCGCCGATCACGCGGCCTATCTGTCGCCGCTGCGCTATCTGGAGGCGGTCGGGGAGATCCACGCCTTTGGCCGGCAGATGGCGGGGTTCTTCGACGAAGGCCCGGACATCCTGCTGACGGCCACGCTGGCCGAACCGCCCGCGCGGGTCGGTCGGTTTTCGCACGTCACGACCGACTATGTGGCGTATCGCACCGGACCGGACGGGATCTTTGCCTATTCGCCGTTCTGCGCGATCTTCAACGCGAGCGGACAGCCGGCGGCCAGTCTGCCGTTGGGCCTGGTCGATGGTCTGCCGGTGGGTGTGCATCTGGCGGCGGCTTTCGGCCAAGACGAGGCGTTGATCGCTTTGTGTGCGGAAATCGAGGCTGCCGAGCCGTGGGCGGGGCGGCGGCCGCCGATGCCGGGTTAATTCCCTTGCACACCCTGGAAATTGCGGAAAATGTGATCAAATGACCGAGCTTCGGGGAGCCTGCTAGTGTCGAACATCGCTGTCGAGGCGCGCAATGCCGTCAAGGCTTTTGGACAGGGCGATCTTGCGGTGCGGGCGCTGGACGATGTGTCGATCCGGATCAATCAGGGTGAATTCTTTACCCTGCTGGGGCCTTCGGGCTGCGGCAAGACCACCCTGCTGCGCCTGATCGCCGGGTTCGAGACGCCGACGAGCGGCTACATCCTTCTGGACGGGTCCGACATCACACATCTGCCGCCGAACAAGCGCCCGGTGAACACGGTGTTTCAAAGCTATGCGTTGTTCCCGCATCTGACGGTGGCGCAGAACATCGGGTTCGGTCTGGAAATGCTGGGGCAGTCCAGGTCGGTGGTGGCCGAGCGGGTGGCGCGGATGCTGGCGCTGGTCAAGCTCGAGGCGCTGGCAGGTCGCAAGGTGGCGCAGCTGTCGGGCGGGCAGCAGCAGCGGGTTGCGCTGGCCCGCGCATTGGCCCCGCAGCCGAAGGTGTTGCTGCTGGACGAGCCGCTGAGCGCGTTGGACCTGCAGTTGCGCAAGGAGATGCAGGTCGAGTTGAAGCGGTTGCAGGTGGAAACCGGGATCACCTTCGTGTTCGTGACCCACGATCAGGAAGAGGCGCTGACGATGAGCGACCGGATCGGGGTGATGAGTGCCGGCAAGTTGCAGCAGGTCGGTGCGCCACGGGATATCTACACCCGTCCGGTGAACCGGTTCGTCGCCAGCTTCATCGGCGAGACGAACTTTTTGGCGGGGCAGACGGTGCCGGGCGGCGTGCGGCTGGGGTGCGGCGCGGTGGTCGAGGTGGCGGGCGCCAAGGCGGGCGCGGTGACGCTGACAGTGCGCCCCGAACAGGTTCGGGTCGAGCCGGCCGGGGCGAGCGGAATTCCGGCGGTGCTGACATCGCTGGTCTATTTCGGCACGGACACGCATTGCCATCTGGCCCTGGCCGACGGCACGCAGGTCGTGGCGCGGGTGCAGAACCCCACCGGTGGCGATGTGGGGCTGGCGGCGGGGCAGCCCGTCAGCGTGCGGTTCAGCCCCGGTGCTGCGCAAGTGCTGGAGGATTGAGATGAGCGTAGGCGAGGATCGTCGGATTGCGGCCTCGGCCCGGATGGGGTGGCTGCTGTCGGCCCCGGCGCTTGTGGTGCTGGGTGCGGCGGCGGCAGGGCCGCTGCTGATCGTCCTGGTCTATTCGTTCCTGGAGGCGGGGCAGTACGGCAATGTCGAGTGGCGGTTCAGCTGGGTCGGCTGGTTCGGCACCCTCTTTTCGCGCGACATCTTCGACGGCACGGTGCAACTGGCCGATGCGCACCTGACGATTCTGTGGCGATCGGTGAAGCTTGCGTTGCAGACGACGATCTTTACCTTCCTCGTCGGCTTTCCGACCGCATGGTTCATCGCCACGCGGCCGCCGCGGGTGCGGGCGATGTGGCTCTTTCTGATCACCATTCCGTTCTGGACCAATCTGTTGATCCGCACCTTCGCGATCAACGAGATCATCCGCAACGAGGGGCTGGTGAACAAGATCCTTCTGGGCACCGGCCTGCGGACCGAGCCGCTGGTCATCATCTACAGCGATTTCGCGGTGTTTCTGGGGATGACCTACGTTTATCTGCCGCTGATGGTGCTGCCGCTGTTTGCCGCGATCGACCGGTTCGACATGCGTCTGCTGGAGGCGGGGTACGACCTTTACGCCAGCCGATGGCAGGTGCTGCGGCGGGTCATCCTGCCGATCGTGCGCCCCGGCATCGTGGCGGGGTCGATCCTCGTGTTCGTGCCGGCGCTGGGGGCCTATGTCACGCCGCGAATCCTGGGCGGCGGCAAGAACATGATGATCGGCAATTTCATCGAGTTGCAGTTCGGGCAGGGTCGCAACTGGCCGCTGGGCGCGGCGCTGTCGGTCATTTTGCTAGTCATCGTGACGGTGGCGCTTCTGGTCTATGTGCGTGCCTCGACCCGGGGGTCGGCGCATGGCTGACACCGGGTTTTCCGTATCGAAGCTTCCCGGCTTTACCGGCATCGCGGTGGGGGTGTTCGTCTGCCTTTATTTGCCGATCCTGATGCTAGTGGTCTATTCGTTCAACGCCGGACGGTCGGTCGCGAGTTTCGAGGGGTTCTCGCTGCAATGGTATGCTGAGGCGTGGCAGAACGAGGTGGTGATCGACGCCACCCTGCGATCGTTGACGATCGCCTCGCTTGCGGCGGTGATCTCGACCTTCGTGGCGACGATGGCCGCGCTGGGAACGACGCGGCGGCGGGCGTTTCGGGGGCAGACGTTCATCTATGTGATGATCAACCAGCCGCTGATGGTGCCCGAGATCGTGACGGCGGTGGCGTTGCTGATCCTGTTTGCATGGGTGAAGGTCGCGACGGGATATCAGGGACTGGGGTATCTGATCCTGGCCCATTCTGCGTTCTGTATCCCGTTCGCTTACCTTCCGATCCGAGCGCGGCTGGAAGGGATGGACCTGACGCTGGAGACGGCGGCGGCCGATCTCTATGCCAGCCCCTGGCAGGCGTTTCGGCGCGTGACGCTGCCCCTGCTGCTGCCGGGGATTCTCGCCGGGTTGATGCTGGCGTTCGTCACGTCGCTGGACGACGTGGTGATCACGCTGTTTGTTAAATCGGCGGGGCAGGATACACTGCCCACCTACATGCTGGGCCAGATCAGGCGGCAGATCACGACCGAGACCTATGCGATCTCGACCGTGCTGCTGGGGCTGACCGTGGTGCTGCTGACGCTGTTCTTCTTGCTAACCCGCAAGAAAACCTGAACCAAGAAACCAAAACCAACCGGGAGACTGACGATGAGAAAGATCCTATCCGCAACCGCGCTGCTGCTGGCGGGCACCGCCATGGCGCAGGCCGAGGGCGAGCTGCAGCTTTACAACTGGGGCGACTATACCAGCGCCGAGCTGTTGGCGAAGTTCGAGGCCGAGACGGGCATCAAGGTGACCGTCACCGACTATGACAGCAACGACACCGCGCTGGCCAAGATCGAGGCGGGCGGGCACGGGTTTGACCTCGTGGTGCCGTCGGCCAACTACGTGCCGATCTGGGTCGAGAAGGGGCTGGTGGCCGAGTTGGACCTGACCAAGCTGCCCAACCACAAGAACATCGCCGAAGAATGGATGAACGTCGACTACGACACTGGCCGCAAATACTCGGTTCCGTGGCAGTGGGGCACCACCGGCGTCGCGGTCAACCAGTCGGTTTATGCGGGCGACGTGAACACCTCGGCGATCTGGCTGGACCCGCCGCCCGAGCTGGTGGGCAAGGTCAACGTGACGCCCGAGATGAACGACGCCATCGCGCTGGCCACGATGTACATGGGCGGCGAGCCCTGCACCGAGGACACCGAAATCCTGAAGAAGGTGCGCGACAAGCTGCTGGAGGCCAAGCCGAAGTGGCAGTCGATGGATTACGGCATGACCGAAAAGATGGCGGCCAACGACGTGGCCGCGACCGTCTACTGGAACGGCGCGATGTTCCGCGCCCGGTTGCAGAACCCGGATGTGAAATACGGCCTGCCGAAGGAAGGCTACATCCTGTGGATGGATCAGGTGATGCTGCTGAACGACGCGGCGAACGTCGAGGAGGCCTACAAGTTTCTCGACTTCATCATGGTTCCTGAAAACGCCGCGATGATTTCGGCCTTCGCGCGCTATGCCAACGGGATTGCCGGGTCCGAGGAATTCATGCCGGCGGACATGAAGGACGCGCCCGAGATCGTGATCCCGGAAGAGATGAAGGACAAGGGCGTGTTCATGGGCAACTGTTCGCCCAAGGCGGTGGAATACATCACCGCGATCTGGACCGAGCTGAACAAGTGAACGGAACGGGGCCGCAGCCATAGGGGTGCGGCCCCGTTCTTTGGGGGGGACACGCGATGCAGCGACTGACCGGCAAGACCGCGCTGGTGACGGCAGCGGGACAGGGCATCGGTCGTGCCTCGGTCGAACGCATGGCGGCGGAAGGCGCGCGGGTGATCGCGACGGATGTGAACCCGGCGCTGGTCGCGGACCTGGCCACGGTGCCGGGGATCGCGGCCCGGGTGCTGGACGTGCGCGACGGGGCGGCGATTGCGGCGCTGGTGGCCGACGCGGGGCCGGTCGACATCCTGTTCAACTGTGCCGGCGTCGTGCATGCGGGCACCGTACTGGAGGCGACCGAAGCCGAGTGGGATTTCGCCTTCGATCTGAACGTGAAAGCGCAGTTCCGGATGATCCGATCGGTGCTGCCGGGGATGCTGGCGCAGGGCGCCGGGTCGATCATCAACATGTCGTCGGTGGCGGGGCCGATCAAGGGGCCCGTCAACCGCGCGGTCTATTCGGCGTCGAAGGCTGCGGTGGTGGGGCTGACGCGTGCGGTGGCCGCCGATTACGTGACCCGCGGCATTCGCTGCAACGCCGTCTGCCCCGGCACGGTCGAAAGTCCCAGTCTGCACGACCGGTTGCGCGCGACCGGCGATTATGCGGCGGCCATGACGGCGTTCGTGGCGCGGCAGGCGATGGGGCGGCTGGGGCAGCCGGCCGAGATTGCGGCGCTGGTCTGCTATCTCGCGTCGGACGAGTCCGGGTTCACCACGGGACAAGAGCATGTGATCGACGGTGGCTGGTCGATCTGAGCCGTCAGGCGGGCGGCAGGATCAGGATCGCGCGAAAGTCGTTGACGTTGGTCAGCGTGGGACCGGTGACCACCTGCGCGCCAATGCCGCCGAAAAAGCCGTGGGCATCGTTGCGCGACAGGCTGCGGGCGGGGTCGATCCCGGCGGCCTTGGCGCGGTTGAGCGTGTCGGGGCCGACGATGGCCCCGGCGACGTCGGCGGCACCGTCGACGCCATCGGTATCGCAGGCAAGCGCGTGGATCTGGCGGTGACCGTTCACGGCGATGGCGAGCGCGAGGCAGAATTCGGCGTTCGGGCCACCGATGCCGTCGCCGCGCCGCGTGACGGTTAACTCGCCCCCCGACAGCAGCAGAACGGGTCGGTCGCCGGTGTGCAGGGTAGCGGCGATGGCAATGGCGCGGCGGGCCTGATCGGCGGCGATGTCGCGCGCCTCGCCTTCGACCGCGTCGCCCAGCAGGCGCACGTCGCAGTGCGCCGCGCGTTCGGCTGCGGCGGCCAGCGATTGCGCGGGGGCTGCGTAAATCCGGTTTTCGACGCGCGACAGGCGCAGGTCGCCGGGCGGGATGACGGACGACGGGCGCGCCAGTGCCGCAGTAACGCTGGCCGGAACGGCAATGGTCCAGCGGGACAGGATCGCCTGCGCATCGGCCGGGGACGATGGTTCGGCCACGGTCGGACCCGACCCGATGAAAGCCGGATCGTCGCCTGGCACATCGGACAGCATCAGGCAGATCAATCGCGCCGGATAGGCCGCCGCGGCAAGTTGCCCGCCCTTGACCCGGCTGAGGTGCTTGCGCACCGTGTTCATCTGGCTGATCGGCGCGCCCGAAGCCAGAAGGCCCGCGTTGACCGCCTGTTTGTCGGCCAGCGTCACGCCGGCGACCGGGGCCACCAGCAGGGCCGACGCCCCGCCCGAAATCAGCGCGAGCACCACATCATCCGGTCCGAGACCCGCCAGCAGGTCCAGCATCCGCCGCGTCGCCGCAGCACCTGCCTGATCCGGCACCGGGTGGGCGGCCTCGACGATCTCGATCCCAGCGCAGGGCCTGCCATAGCCATAGCGGGTGATCACCAGCCCCTCGCACGGGCCCCAGGCGGCCTCGACCGCCTCGGCCATTCGCGCGCTGGCCTTGCCCGCGCCGACGACGACCACCCTCCCCCGCGGCCTTGGCGGCAGATGGCAAGCGAGCGCACGCATCGGGTCGGCCACCTCGACCGCCCGGTCGAACAAGGCGTGCAAGAACTCGGCAGGGGCCTGCATCGGCGGGGGCCTTTCTTGTGGCGGCACGCCGCCCGAGTTAGGATCGCGGGGCCGCTGTGGTCAAGCGCAAGATGCCCGTCAGATGTTTTCCTTCAGCAGCACTTCGATCCGGATGCGTTCCTGCGACGCGAGGATGTCGCGACGGTCGCAGCGCGCCCGCAAGATGCGGATGGCACTACGCACCAGATGGCCGGGGTCCTGGGTGATCAGCGCGTCGATGCGGTTTTCTAGCAGGGCGGCTTCGGTAAACGGGGTGCGTTCGTGCGCGATGATCAGGGGATGGCCCGCCTTGCGCTGCGCGGCGAGGATTTCCAGCACCAGCCGCGCTTCTGACCCCAGCACATAGACCCCCGCCACGCCGGGGTTGCTGAGAAAGGCGCGGTGCAGGATGCGGTGGGTCCGGTCGGGATCACCGTAGGTTTCCAGCGACGGCAGGACCGTCAGGTTGGGATAGTCGGCGTTGATGACCGCATCGAACCCCAGACGCCGTTCCAGACTGTCGCGCGCGTGCATCGTTTCGGCCACCACCAGAACCGCCCCGCGACGGTCCGCCGAAAACCGCCCCATCAGCCGCCCCGCCGTGGCCCCGGCCGCGTGGTTGTCGATGCCGACGAAATCATGCGCGCTGCTGGTCATCTGGCCCGAGATGAAGCTGACCGCTTCGATCCCGCGTTCGGACAGGCGGGTCATGGCGTCGCGGACCTGCGGCCATTCCGGCGCCATGATCGCCACGCCGTCCAGATCGGCGTGATCGAGGGTGCCCAGAAGATTGGCGATCTGGTGCGGATCGCTTTCGTGGATGTGGCGGACATCGGCGCGGATCATTTCGGCCGCGAACGCCAGATTGGCCTCGGCGATACGGGCGATCAGCCCCGCAAGAAATTGATCACCGGTGCGCGGCAGCAGGAACAAGAAGCGGTATGCCTTTCCGCGCGCGAGGTTTGCGGCGGCGACATTACGGGTAAAACCAATCTTTTCAATTGCTTGATGGACCCGCTGCACAGTGTCTTGCCGCACGCCGGTCCGGGCGTTCAGGACCCGGTCCACCGTTGCAAGGCTGACCCCTGCCGCAACCGCCAGATCTTTCGTCGTTGGCCGTATCACCACTCCGCCCCCCATCCGGACTGGTTTCGCGCAAAATTTCACGCCTTGCAACGAAAATGAGGCACGCACCTCAGAAATGGCTTGCCTTGAGGTGCGTGCCTCAAATAGGCTTGAGTTCAGGCAGAGTCGCGGCGAGGAGGCTGGGACCTGCATTGGGGAGGAAACCACATGAACAGAAGAATTCTGCTGTCGTCGGCATCCATCGCACTCGCCCTTGGCGCGTCCGCCGTGCAGGCCGAAGACCTGACCCTGTGCTGGGCCGCTTGGGACCCGGCAAATGC
>JANNNU010000113.1:0-35940 GCA_031398695.1 Paracoccaceae bacterium | reverse complement strand
GTATTTCGCGTTGAAACCGATTTCCAGCTTTTCGTCCGAATAGGCGACGGCGAGTTCTTCCTCGGCGTTGCCGCTGTCGGGCGCGTTCACCGACAGGATCAGACGGTCGTCTTCCAACGACAGCTTGACCGCCCGGCTGCGCTCCGATGACACCGTGGCGACCCGGTCCACGGCCTTGGCAAACTCCGAGGCATCGACTTCCAGCCGGCGCGAATTTCCCATCGGAATGACGCGATTGTAGTCCGGAAACGTGCCATCGATGACCTTCGACGTCAGCGTAATCAGCGGCGTGGCAAAGCGCACCTTGGTTTCCGAGACCGACACCGCGATGATCGCCTCATCGTCGTCCAGCAATTTGCGCAGCTCGCCCACGGTCTTGCGCGGCACGATCACCCCGGGCATCGACTGCGCATTCGGCGGCAGGGGGGCATCGATCCGGGCCAGACGGTGACCGTCCGTCGCGACGCAGCGCAGCACCGCGCCGTTTTCGCCGGTCGAGACGTGCATGTAGACACCGTTCAGGTAATAGCGGGTCTCTTCGTTCGAAATCGCGAATTTCGCCTTGTCGAACAGTCGGCGCAGCACCGGGGCCGGGGCCGAAAAATTGGTCGCATACTCCGACGACGCCATCACCGGAAAATCCTCGCGCGGCAGGGTCGCAAGGCTGAAGGTCGATCGCCCGGCCGTGATCACCAGCCGTCCGGTCGTCGCGTCGTCCGACAGGGTCACCAGCGCGCCATCGGGCAGCTTGCGGATGATCTCGTGCAGCATGACCGCAGAAACGGTCGTCGACCCCGCGCGTTCCACCATGGCCGGCGCCTTGTCGACCACTTCGATGTCCAGATCGGTCGCGCGGAAACTGACGGTCGACCCTTCGGCCTCGATCAGCACGTTGGCGAGGATCGGGATCGTGTTGCGGCGCTCGACGACGGATTGCGCCTGCGCCAGCGCCTTGAGCAGCGTCCCGCGTTCGATGCTGAGCTTCATTGGTCCATCCCTCTGCGCCTTTGGCGGCCTCTCCCTGTCGGGGAGGCCGAAATTAGCGGTTTCTTGTGGTTTAACAAGGCTTTTGCAGGCAGTCTTGCCGCGTGTCATGCCATTCGGCGTAAATCTTTGAAAAAGCAACCTTTGTGTGGAAATTCGTTAAGGGGTGCGCTGCCCTTTGCACCCGCACCGTGAAGCCAGTGCACGGGCGCGCGGAATGCCCTGTTTTCATCACCGTCGGTTCGCGCGAATCACCGCCGCTGTAACCCACCGCGCCCCCAAAAGGCCTCGCGCGACGTCGCCGGCCGTTACCCCTGTAAAGCCCGACGCAGCATGGCGAGGTTGTCGGCCAGATCGCTGTCGGTCGCCATCAACTCTTCGATCTTGCGCACGCCGTGCATGATCGTCGTGTGATCGCGCCCACCAAAGCGCCGCCCGATTTCGGGCAACGACCGCAGGGTCAGCTGCTTGGCCAGATACATCGCCACTTGCCGTGGCCGGGCGATGTTGCGCACCCGCTTGGGCCCGATCAGGTCGCTGAGGCGGATGTTGTAGTGCTCGGCCACCTTGCGCTGGATTTCCTCGATCGTCATCTTGCGGTCGGATTGCCGCAGGATGTCGGACAGACACTCCTGCACCAGATCCAGCGTGATCTCGCGGCCCACCAGACTGGCAAAGGCGAACAGGCGGGTCAGCGCGCCTTCCAGCACGCGCACATTGGTCGAGATGCGATGCGCGAGGAATTCCAGCACGCCGGGGGCGAGGGTCAGGCCCTTGTATTGCTCGCGGTAGAAATCGACCTTCTTTTGCAGGATGCCCAGCCGCAATTCATAGTCCGTCGGGTGCAGATCGACCACCAGACCGCACTGCATCCGCGACTTGATGCGGTCTTCCATGTCCTTGATCTCGCCGGGGGCACGGTCGGCGGAAATCACGATCTGCTTGTTCTGGTCGACAAGCGCATTGAAGGTGTGGAAGAATTCCTCCTGCGTGCTCTCCTTGCCGGCAATGAACTGCACGTCATCGACCATCAGCACGTCGACCGACCGGAACAGGCCCTTGAAATCCATGATCTGGTGTTCCCGCAGCGCCTGAACAAAGCGATACATGAACTTTTCGGCCGACAGATACAGCACGCGCAATTCGGGTTGGCCGGCCTGCAATTGCTGGGCGATGGCGTGCATCAAGTGGGTCTTGCCCAGCCCGACGCCGCCGTAAAGAAACAGCGGGTTGAACGTCACCGGACCCCCCACGGCGACGCGGCGCGCGGCTGCATGGGCCAACTCGTTCGGCTTTCCGACCACAAAGCTGTCGAAGGTGTTGCGCGGATCAAGCGAGGCACCCGTCAGGTCGTCGTCGCCCGAATTCCGTGTGCGCGAGGCAGAGGGCCGGGGTGCGGACTTGGCGGCCGGTTTCGGCGCGGGGCGTGCGGAGGTCTTGGCGGCCACGGTGAACTCTAGACGGCCGATCTCGGCACCGGCTTCGTTCAACTGGGTCAGGATGTGGTCCGAAAAGTTGCGCGACACCCAGTCGCCGAAGAACGTGGTCGGGACGTCAAAGCGCGCGACGCCATCCGAAAGGCTCGCCAGCTTCAAAGGCTCGATCCAGGTCTGATGGTTGTTCTTGCCGATCCGGCCGATCAACGCGTCCTGAACGCGACCCCAGGTATCTTGTATCATCTTTTTGTTCTGCCCCAAGTAGCCGGTGCGGATCACACCGAAACGACCGAATTTGCACATCCAACCACCCCTGTGCCGACCCTCTGCAGAGAGGATTGGCAACGGTCCACGGCGGTTGTATGGGACAGATGACACGAAGCAGGGCCACCGGACGCACCGGAACCCCTCTTCCTTCGGTGTTGCGCCATCCAAAACGGACGGAACGAACCCCTTGATCGCAAACACTTTTCCAGGTTCCAGCAAGAAAGCTTGGCAGCAGCCGGTCCGGTTTTCGGTTTGCGATCGTCTCATGTCCCCCAAGTCGACGTGAATCGCCTCTCGAACGTAGCAAGCCGTCGCGGGCCACTGCAACCGAACTTCGCGGTTGACAGGGCTTTGCCCGGGCGAATCCTGTGGACGGTGTAATTCCGCCACGCAGGGCCGAAGAGGCCGCGTCGGGGGCCGGAAAATGCAAAAAACGTGCCCCCTGCGGGACACGTTCCAACGTCAGTTTCAGCCGACCGGGATCAGGCGGAAGCGGTCGCGCCCAGCGATTTGACCCGGCTGGACAGGCGCGACATCTTGCGCGCCACGGTGTTCTTGTGCAGCACGCCCTTGGTGACGCCGCGCATCAGTTCGGGTTGCACGGACTTCAGGGCGGCAGCAGCTACGGTCTGGTCGCCGGAGGCCAGCGCCTCTTCGACCTTGCGCAGGAACGTGCGGATCCGCGAGCGGCGCGCCTTGTTCACGGCATAGCGCGTCTCGGACTGACGGGCGCGCTTTTTGGATTGGGCGGTATTTGCCATAGGTGTCGGGTTCCGGTGTTCTGAGAGCGAATTCTGAAGCCGCGTCATTAGGCGCTGCTCGGGGTCGTGTCAACCGGGTTGTTACCCAAGCGTCATTTGTCGCGAAATTCACCGGTCGCGGAACTGTGGCGCGCGTTTTTCCAGAAAAGCCGTCATGCCTTCGGTCTGATCTTCAGTCGCGAACAGCGCATGGAAGGCGCGGCGTTCGAACAAAAGGCCTTCGCGCAGCGACGATTCCTGCGCCCTGTTGACCGATTCCTTGACGGCCATGACGGACGCCTGCGATTTTTCGGCGATCTTGTGTGCGGTCTTCATCACCTCTTCCATCAGGTCCGCGGCCGGAAACACACGGGACACGAGGCCGCACCGTTCGGCCTCGGCGGCGTCCATCATGCGGCCGGTCAGGTTCATGTCCATCGCCTTGGCCTTGCCGACAGCGCGGGTCAGCCGCTGCGTGCCGCCCATGCCGGCGCAGATGCCGAGGTTGATCTCGGGCTGGCCGAATCGTGCCGTGTCAGCCGCCAGGATGACGTCGCACATCATCGCCAACTCGCAGCCGCCCCCCAGGCAATATCCCGACACCGCGGCGATGATCGGTTTCCGGACGCGGGTGATCGCCTCGGCTTCGGGGCCGAAAAGGTCGGCGGCATAGACGTCGGCGAATCCCTTGGTCGCCATCTCCCTGACGTCGGCCCCGGCCGCGAACGCCATTTCCGATCCGGTGATCACGATGCACCGCACATCCGGATCGCGGTCGGCCTCGGTCATCACCTGCGCCAGTTCCTGCATCATCCGGGTGTTGATCGCATTCAGCGACTCGGGGCGGTTGAGGCGAATCAGGGCGACGTGGCGGTCGATCTCGACGATCAGGGTGTCATGGCTCATGGGCGGCTCCGGGGTTTGGCTGGCAGATGGGGCAGTGGAACGACGACCGGCCGGACTGCACCGTGCGAAGGATCGGGTTGGCGCACAGCGGGCAGGGGTCGCCTTCATGGTCGTAAACGGCAAAGCGGTGCTGGAAATAGCCAAGCTCGCCATCGGTCTGGCGGTAGTCGCGCAAGGAAGACCCGCCGGCGGTGATCGCCTCGGTCAGAACGTCGCGGATGATCGGGACGAGGGCCGCGGTGTCGGCGGCGCTCAGGCTGGCGGCCAGCCGCAAGGGCGAGATTCGGGCGCGATACAGCGCTTCGCAGACATAGATGTTGCCAAGCCCCGCGATCACCGTCTGGTCGAGCAGCGCGGACTTGATCGGGGTCATCCGGCCCTTCAGGCGCTGGGCCAGATAGGCCTCGTCAAAGGCGTTGCCCAGCGGTTCGGGGCCGAGGCGGGCCAGCAGGGGGTGCGCGTCGGCAGTCAGCGTCGCCATCAGGTCCATCGCACCAAACCGCCGGGCGTCGTTGAAGGTGATGCGCGCGCCGTTGCCCATGTCGAACACGACATGGTCGTGTTTTTGCGCAACGGGGTGATCGTGATGAAAGTCGCCCACCATCTGTCCCGAGATCAGGATGCGACCCGACATGCCGAGGTGGATCAGCAGCGTCTCGCCAGAGTCGAGGTCGGCCAGGATGTACTTGGACCTGCGCCGCAGGGCCGTCACGGTCGCCCCGGTCAGCCGGTCTGCCATCCGGTCGGGCAGCGGCCAGCGCAGGTCGGGACGGTTGACCTGCGCGCGGTCGATACGCTGACCTTCCATGACCGGCAGCAGGCCGCGGCGGACGGTTTCAACCTCGGGCAGTTCGGGCATTGCGGGCATCTCGGACAGGTTGGCGCATTGCAGCGGCGACGGGTCGTCCTATAAGTGCATCAGTAGCAAGGACGGCAAGCACCATGAGCGAAGACCCCACCACCCATTTCGGATTTCAGACGGTGCCCGAAGGCGAAAAGGCTGGGCGGGTGCATGGCGTGTTTTCCTCGGTTGCCAGCAAGTACGACATCATGAACGACCTGATGTCGGGCGGCGTGCACCGGCTGTGGAAGGATGCGATGATGGATTGGCTGGCGCCCCGGCCCGGCCAGCGGTTGCTGGATGTGGCGGGCGGCACCGGTGACGTTGCGTTTCGGTTCTTGCGCCGCGCGCCCGGCGCGACGGCCGTGGTGTGCGACATGACGGCGGCGATGCTAGAGGCCGGCAAGCTGCGCACCGAGCCCGAGGCAAGTTTCGTCGACTGGATCGAAGGCGACGCGATGGCGCTGCCGTTTGCCGACGCGTCGTTCGATGTCTACACGATTTCCTTTGGCATCAGGAACGTCACCCGGATTCCCGACGCGCTGCGCGAGGCTTACCGGGTGCTGAAGCCCGGCGGGCGGATCATGGTACTCGAATTCAGCCACATTCCGAACGACGCGGTGCAATGGGCCTACGACCGCTATTCGTTCAACGTGATCCCGGCCTTGGGCAAGGTCGTGACCGGCGATCGCGACAGCTATCAGTATCTGGTCGAATCGATCCGGCAGTTTCCGGACCAGGAGTCGTTTGCGGGCATGATCCGCGCGGCGGGCTTCGGACAGGTCAAGTATCGTAACCTGACGATGGGGGTCGCAGCACTCCATTCAGGCTGGAAACTGTGAGGGGACCGCACAATATATGGCGGCTGATCCGGACGCTTGCGACACTGGAGCGGACGGGCGCGCTCGACGTGGTCCTCGCGGCGTTTCAGGCCCCGCCCCGCGCGCGGTTTGCCGCAAAGGTCATTGGCTGGCCGTTCAAGTGGCTGGGGTTGCGAGGGGATCCGGCTTTGCCGCCGGCGACGCGGGCGCTGACGGCGCTGGGCCCGGCCTACATCAAGTTCGGCCAGATCCTGTCGACCCGGCCCGACATCGTGGGCGATGCCTTGGCGCTGCAATTGCAATACCTGCAGGACAAGCTGCCGCCCTTTCCGACCGCGATTGCCAAGCAGATGATTGCCGAAGAGCTGACGATGCCGGTCGATCAGATCTTTTCGGCCTTTTCAGAACCGGTTGCGGCGGCGTCGATCGCGCAGGTGCACAGGGCCACCTTGCGCAAGACCGGGCAGGATGTGGCGGTCAAGGTGTTGCGCCCCGGCATCGCGCGCGCGTTTCAGCGCGACATCGACGCATTCTATCTGATGGCTCGGACGGTCGAGATCGTGGCCCCCTTTGCCCGCCGCCTGCGGCCGATGGATGTGATCACCCATTTCGAGGGCGTGGTGAAAGGCGAGTTGGACCTGCGGCTGGAGTGTTCGGCCGCCTCTGAGTTTGCCGACAACACCAAGGACGACGAGGGGTTTCAGGTTCCGAAACCGCTGTGGGATCTTTCGGGCCGCCAGATGATGACGCTGGCCTGGGCCGAAGGCATCAACATGGCCGACAATGCGGCCATCGACGCGGCCGGGCATGACCGCAAGATGCTGGCGGCGCGGGTGTTGTCGCTGTTCTTGTCGCACGCGCTGCGGGACGGGCTGTTTCACGGCGACATGCATCAGGGCAACCTCAAGGTGGCGGCGAACGGCGACATCATCGCGCTCGATTTCGGGATCATGGGCCGCATCGACGAATACACCCGCCGGGTCTACGCCGAGATCTTGATGGGGTTCATCCAGAAAGACTACCGGCGGGTGGCCGAGGTTCATTTCGAGGCGGGCTACGTGCCGCCCGACCGTGACATCGACGAATTTGCCCGTGCCTTGCGCGCGGTGGGCGAGCCGATCTTTGGCATGGATGCCACCCGCATCTCGATGGCGCGGCTGCTGTCGTATCTCTTCGAGGTCACCGAACGGTTCGGGATGGAAACGCGCACTGAACTGATCCTGTTGCAGCGGACCATGGTCGTCGTCGAGGGCGTGGCCCGCGGGCTAGACCCGCACATTAACATCTGGCAGGTCGCCTCGCCGGTGGTGACGTCGTATGTCACCAAGAACGTCGGGCCGCTGGCGTTGCTGCGCGACCTGCGCCAGACGGTGATGGTGCTGGCCCGGTTCGGCCCGCGGCTGCCCGGTCTGGTGGAACAGGCGCTGATCCGGCAATCGGTCCAGCCGGTATCGCTGGAGCCGCAGAGGGCAGTGCCGTTGTGGGCCACCGTGGTCGCCGTGGCATTGGCACTGACCGTGGGGCTGGTGTTAGGCGAGGTTTTGTAACGGTCCGTGCCGCCGTCATGGCACCCGCAGGGCCGTTACGCTTTCCGCCGCCACCTTGACCCCGCCCGCCAGCAGCAGTTCGGTGCCGCCGGGTCCGCCTTGCGCCTCGAGGATCAAGGCATAGGATTCGACCGGGGTAGTGGCGACCAGCGTCTCGCCGGCATAGCTTTCCAGCGACACGGTATATAGCCCGGTCGGCAGCGGATTGCCCGCCGCATCGGCGCCCAGCCACTGATACGCGTCGTCGCTCACCGGCAATTCTTCGCGACTGACAAGTTGCCCGCTGGAATCGGTGACCACCAGAACGGCGCGATCCGCGATTGCGGCAGGGTTGGGCGAAAGCGTGACGGGCGTGCCGTCATAGTACACCGGCACCGCCGCCCGCGCTTCCTGCCCGACCCAGCCGGCAAGCTGGGCCATGCTCATCATGCCGAACTGTGCATTCAGCGTATCGAGCAGGTCGTTGGTCAGCGTCTGCTGTTCGACCCCGGCAAAGGTAGCCAGCTGCACTGCAAAGTCCGACGAATCGACCGGGTCCAGTGGATCCTGATTCTGCATCTGCGTCGTCAGCATAAGCAGGAAGGTGTCGTAGTCCGACACGATGGCGCTTTCCGGCGCGGGGGCGCTGGCGGGCAGGTAGGCAGAGGTGGTGGGCGCGATGTCCATGGCGGTCCTTTCAAAGGCGCAAGTCCAGCCCGCCGGCAGCGGGTTGCGACGCAAGGTTCGGGGCGGTTGCCGGATGATCCGGGGCAGGGGACGGGGGTGCGGTGGCAGCGGTCGGCTGCGGCGTTTGCGGCTGGCTGCCGGGGCTGCCCTGCCCGCCCTGCGCAAAGCTGAGCGTCGCACCGGCAAAGCCCGCCTGCCGGAATTCGGACAGCAGTTGGTCCGCGTTGCGGCGCAACAGATCCAGCGTTTCCGGGCGGTCGACCGTCAGGTGAATGCGCATCTGGTCGCCGGTCTGCGTCACCTCGAACCGAAGGCGGCCAAGATCTTCGGGGGTCAGCACAAGCTCTACCGTGCCGGTTCCTGATTGTGCGACGGCCAGGACAAGCGCCGGGGCGGTGGTGGCCGGAAGATGGGGTGCCGCCGGTAAAAATGCAGGGGCTCCGCTGGCCGTTGGTGCCATGCCACCAAGCGCCGAGGCGGAAGGTTGCGCGAAAGCGGTGGCATCTGGCACGAAGGACAGCCCGGTCGCCGCCTCCTGGGACAGCGACCGTGCAGTTGTTGTGCTGCGATCGTGGACCGTCCGAATGGCGGCTTCGGGTCCCGCATCCGACGCCACGTCCGGCACGTCCGGCGCGGGCGGCGCGGGCGGCTCGGTGGGCTCGGCCTGCGCATCATCGCGGGACAAGACAGCCTCGGTCGCGCGCAGCAGCAGCGACGTCTCTGCCGCGCGCGGAATGTGGGTGGTCTGTGCCTGCGCGGGTTCGGCGTCCGTCACAACGACAGCTCCGGGTCCGATATAGCCGTCGCGTCCGGCAACAAACTGCGCGAGGAGCGGCACCACGACCTCCGCCTGCCCCAGGCTGACCCGTGCCACGGCTTGCAGAACCGGGTTTGCCGGCAAGGGCGTGGCGGTCTGCCCGACAATGTCCGGCGCGTCCGGTGCGGGGCGCGCTTCGGTAACCGGCGGTGACACGGGCGTCAGCCCTTCGCCATCCATCCGCGGTGCCACACCTCCTGCATCGACCGCGCGCAGCAGAACCGATGATTCGACCGACCGGACCAGATGCCGTACGGTGGGCGCCTCGCCGCCTGGCCCATCACCTGCGGACCTGTTCGACTGGTCCGCCGTACTAACTCGCGCCGGTGTACCGGGCACAGGTTCTGCCGCTGTCTGCGGGCCAAGCTGCGCGCGGTCCGGCGGGTCGGACAGGGCCACGAAAGGCGTTGCAACAGCGGGCGGGGCCAAAGATCTGTCGGGAACACCCGCCGTGGCTTCAGCGGTGGCCTCGACTTCGGCGTCGCCATCGGTCGCGTCCGGTGACGTCGGTACGGGAACAGCCGCGCCAAGGTTTAGTGCCGCTATGATGGATGGATCACCCGCGATCGGCGGTTGGTCGGTCCTCGGTGCATCGTCCGCCTCGACGTCCGCCTCGGCTGGGTCTGGCGCGATGGCGTCCAGCGTCTTTGTGGCCCCGGCGCCACTCGCGCCGGGATCCAAGACCAACAGAAAGGCCGCGCCATCGAGGGCGGCGGTTCCACTGGCGGACAGGTCCGGTGCGGGTGCCCGTTTGTCCGCGATCAAGGAGGTCATCTGGGGAATCATCATCGTCCGACTTTTGCCGCTGTCTGACCGATCATTCCGCCAACTGGTTACCACCTGTTTACCGCGAGCCCGGATAATGGTCCCCATCGGATCAAAGTTGAGGTTTCCATGCAGATTTCCCCTCTTTCGGGCGCAGCAGCTCCCGCAGCCCCGTCCAGACCCCATTGCGACAATATCGTGCTGATGGACCGGGCCCGCGATTTGGAGGCCGCTTTTCTGTCAGAAATGCTGGCCAATGCCGGATTGGGCGCCATGCCGGACAGCGGCTTTGGCGGCGGGATCGGGGAAGAGCAGTTTGCATCCTTCCTGCGCCAGGAACAGGCACGGCAGATGGTGGAACGCGGCGGCATCGGCCTGGCCGAACACCTGTTTCACGCGATGACACGCCGGGACCGGCCATGACCGCGGCATCGCCGACCCGGTCCGAGGCGGCGTCAATGGCCGGTTTGCTGGACCAGGTGCACGGGGCACTTCTGCGCGCCGAGTATGGCAGTCTCGGCCCCCTGACCGCTCAGATCGAGGCCGAACTGGCGCGACTGGAAGCCGGGTCGGACGTGGCCGCCCTGATGCACGTGCAGGCGCGGGCGCAGCGCAACGCATCGTGCCTGCTGGCGACCCAGCGCGGTTTTCGCTCCGCGCGCCGCCGGGTGGAAGAGATCAAGGCCGCGCGATCGGGGCTGGTGACCTATGACACCAAGGGTCGGCGCGCCACGCCGCATCCGACCGGCGAATTGACGAAAAGGTTCTAAGCCCTTGTTTCAAATGCTGTGCATCCCGAGCTGGGCGATTAGCATGTCGTTAGAACTTCCCCGCTTAACTGACCCTGCATCCCAAGACGGGGTGGCGCGAACGGCGCAGGCCCGACGCACTGGAAAGAACGCCCTCAATCTGCCGCCCCGCCGAGGGTGGTTTCACCGCGCCAGGCGAAAAGTGCCGGCATTCGCAAAGGAATTCCCATGTCGTCTATCCTGACCAACAACTCTGCCATGGTGGCACTGCAGACCATGAAGTCGATCAACAAGAACCTCGCGATGACCCAGTCGGAAATCTCGACCGGCAAATCGGTCGCCAGCGCCAAGGACAACGCCGCCGTCTGGGCGATTTCCAAGGTGATGGAATCGGATGTGAAAGGCTTCAAGGGCATCTCGGACAGCCTTGCGCTGGGCAACTCGACCATCGCCGTGGCCCGCAAGGCCGCCGAAACGGTGACCGATCTCTTGACCCAGGTGAAGGGCAAGATCGTGGCCGCGCAGGAAGAGAACGTGGACCGGACCAAGATCCAGACCGACATCACCGAGCTAACCAGTCAGATTGGCTCGGTGGTCAAGGCTGCTCAGTTCAATGGGCTGAACCTGATCGACGGCAGCAGCACCGATGCGGTGAACATCCTGTCGTCGCTGGATCGCGATTCGACCGGCAACGTAAGCTCGGGTTCGATCAACGTGGCGCGTCAGAACCTTTCGACCACCACCTCGGCCTCCTCGGCGGTGTTTGGCACCGGGGCCGGTGTCGCCACTGATATCGCAGCGACGGGTGCCACCACTCTCACGACCGGCGCGGCCTATGTGCCCGCCAACCTGGCGACCATCGCCGACAACGGAACAAGCACCGTCTCGATCGGTTCGGTGACGGCTGGCACCAGCTATGAAATCGAGCTTAATGATGTGGCAGTGAACGTGGCCGGGGGCGGGACCACACTCGGTTCGCGCACCTTCCAGTATGTCGCCAGCGCGACCGACGGCACGGCAGAGGTCGCCCGGAACCTGCAGTCGCAGATCAGCGCCTTCTTCGGCGCCGCCACCAGCAGCAGCAGCCAGTATTCGGCCACGCTGGGCACCGGTGCCAACGCCAACCAGATCACGATCACCAACGGTCTGGCTGCGGGGTCGGTCACCAACTCGGCCGTGACGCTCGGCTTGCGGACCACCTCGGACGGCACCGCAGGAACCACGGCATCCTCCGGCGGTCTTGGCGCGCTTTCGACCATCGACGTGACCAGCGATTCGGGCGCAACGGGTGCGCTGAACTCGATCGAAGGTCTGATCAAGCAGTCGATCGACGCAGCGGCGGCCTTTGGTTCGTCGCAGGGCCGGATCGAGATCCAGGCCGACTTCATCAGCGAACTGTCCGACTCGCTGACCTCGGGCATTGGCTCGCTGGTCGATGCCGATCTGGAAGAAACCTCGGCCCGCCTGCAGGCCCTGCAGGTGCAACAGCAGCTGGCGACGCAGTCGCTGTCGATTGCCAACCAGGCGCCGCAGAACCTGCTGGCCCTGTTCCGCTAATGGCAGGGGCCGGGGAGCCTGCTCCCCGGCCCGACTTCTGACTTCACCCCGCCTCGGAAGGATATGCCATGAGTTCTGCCCAATACGCTGCCCGCAGCCCCTATGCGCGACCCGATATCGCGTCACGGACCCCGCGGATGGTGGAATACGATCTGATCGCCCGCATCACCCAGCGCCTGACTGCCACGTGGGCCAAGCGGCGCACCGATTTTCCGGCCTTTGCGCTGGCGCTGACCGACAATCAGCGGCTGTGGTCCACCCTGGCCGCCGATGTGGCCGAACCGACCAACGGCCTGCCCGCCTCCCTGCGCGCGCAGCTGTTCTACCTTTATCAGTTCACCATCGAACACAGCCGCACCGTGCTGGACGACATGGGCAGCATTGAGGTGTTGATCGACATCAACACCGCAGTGATGCGTGGCCTGCGGGGCGAGGCCGGAACATGAGCGGTTTGGTCTTGAAGCTGGGCCCCCACGAACGCGTGCTGATCAACGGCGCGGTGATCGAGAACGGCGAGCGGCGGTCGCGGCTGGCGATCATGACGCCGGGGGCGAACATTCTGCGGCTGCGCGACGCGATCCACCCCGAAGAGGCGAACACGCCGGTGCGCCGGGTCTGTTATCTCGCCCAACTGGTGTTGTCGGGCGACGCGGTGCCCGCAGACGCGCGGATGAAACTGCTGCGCGGCATCGAACAACTGAGCCAGGTCCTGACCGACCACGACAGTCGCACGCAGTTGACGCTGGCGACGACGGCGGTGCTCGAGGATCAGCACTATCAGGTGCTGAAGGCGCTGCGCAGCCTTCTGCCGCGCGAAGAGCGGCTGATGGCCGCGCGGCCGGCGTGAGGCGGACATGACGTTCACCCCGATCCTTCCCGGCACAGGGTACGTTGGCTGGACGTTTCTGCAACGCACCAAGACCGCGCAAACCGCGGTCTTGAACAAATCTCCCGAGTTGGCGCGCGACGAGGCGTACTTCCGCGAGAACATCAAGTCGGTGAAGACCGCCGACGATCTGGTGAACAATCGCCGCTTGCTGAAGGTCGCGCTCGGGGCCTTTGGCCTCGAGGCAGACATCGACAGCAAGGCCTTCATCCGCAAGGTGCTGGCGGATGGCACATTCAGCGACGATGCCCTGTCCACACGACTGGCCGACAAGCAGTACGAAAAACTCGCTGCGGCGTTCGGGTTCGGCAATTTTTCCGTGCCCAGCACGCAACTGTCGGATTTTCCCGTCAAGATCATCGGTCTGTACCGCACGCGGGCGTTCGAGGTTGCGGTCGGCGCGCAAAACAACGACTTTCGCCTGTCGTTGAGCGCGGAACGCGAGCTGGCCGAGCTTTCAGCCAGCACCACCAGTTCGGAAGATACCAAGTGGTTCAAGATCCTCGGCTCGGCGCCGTTGCGATCGGTGTTCCAGAAGGCGCTTGGCCTGTCGGCAAGCATCAGCGGCATCGACCTCGACAAGCAATTGGCCGCCTACAAGTCGCAGGCCGAAAAGGTGTTCGGAAGCGGCACGGTCAGCCAGTTCACCGACCCCGCCAAGGTCGACACTCTGGTGCGACGGTTTCTGGTGCGGTCCGAGGCGGAAAGCTTTGGCACGGGAGCGGGGTCGGGCGCGCGGGCGTTGCAGATGCTGCAGCAGACGGACGCGTTCATGCGTGCCAACCGGCGGTGACCGGTGACCGGCTCACCGGGTTTTTAGCGCTGCGGCCAAGCGACGAAAGCTGCCCTCCACCCCGTCGGGCGGCGCATCTTCGGCCAGAAAAGCATCAAGCGCGGGCCAGACCTGAATGGCCAGATCGACCTGCGGATCGGACCCTTTGGCGTAAAGTCCGGCCTGGATCATCATTTCGGCCCGGTCATACGTGCCCAGCAGCCGGCGGGCCAATGCGATCTGGATGTTCTCGTCCGGGCTCGCCGCCTCGGGCAGGCTGCGCGACACCGACCGCAGCAGATCGATCGCGGGAAAGCGGCCGCGCTCGGCGATCTTGCGGTCCATGACCACATGGCCATCGATCGTCCCGCGCAGAATGTCGGCGACCGGTTCGTCCATGTCGGACCCTGCAACCAGCACGGAAAACACCGCCGTGATGTCACCCGACCCTTCGGGCCCCGGTCCGGCGCATTCGGCCAAAGCCATGATCGCAGGCGCCAGCGACGGTGGATAACCGCGCAACGAGGCCTCTTCCCCGCCGGCAAGCGCAACCTCGCGGTGCGCCTCGGCAAAGCGGGTGATGCTGTCGGCCAGAAACAGCACGTGCAGCCCCTGATCGCGAAAATGCTCGGCCACCGCCATCGCCGTCCAGGCGCAGCGGCGGCGCACCAGCGGCGACTGGTCCGACGTGGCAGTGACGATGACCGACCGCGCCATGCCGGCTGGCCCCAGAACCCGCTCGGTGAAATCGCGCAACTCACGTCCCCGCTCGCCGATCAGGGCGATCACCACGACATCCGCAGCGACACCACGAGCAAACCTAGCGAGCAGCGAGGATTTTCCGACCCCCGAACCCGCGAAAAGCCCAATCCGCTGGCCGCGCGCCAGCGGCAGCAGTGTGTCGAACACGGCCACGCCGGTGGACAGCCGATCACCCATCCGGCGCCGCTGTGCGGCCGCCGGGGCCGCGCTGCGCAAACTGCGCGCCAGCGGTCCTCGAAACAGCGGGCGACCGTCCAGCGGGCGGCCGAACGGATCGACGATGCGCCCGATCCACGAATCGTCGGGCGCGATCTGCGACTGGCCGTGCAGCTTGACCTCGGCCCCCATAGGCAGGCCTTCGGGCGTGTCATCCGTCAGAATGGTCAACCCATCTGCCGCGAGCGTCAAGACCTCGCCGCCCAGCGCCAGAATGCCCTGCCGCTCGCCCACCAGAACCCGGTCGCCCAATGTGGCGCAGCGTTCGAGGCCAGTGACACGGATGGTGCCCCGGGCCACTTCGGACACCCGGCCAAGGGCATGCGACCGCGGGACCGACGCGATTTCAGCGCGCAATGCATCAAATACTCCGATCACTGGATTCTCCTTTTGTTCGCCTGATTACGGTTTCTAAAGGAATCACCCTTAAGCCTTGATGAAGGAACGCAGCTAGGTTCGGTGGAGAAACCCCGATGTTAGAGAAACTGGAACTGACCCGGATGGCCCAGGCGATGGCCTCGCATGCCGGCGCCCGGCTGGGCGTCGTCGCCGGAAACATCGCCCATGCCGACACGCCCGGCTACAAGGCGCAGGATCTTCCTGATTTCGCTGAAACCTATTCGTCCGGCGACCGGATGAAGGCGACGCGGGCTGGCCATCTCGGTGCGTCCAACACCGGCGCGCCCGAAACGCGGATCGTGCGCGGTCCCGATGCGCCAAACGGCAACACCGTCAATCTGGAAACCGAAATGGTGCGGGCGGTTGCCGTGCGGCAGGACCACGAGATGGCGCTAGCGATCTACCGCAACACCTCCGAAATCATTCGGACCAGCCTCGGGCGGCGCGGCTGATGAGCGATCTTCTGCAATCCCTAACGCTGTCAGCCTCGGGCATGGAGGCGCAGGCGCAACGGCTGCGCCACGTGTCAGAAAACATCGCGAACGCCGACACCCCCGGCTATCGGCGCAAGGTCGCGAGCTTTCGCGACGAAGTGGATACGGGGCGGGTCAAACCCGGCCCGGTGCAGCTGGATCAGACGGATCTGACCAGCATCTACGACCCCGGCCATCCCCTGGCCGATGCAACCGGTCACTACGACGGCTCGAACGTCGAACTGGTGATTGAAATCGCTGACGCGCGCGAAGCGCAGCGCAGCTACGAGGCGAACCTCAAGATGTTCGACCAGGCGCGGCAAATGACGCAGAGCCTGTTCGATCTTTTGCGCCGATAGAGGAGTTCTAGAATGGAATTGACCACCTCGCTTGCCGCCCAATCCTACAGCCAGGCCCGCTCGGCGGCCGCCCCCTCCCCCACGGGTGGGGGCGATTCCGGCGGACTGGCCGGTATTGCCGAAAGCTTTGCCCAGACCCTCGCCGAGGGCGAAGCCGTGGCGAAAGCCGCGATGACCGGCGGCGCGGATCCGCACGCGCTGGTCCAGGCGCTCGCCTCGTCGCAACTGGCCGTCGAAACCGTCGCGACGGTGCGCGACAAGGTCGTCGAGGCCTATCAGGAAATTCTGAGGATGCCGGTATGACGGAAGGCGCTTTGTTCGATGCGCTGCGGCAGGCGCTATGGATCAGCATCGTGATCTCGGCCCCGCTGCTGACGGTGGCACTGGTGGCGGGCGTCGCGATCGGGCTGTTCCAGGCGCTGACGTCCGTTCAGGAAATGACCCTTACCTTCGTGCCCAAGGTCGGCGCGATGATGATCGTGTTCTGGGTCTCGATGAGCTTCATGACCACCACCCTCGTCGCATTTTTTCAGGATCGGCTGATCCCGATGATCGCGGGAGGCTGAGGCGATGGACGTGACAGGATACACCACGCTGACCCGCCAGACCGGCCTGATGCGCGAGATGGACGTGATCGCGCACAACTTCGCGAACCTGTCCACCTCGGGCTTTCGCCGGGAGGGGGTGGTGTTTTCCGAATATGTCCAGCGGATGGAAGAGGGGCCGTCGCTGTCGATGGCGTGGGGCAATGGGCGGGCGGTCGATCTGAGCCAGGCCGGATTGACGGCGACCGGCGGCACGTTCGATTTTGCCATTCAGGGCGAAGGGTTCTTTCTGATCGAGACGCCGGACGGTCAGCAACTGTCGCGCGCGGGCTCGTTCACCCCCTCGCCCGAGGGCGAGCTGGTCACGCCCGACGGCTTCCGGCTGCTGGATGAAGGTGGTGCGCCGGTTTTCGTGCCACCCGGTGCCGGGCCCGTCGAGATGGCGCAGGACGGCACGCTGTCGGTAAACGGCGCACCCTTGTCGCGCATCGGGCTTTGGCAGCCGGTAGATCCGCTCTCCTTGCGCCACCAGGCGGGAACCCTGTTCAGCGCCGACGCGGTGGAGCCGGCGGACGGCGCGGTTCTGCGGCAAGGCTACCTCGAAGACAGCAACGTGGAGCCGGTGACCGAGATCGCGCGGATGATCGAGGTGCAGCGCGCCTACGAGCTGGGACAGACCTTTCTGGATCGCGAAGACGCCCGGCTGCGCGGCATCATCGAAACCCTTGGCCGATAGGAGCCCACCATGAAAGCCCTTCAGATTGCCGCCACCGGAATGTCTGCGCAGCAGATGAAGGTGGATGTGGTGTCCAACAACCTCGCCAACATGTCGACGACCGGCTACAACGCCCGACGGGCCGACTTTGCCGATCTGCATTATCAACAGGTTGCGCGCCCCGGCACCGTCACATCCGCGGGCGGTACGGTGCTGCCGACCGGGGTGCAGATCGGGCTGGGCGTCCGCCCGACGGCGGTGTCGGTGGTGCTGGCGCAAGGCTCGTTGACCCAGACCGGCGGCGATCTGGATCTGGCCATCGAAGGCCAGGGCTATCTCGAGGTGGCGCTGCCGTCCGGTCTGTCTGGCTATACGCGGGATGGCGCGTTGAAACGTTCGGCCGACGGTCTGATCGCGACCTCGGACGGCTTTCCGGTGGCGCCAGAAATCACCATCCCCTCGGACGCGCGCACGATTTCGGTGAACGCCGACGGCGAGGTCTATGCCTACTTTCAGGACCAGGTCGCGCCGCAACTGCTCGGACAGTTCACCCTCGTGGGCTTTTCGAACGAAAAGGGGCTGGAGGCGATGGGCTCGAACCTGTTTCTGGAAACCGCAGCCTCGGGCGCGGGTCTGGTCGGCACGCCGGGGATCGAAGGTCTGGGCGTGCTGCGGCAGGGTTATCTCGAGGAAAGCTCGGTCGATGCGGTGCGCGAGGTCACCGAGCTGATCAAGGCGCAGCGCGGTTATGAATTGAACGCCAAGGTGATCACCGCCGCCGACCAGATGCTGTCGGCCACCTCGCAGGTGCGGTGATGTGGCGGTTGCTGCTTTTGGTCATGGCAGGGCCGGTCGGTGCCGACAGTCTGGTGGCGACACGACCGATCCGGGCGCAGGCGATGATCACCGCCGACGACGTGACGCTGGTGGCCGCCGACATCGCTGGCGCGCTGACCGAGGTTGCCGCGGCGGTGGGGCTGGAGGCGCGGGTGGTGATCTACCCCGGCCGTCCGGTACGCGCCGCCGATCTGGGCCCGCCGGCATTGGTCGAGCGCAACCAGATCGTGGCGCTGGCCTATCGCAGCGGTGGTCTGGCCATCCTGACCGAAGGGCGCGCCCTGGCGCGGGGCGGGGTGGGCGACGTGATCAAGGTGATGAATCTTTCGTCGCGCGCGACGGTGACCGGGCAGATCGGCCCGGACGGACGGGTCGACGTGGGACCGCAATTCTGAGGGAGACGCCGATGCGATTTTCGATCCTAGCCCCTGCGGTTCTGGCCGCCTGCAGCACGGCGGGGACCGTGGGCCGCGCGCCCGAGTTCACCGCGCTGGAAGGCAGCTATCAGCACCATGCGATGTATTCCAATCCGCTACCGCAAAGCGCCGATCCGGGGGCGCCGAGTGACGAGGCGTCGTTGTGGACGGCCGGGCGCAGTTCGCTCTTCGGCGACCGGCGGGCGGAGTTGCGCGGCGACATCCTGACCGTGGTGATCGAGATCGACGAACAGGCCGAGATTTCGAACCAGACCGACCGCAGCCGGTCCAGCGACCAGACCATGGGCATCCCGCAGCTCTTCGGCCTGCCGCAGCGGGTCGATCCGAACTTGCCCGACGGGGCCAGCCTCGCGGAGGCGGTCGAGACGGGCTCGACCTCGAGTTATCAGGGCGACGGATCGGTCAAGCGCAACGAGAAACTGACGCTGCGCGTGGCGGCGACGGTGGTGGAAGAGCTGCCGAACGGGGTCTTGCGGATCGAAGGCCAACAGGAGGTGCGGGTGAACTTCGAACTTCGCGAGCTCGTGGTGAGCGGGCATGTGCGGCCGACCGACATCTCGCGGCAAAACGAGATCACGTATGACAAGATTGCCGGGGCGCGGATCTCCTATGGCGGGCGAGGGCAGATCACCGATGTCCAACAGCCGCGCTACGGCGATCAGATCCTCGACCAGATCCTACCCTTCTGATGGCCATCATGCGCAAACTCATCCCCGTCCTGCTGGCGTTGGCCGGCCTTGGCGCCGGCACGGGCGCCGGTCTGGCACTGCGCCCCGCGCCCGAGCCTGCCGCAGATGCCGGAACTGCCGAAGGTGCTGCGGCGCCGGCGCACGGGTCGACCGAAACGCCGGACCCCGAACTGGAGCCGGATTACGTCAAGCTGAACAACCAGTTCGTCGTGCCGATCGTCGAAGACGGGCGTGTCGTGTCGATGGTGATCGCTTCGCTGAGCCTCGAAGTCACCCAAGGCGCGAGCGACAGCGTTCATGCCCGCGAGCCAAAGCTGCGCGACGCGTTCTTGCAAGTGATGTTCGATCATGCCAACGCCGGCGGCTTTCGCGGGACGTTCACCGATGCGGCCAACCTGATCCTGCTGCGCAAGGCCTTGCTCGAAATGGCAAAGACGACGCTGGGTGACGTCGTGACCGATGTTCTGATCGTCGACATCGTGCGGCAGGACGCCTGAGGCCGGCGCTCACTTCAGTTTCCTTGCAAGGCCCTGCAAAGCCTGCGACCTGGCAAAGGCCAGCGTCGCAGACTCGCGGGCCTCGGTCCATGCGGCTGTCTGCCGGGCGAGGGTCAGGTTGATGTCGGCACGCCGCTGGTCGGCCCAGCGCTGATAGCGCAGCATCACGTCTGCGGCGGCTACTTCCGGCAGGTCGGGTGCCTGCAAGGGCACATCGAGATCCGCCAGCCGCGCCAGGCTGGCCGCGCGGGCGGCGGAGGCCGCCTGCAACGCGGTCAGGCGGGACACCAGAACCAGATCGGTCAGGATGCACAGGCGGTCGATCTGCTTGGCCCGGTCGATGGCGTTCATCGTCTCGTCCTCGGGGTACGGCGCCGCATTGCCTCGGAAAACCGGATGGCGGCGGCCACGGCGCGGTAGTGTTCGGGGCGGATCGCGGCGCCGATCTCGACCGAGGCGTGCAGCGCGCGCGCGGTGGGGGGATCGCTGTGCAGCGGCACTCCGGCTTCGGCGGCCTTCTCCCGGATGCGGGCGGCAACCTCGTCGATGCCCTTGGCAAGGCAGATCGGTGCCGTCCGGTCGCTGCGCTGCCATTTCAGGGCCACGGCATAATGCGTTGGATTGACGATGATCACATCCGCCCGCGCCACATCCAGCAGCATCCGGTTCGTGGCGATCTCCTGGCCCCGCTGGCGGCGGTGCTGCTTGACGTGGGGATCGCCCTCGCTGTCCTTCATCTCGTCCATCATCTCCTTGCGAGACATCCGGTTGCGAAAGCTGTGCAAGTGAAGCTGCCAGAGATAATCGATCCCGCCAAACACCCCCGCGATCAACAGCACGAGAAACAGGAAGTCGAGCAGGATCCGCACCATCGCCGCGCTCGACTGTGCAGGCGTCATGTGCAGGCTCATCAGGATCGCATCGGCGTGGCGCGTCATGAACAGCCCCAGGACGGTGCCGACGACCAGCAGCTTTGCGGTGCTTTGGGCAAAGGCCACCAGCCCCTCGCGCCCGAATTTCTGCTTGGCGTTGGAAAAGGGCGAAATGCGCGACAGCTTGGGTTGAAGTTTTTCGGGCGCAAACACCAGCGCGCGCTGCGCAAGAACGGCAAACAAGGCCGCTGCCATCGGCAGCAAGAACAGCGGCGCCAGGGTCGCCGACAGCGACAGCATCAGCCCGCCCGCGGGCGGACGGGCCGAGGCCAGAAACACCGGCGCCATCCTGTCTGCCTGGCCCAGCAACATCGCCCCCGTCTCACCCGCGCGCAGCAACGCGGCCCCGCCCGCGACCAGACCGGCCACGAGCAGACCGGCATAACTGGCCGCGGTGATCAGCTCGGCCGATTTCGGGACCTCGCCGCGCTTGCGGGCATCGTCCAGCCGCTTCTGGGACGGCGCGTGTTCCTTGTCGCCGGCGTCTTCCTCGCTCATGGCGGCGCGCCGAACGGATCGCTAAGGAAGGCATTGAACTCGAACAGCCACAGCGCCAGGGCCAGCGGGGCCACGATGGCAAGCAAGATCAGCCCGCCCAGCGTCAGGGCGGGCGCGCCCACGAACGACACCATCAGTTGCGGCATCGCCCGGTTGATCACGCCCAGTGCTACGTTGTAAAGCAATGCCGCGATGGTGAACGGGGCCGCCAGCATGAACGCGAGGCTGAAGGCGCGGGCGATTTCCGCCAGCCCCCAGGTTGCCATGTCCCCCGGCGCAGCCAGCCGGCCCGGTGGCAGGATCGTGTAGGACAGGATCATCAGTTCGGCCGCCCGCACATGCAATCCGGACACCACGGCGAGGGCCAGTCCCGCCGACACCAGCATGTTGCCGATCGCCGGCTGCGGTTCGGGCGCCATGCCGCCGAAAACCTGTGCCAGCGACGTGGCCTGCGCCATCATCATGCCGGCCATCTGCAAGGCCATCACGAACAGGCGCAGCCCCAGTCCGATCGCGAGCCCAGCCGTGACCTCGACCGCGACGGGCAGCACCAGGCTGCAATCCGACGGTGCGATCTGCGGCAGGACGGCGGGTGTGATAATCGCGGTGAAGGCTAGCGTCAGCACTAGCCGGATCCGTGCGGGGACCAACTGTTCGCCAAAGCCGGGCATCAGGGCCATGACGGCGCCGACGCGGCAGAACACCAGACACGCGGACCAGAGCCAGCCTTCCGTCTGGCCTGCCAGCTGCGTGAGCCCGCCGAACAGGTCGGTCATGCGGGCACGACGCCCAACATGGCCGGTCGCGCCTCCATCCCGATCTCTTCGTAAGACAGGACGGGCGCGGTCAACCCCTTGGCTCCCATCACGGTCCGGAGGAACCGCCGGCGCAGCGACGAGGTGACGATCGCGGGATAGGCCCCCTTCTCGGCCGCGCGATTCAGCTTGTCGGCAAGTCCATTCGCCAATCGGCTGAACTGGTCCGGCGGCAGCGCCACATCGCGCAGCCCGCGGTCGCCGTCGATCTGGTGGGCGGCAAAGGTCTTTTCCCAATCCGCCGCAAGCTGGATCAGGGGAATGGTGCCATCTTCGCGTTTCAGTTCCGCGACCAGCTGGAATCCCAGCCGCTGGCGCACATGTTCGCACACCGCCTCGGGCGTGCCGAGGCTGCGCGACTCGGCGATCGCCTCGAGGATCAGCGGCAGATTGCGGATCGAGACGCGTTCCTCCAACAGCAGGCGCAGCACGGTCAGCAGCAGATCGACCGGCACCTTGTCGGGGATCAGTTCGTCGAGCAACCGCTTGTTCGATTCGGCCCGCGCGGGGTCCGAGACATTGCTGAATTCCTCCATCAGCCGCCGCAGACCGCGCATCGACAAAAGCCGCGCAAGGTTGCCGCGGATCACCTCCAGCAGGTGGGTCGCCAGAACTTCGGGCGGCGAGACGACGGTCAGGCCCGACAGGGCCGCGGTGTCCTGATGGTCGGGGCGGATCCAGCGCGCCGGCGCGCCATAGACCGGTTCGCGGATGTCCACGCCTTCGGGCGCCGTCACACCATCGGTCAGCAGGACCAGGACGCGGTCCGGCATCAGCCTGTCGCGCACCCGCTCGACGCCTTGCAGACGGATGCGGTAGGTGCCGGGCGGCAGCGTCGGCTCATCGGTCAGGCGCATCTCGGGCAGGATCAGCCCGAAGCTGGCGGCGACATGGTTGCGCATGTTGAAGATGCGGCTGTCGAGCCCGGTCGCCGGGTCGAGCACCATCGCCACGAGGTTCGGGGCGAATTCGATGTGAATCTCGTCAAAATCCAGCACGTCGCCGATGCCCTTGCGGGCGGGCGCCTCTGCCGTGGGGGCGGGATCGTCGGGGCTGACGGCAGCGGATCGGTAGGCGCGCCACGCCAGATAGCCAAGACCGCAAGCGGCACCCATGAAGGGCAGGAACGGCATGCCCGGCACGATCGCCAACAGCGCCATCAGCGCCGCAACGGTGCCCAACGCGCCCGGATAGCGGCCAAGCTGGGCAAAGAAAGACACGTCGGTGGCCCCCGTCGCCCCGCCTCGCGCAAGAAGCAGCGCAGCCGCGACAGAGATGATCACCGCCGGGATCTGGCTGACCAGACTGTCGCCGACGGTCAGGATGGCATACACTTCGAACGCCTCGGCCAGCGGCATGTCGTGATAGAGCGTGCCCATGATCAGCCCGACGACGATGTTCAGGGCGGTGATCAGCAGGCTCGCCACCGCGTCGCCCTTCACGAACTTCGACACGCCGTCGAGCGAACCGAAGAAGGTGGTTTCCGCCAGCTCGCGTTCGCGGCGGGCCTTTGCCTCGGCATGCGAGATCGCCCCCGCAGCCATGTCGGCATCGATGGCCAACTGCTTGCCCGGCATCCCGTCGAGCGCAAAGCGTGCGCCGACCTCTGCCATCCGGCCCGCGCCCTTGGTGATCACGACGAAGTTCACGATCATCAGCACGCAGAACACGACGATCCCGAGCAACAGATTGCCGGCCATTATGAATTCGGCAAAGCCTTCGATCACGTGGCCGGCGGCATCGGTGCCGGTGTGGCCCTGGCCGATGATCAGCTTGGTGGACGACACGTTGAGCGACAGCCGCAGCATCAACGACGCCAGCAGAATGGTGGGGAAGGCCGAGAAGTCCAGCGGTCGGTCGATGAACAGAGTGACGGTCAGCATCAGGATCGCCAGCGCGAAGGACAGCGCGAGCCCGATATCCAGCATCCAGGCGGGCACCGGCAGGACCATCATCACGATGACCCCCATCAGCGCGAGCGCGAGAAGAATCGTCGGTTGGAACAAGGTCGTGGCGGTCAGGCGCAGGGTGGGCATGTCAGAGTGCGGCTCCGATGAAAGGGGTGTTGCCCGCAACGCGCGGGACCAGCGAGCCCCCCGTGCCCGGCGAACCCGCGTGCAGCAACGGGTATGCGTTGCGGCGAGGTGACGGGGGTTTCGCGTTGTCGATGTCGGGCACGCGTTGCAATCCGGCCAGAACGGTTTCGAACCGTGCAAGATAGGCGGCGGCCGGTCCGGCGTTGCGCGAATGATAGGCCGAGATCGCCAAGGGCCAGCTGCCGGTTTCGCGATGGAGGTCTGACAGAAAGCCCGCCGCATACCGGGCGTTGGCTTGCGGGTCGAACATCTGGTCCAAGGAACTGAACCGGGGTCCGTGCCAGCGATGGTTTAACTGAAAGCAGCCGATATCGAGATTGCCCGTGCCGTCCGCGAGCGCGGTTTCGGCGGCCTCCGCGGCTTCGGCCGCCGTGTCGAACCACTGGCCTTGGCCCGCCTGGTTGATCGTCCAGGGCCATGGCTCGATCGCCTCGCCGGTGCCGCGACCGGTTTCGACCCGGGTGATCGCGAGAAGTACCACAAGCGGCGTCTCGCTGGCGCGGGCGGCGTCACGTGCCGCCGCATCGCACAGCGCAGCGGTATCCAGACGGCTGGCAGCTGGTCCCGGCAACAGGCACAGCGCAAGACAGCAAAGGGTCGGGGCACGGATCGCCATGGGTTTCACCCGGTCGGATCGCGCCTGCTGCGCGACGTCTTAGCAAGGCTACCGGACAAAACTTTCCGATTGGTAAGGACGAGGCCGCCCTTTGCACTTTCCGTGATGAGCCGATGGATTTTTCGGGTCAGGGCTTGGGCGGCGTCGGACCGCTGACCGTTGCGAGCAGATCGGCGATTTCGCCGCGCGTGCGTGCACTTGCGTCGAGCAGCGAGGCGCTTTGCGCCAGCGGTCCGGATGGGGCTATTGCGGAGGGCGCTTCGGTCGGCTCCCCGATTGCGGCAACGGCCAGCGACTGCAGCGGCATCGGACCGGACTGCGCGAGTTGCGCCCAATCGCGCGCACGGCTCACGGCGCGCCAGCGTGCCTCTTCCTGGCCACTTTCGGCCAACACGGCGGCCAGCGCGGCTTCGTCAGCCAGTTGCGCCAGGGCGGCCGTACGCAGCGGCAACAGCGCAGGATTATCCGATCCGGCCAGCAGGCGCAGCGCGGACCGCGCATCGCCGGTTTGAACGGCGATCCGGGCGGCCAGTTCGGTGTCCGGCTTCGGCACCTGCTGCAGCCATGCCGCAGCCTGCGCGGCAAACCCAAGGTCGACCAGACGACGCGCCAGCGTCGCCGCCACAGATGCGGATACCTGCGGCGTCTGCCCGTCCGGCGGGATGGCATGCGCCAGAAGCGCCGAGTTCGGCCCGACCTCGGCCAGAAGCGACCAGACATCGGATGCGGAGGACGGCACATCGGGCAGATCAAGGAAGGCCCGGTCGAAATCACCGGCAAGAGCGCGTGCCACGGTCAACGCCCGGGCAAAGCGCGGGGCGTCCGGTCCGTCGCGGCGTTCATGCAGCAAGGCCTCGAGCGCAGTGATCTGATCGGGCGTCATCGGCGAGCGCTGCGCCAGATGAGTTTCGACCTGCGCCAGCATCGCGTCGGGGGTCGCGGGGCCGGATATGGCGGTCAGCGGGGCAAGTCGCTCTTCTGCCGCGGCGGGATCGCCGTTGTGGAGCGCGAGCCGCGCTTCCATCACCTCGACGGCTGGGCCGGCATCCCCCGGGGCCCGCAGGATCGCATCGCGCACGGACTGGGCCGCATCGGCATCGTCGAGGGCGCGCAACCGGTCGACCAGCGGTGGGCCGATCAGGCGGCGCAGGTGCACGGGCAATGCGGAAAACGTGCGCAAGACCGCCGCGCGGTCAAAGGTCGTGCCACGTTGCAGGGCAGGGTGCCCCAGCACGGCCCAGAGCGCGGCCGCCGTATCGCAGGCAGCCATGCCGCGGAAGGCGGGCGCCGGGTCGGGACTGTCATCGAGGAGATGCGCGAGACTTGCGAGGACGGCGGCCTCCGGATGCGGCGTCGGGATCTGCCCCAAGACCTGCTGCGCCTCGGCCCCGAATCCGATGAACAGCAAGAACCGCACGGCGCGCACGGCGGCATCCGGGTCCGGCGTGTCGAATTCGCCGATCAGGGCTGCGCGGGCATCGGCCATCTGGTCGGCGACAGGCGCATCGGTCCCCCAGTTGGCGAAGTCGAGACGATCATCGGCCACGCAGGCGTCGCCTTCTCCCGTCACCGCGGTATGCACGTCGCCGTCGCTTTCGACCCGAACGCCGGGCAGCGCGCCGATCCGGATCTGGACGGCACCGGGGCCGGACGGCGGCACATCCAGAAGATCGGGCAAGGCCAGATCGACGACGCCCCGTGCGGCCCCGCGGCTCAACTCTTGCAGCAGTTCATCGCGCAAGGGCTGCAGTGCGGGGTCTGCACCGGGAAGCAGCGGGCGGGCGGGCTCGGGCATCGGCATTGCTTGGCGTGACTGCGGCGGGCCGAGCAGCGCCTGCGTCCAGTCGTACCCTTCGGCCGGGACGGACGACGTCGGTCGCGCGAAGCGTGCCGGCCGCGCGCGCGGACGCGGTGCGGGGCGCGGCGCGAGATCGGGAACCGCTTCGCCCGTCAGGGCCACTTCGAACGCCGAAGCCTGCTGGGGCGGTCCGTCCTTGAGGTCGACCACGACGATTCCCGGCCGAAACTCGAAGGGTTGCGCATGGCATGCACAACCGATGCCGATGCGCAGGGCGCGGCTTTCGGGATCGACCCAGATCGAGGCGAGCCTCCCTCGACCGATCAGATCGTAAACCCCGGTAAGATCATAGGCCGGCGCCGCGTCGCCCAGGCGCAGCTCATAGCCGTCCGTGGTGCGCCCGATCTGCCAATCCACCGGATTGCCGTAGTCGAACACCAGCCGGGTAAACCCCTCATGCTCGCCCGACGTGACCGCGACCGGTTGCGCCACACCGATGCCCGGCAGCGCGCAGGCAAACCACAGCAACCACAGGACCCGGATCATGCCGCCTCCTGCTTCAGACCGCGCAACGCCTCTTCCACTTCGGAAAAGCTGGGCCGCACGTGGTGAGGCGAGTTCTGACGGCCGACCTCGATGCAGATGTTGGTCGGGTGTTTGTGCAGATTGGCAATCAGCACCTCGCGGATCAGCTGATAGAAATGTCCGTCCTCGTCCACGACCGCCTTCACGCGCGTGGAAAACGGGCCGACGATCCCATAGGCCAGAAACACCCCCAGAAACGTTCCGACCAGCGCCGAGCCGATCATCGCACCCAGCACCTCGGGCGGCTGGTCGATCGATCCCATTGTCTTGATCACCCCCAGAACCGCCGCGACGATGCCCAGCGCCGGCAGCGCGTCGGCCATCTGTTGCAGGGCGTGGCTCGAATGCAGGGCGTGGATCTGCGCCGCCTCCATCCGCTTGTCGAGCACTTCCTCCACCTGATGCGGATCGTCGTAGTTCATCGAGGCGGCGCGCAGCGTGTCGCAGATCAGATCGACCGCCTCATGATCGTGCTGGATCTTGGGATACTTGCCGAACAGCGTCGACTCGTGCGGATTCTCGATGTGCTCCTCCAGGCCGACCGGATTGCTGCGAGCAAGACGGATCAGCTCGAAGAGCACGCACAGCAGGTCGCGATAGTCGGCCGGTTTCCATTTCGGTCCCTTGAAGACCTTCCCGGTGTCGCGCAGCGTCTGCTTGACCGCGGCAAGGTCGTTCGAGACGAGGAACGCCCCGACCGCCGCACCCCCGATCATGATCATCTCGAACGGCAGAGCATGCAGGATCGGCTCCAGACTGCCGCCGTGGATGACGAATCCGCCGAACACCATCACGAGGATCACGACGATACCGATGACACCGAACATGGTTTTCCCTTTGTGGACTGCCGTTGACGCGACCCTCGCAGGCGCGCGTTAAGAAACCCTCACTCAGTTCTTCGGAACCAGCGCATTGCGCCCCGCAATCAGCGCGGAAATTCCGTAGGCCGTCTCAGGGGTCATGCCCGACAGCACCGCGGCGGCGCTTTCCGGGCGCATCCGGCCCAGAAAACCCGCGGCAAATTCGGGCGCCATCGCGGTGAAAAGAGCAGCGGCCTCTGCCGGCTTCATCGATTCGTAGACCGCCGTCAGGCGTGCCAGATCGTTTTCCGCAGCACCGTCGGCGAGGGCGAGCGTGGCCTTCAGCTCGTTCTCGGCCGCCTCCAGATCGGCCAGCCGGGTGGTGATGGCGGCCTCGGCCAGATCGAGGGCGGCCATCCGGTCGGCCAGGGCCGCCTCCTGACGCGCAACCACAGTCGCGCGCGCCAGCAACGCCTCAGCCAAGGCCAGCGGCGGCGCAGGGCAGTCGAGCGGGGCGTCGGTCATGGCGGCCGGTTCGGGCGCGTTGGCCATGGCAGACCCCAGGCCGGCCCCCAGCCGAAGCGCGCCCGACGTCGCGAGAAACAGCGCCAGAATCAGCAACGCCCCGCGCCCGGCCTGCGCGCGCCGCTTGCGACGGGTCGGCGCGGTCATTCCGCCGCCTCCAGGTTCGGGCGGGCGCTGCGCCGCCGGACGAAGCGGACCCGCCCAGCATCTGGATCGGTGGCAGGTTCAACCCCGGTCGCCGCCGGCGCCGGATCCGGCAGGTCGTGCAGCGATGCGATCATCAGCTCCAGCTTGGCCGTCGCGGCTTCGGCCCGCAGCGTCAAGGCCTCCAACTGGGTGGCAGAGCCGGTCGCCGCCCCCCGCGCATGGTCGAGCGCGCGTGTCATGTCATCGACCTGCGCCGAAAGCACGGCAATCGCCCCGCCCATGCCCGATTCCAGCGTCGTGAATTTCTTCAGCCGCCCCGACAGCACATAGCAATAGGTCGCCGCGCCGAAGGCACCTGCCACCATCAGAATATCCGCGATCATGTCCATGGATGGTCCCCGTCAGTTCAGCACGAATTCGGTTACCAGCAAGTCGCGCACGCGCCCCTCGCCCGTCACGATCTGGATCCGGCGCAGCATCTGCGACCGCAGGCGCACGAGGGCTGCCGGATCCTCCAGCTGCGCCAGATCCACCGCCCGCAGATAGCCGTTGAGAACGTCAAGAATGCGCGGCACCAGATGGGTGACTTCCGCGCTGTGCGGCCCGTTGACTTCCAGCTGCGCGGTGAACCGCAGGTGCGAACCTTGCGCCACCGGACCCAGCGACACGATCAGCGGATCAAGCGGCACAAACTGTACATCGGGCAGCGCGGCCACGTCACCGCCAGCCTCTGCGTGATCGCCGGCGCGCGCAAACAGCAGCCCGGACCATGTGGCATAGAAGCCGCCCCCGCCCAGACCCAGGGCCGCGACCACCCCTAGGAGGAGCGGCAGCTTCGAGCGTTTTTTCGGCGCCGCATCCTGCGGCAGGTCAGCATCGGCCATCTTTCCCTCCGTGCCCGTGATGAGAACAAAGATAGACCACATAGCACTAACCGATTGTTAAGGCCGATCCTTCAATGCTTGCGATGAACGGCGCAGAAGCCCCTTGATCGGAGAATACCGGTGCAGAATCTGATTTCCCTATGGTCCGCGATGGATGCGCGGCGGCGTCTGGTGATGATCGCGGCCACGGTGGGCATGTTCGCGGCGATTCTGACGATGTCGCGGATGGCGGCCAGCCCGCCCCTGTCGCTGCTGTATGCCGGCCTTGATTCGTCTGCGGCGGGCGATGTGGTTTCGGCGCTGGACCAACAAGGCGTGATCTACGAAATCCGGGGCAATGCAATTCACGTCGATGCCGCAATGCGCGACAGCCTGCGCATGACCCTCGCGGCAGAGGGTCTGCCGGCCAACGCCGGCGCGGGGTATGAACTGCTGGACGGACTGTCGGGGTTCGGCACCACCGCGCAGATGTTCGACGCCGCCTACTGGCGCGCGAAAGAGGGCGAGCTGGCCCGCACGATCGTGGCCAACCCGCTGGTTCGCGCGGCGCGGGTCCATATCGCGCAGGCGCCGTCGCAGCCGTTTCAGCGCGACGTCGCCCCGTCGGCCAGCGTGACGGTTACCACGTCGGCGGGCGGCCTTTCGCCGGGGCAAGCCAAGGCGCTGCGGCATCTGGTGGCCGCGGCCGTCACCGGCATGCGCCCGGACGATGTTGCGGTCATCGACACGGTGGCGGGGCTGATCGCGGATGACTCCGATCAGCCGACGCCGGGCGGCGCGGGCGATCCGCGCGCGATCGAGATGCGCAAGAATGTCGAGCGACTTCTGGCCGCGCGGGTCGGTCCCGGAAAAGCCGTGGTCGAGGTGGCCGTCGACGTCGTGACCGACCGGGAGTCGGTCACTGAACGGCGTTTCGATCCGCAGGGGCGGGTGGCGATTTCGTCCGATACGGAAAGCAAGAAGGGCACCGACACACAGGGCGGCGGCCCGGTCACGGTCGCCTCTAACCTGCCCGACGGCGATGCGGCTGGATCCGGGACGGCGGGCAGCAGCCAGACCGACGAAACGCGCGAGCGGGTGAACTACGAAGTGTCCGAAACCTCGCGCGAAATCCTGCGCGAACCTGGCGCCCTGCGCAAGATTTCGGTTGCAGTGCTGGTCGACGGCATCGCGGTCACGGCGGCGGATGGCACGGTCACGACCGAAGCCCGCCCCGAGGAGGAACTGTCCGTACTGCGTGACTTGGTCGCCTCGGCGGTCGGTCTGGACGAGGCGCGCGGCGATGTCCTGACGCTCGAATCGTTGTCCTTCCAGACACCTGCGGTGGGCGGAACCTATGCAGAGGCCGGCCTGCTGGGCGACCTCGGCCCGGTCGATCTGATGTCGGCGATCCAGCTTGCCGTGCTGTCGCTCGTCGTGATCATCCTGGGCCTGTTCGTGCTGCGTCCGATGCTGCTGGCCCCGGCGCGGCTTTCAAGCCTGAACGCTTCGCCGCAGCCTCTGGCGCTGACCGCCGGTTCGGGCGGGTCTGCCGCGAGCCTGGCCGACAGCCGTGTTCTGACCGGCGAGATCGACGACGGGGGCGACCTGCCTGACCTGTCGCTGATCTCGGACCGCAACGAGGAGCCCGAGCAGATCGATCCCGCATCGCGCCTGCGCCGCCTGATCGAGGAACGGCAGGCCGAGTCGCTGGAAATCCTGCGGGGCTGGATGGAACAGCCGGAGGAGCGGGCATGACGCTGCGGCTGGAAGTCTTTGAGGTCGAGCCGCGTGGCACCGGCGGCGGCACCATCGTTCTGGACGTGCTGGCCCTTGAGGATGCCAAACTCGCCTCCTACGACCAGGGCTATTCGGCCGGTTGGGAAGACGCGGTCGCCGCGCAGTCCGACGAACAGGGCAAGCTGCGCGCTGACCTGGCCCGTCACCTGCAGGCGCTCGGCTTTTCCTATCAGGAGGCGCGGATGCACGTCCTCAAAGCGATCGAGCCGCTGCTGATCGAGATCGTGGGGCGTCTGTTGCCAGACCTCGCCCGCGAAACGCTGGCCCCCGTGGTGCTCGAGGCGCTGATGCCGATGGCCGAAACGCTGGCCGATACGCCGGTGACCCTGGTGATGAACCCGGCGGCGCGGCCGGCGATCGAGCTGCTCTTGGACCGCGCCACGGGCTTGCCCCTGATCCTGCTGGACGAACCGACGCTGGGCGAGGGGCAGGTGTATCTGCGGCTCGGCTCGGTGGAAACCGAAGTGAACCTCGACCGCGCCGTCGCCGACATCACCGCGGCGGTGCGCGGCTTTTTCGATCTTAATGCACATGGAGCGTGACACGATGGACAGCCCGGCCGATGCCAACCCCTTTGCACAGGTCCCGATCGAGGTGACCATCTCGGTCGGCAAGGCCCGCCCGATGGTGCGCGATCTCTTGAAACTCACGCGCGACGCGGTGCTGATGCTCGATCGCCGGGTGGACGATCCGGTCGAGCTTTACGTCGGCGACCGGCTGATCGCGCGCGGCGAGTTGACCGAACTGACCGGCGATCAGGCGGGGCAACTTGCGGTGCGGTTGACCGAAGTGGCCAATCTGCGAGGCGGGCTGTGAGGACAGGGATCCCGCCCGCCCTGTGCCTGCTGGCGGTCTTGCTGCTGGCGGGGCCGGTGTCGGCGCAGGACGTGTCGATCGATCTGGGGCAGGACGGCGGGGGCCTCGCGGGCCGCTCGATCACCCTGCTTGCGCTGATCACGCTGCTTAGCCTGGTGCCGGGACTGGCGGTGATGATCACCTGTTTTCCGTTCATCGTCACCGTTCTGTCCATCCTGCGGCAGGCCATCGGGCTGCAGCAGGCCCCGCCGAACATGCTGATCGTCAGCCTCGCGCTGTTCCTGACCTGGTTCGTGATGGACCCGGTGCTGACCGAGGCCTGGACCAACGGCGTGGAGCCGCTGACCCGGGGTGTGGTCGACGTGCAGACCGCGCTGCCCTCGATCCTGGCCCCGTTTCGTGGCTTCATGGCGGCGCGGCTCGACCTCGACACCTTTGCGGCCCTGCAGGCGCTGCGGCCGGGCGAAGTGACGGGGCCGCTCGAGGCGCCGTTGTCGCTGCTGGTGCCGTCCTTCATGTTGTCGGAAATCCAGCGCGCGTTCGAGATCGGCTTCCTGATCTATCTGCCCTTCCTGATCATCGACCTGGTCGTCGCCGCCGTCCTGATGTCGATGGGCATGATGATGGTGCCCCCGGCCGTGGTGTCGCTGCCCTTCAAGCTCGCCTTCTTCGTGGTGGCCGACGGCTGGAGCCTGATTTCCGGCGCGCTGGTGCGCAGCTATTTCTAGGCACCGGCGGGACTGGCCCGCCGGCGATGAACGGTCAATTGACCAGGAACTCCGCGTGCAGGGCCCCGGCGGCATTGATGCTTTTCAGGATGTCGATCATGTCGTGCGGCGCCACCCCCAACGCGTTCAGACCGGCCACGACCTCTGACAGGCTGGTGGCGCCCGACACCTCGGCCAGACCGGTGCCGGGCTGTTTCGTGATGTCGGCATTGCTGCGCGGCACCACGATCGTCTCACCTTCCGAAAACGGGTTCGGTTGCACGACCACGGGCGCTTCCTCGATGCGCAGGGTCAGATTGCCCTGGGCGATGGCGACCCGGCTGATGCGCACGTCCTCGCCCATCACGATCGTCCCCGACCGCTGATCGACGACGACCCGCGCGCGCGTTTCGGGCTCGATCTGCAGCGACTCGATCCGGCTGAGCACATGAGCCGGAGAGCGCATGTTGGCCCGCCCGATATCCAGCGACACTGTGCCTGCATCAAGCATCACCGCAACGCCGCGACCGAATTCGCGGTTGATGACGGTCTCGATCCGCCCGGCGGTGGTGAAGTCGGGCGAGCGCAGAGCCAGACGAACCGTGTCGAGCCCGACGAAATCGAACTCCACCTCGCGTTCCACCCGCGCGCCCGACGGGATGACCCCCGCCGTCGGCACGCCCTGCACCACGCGCGCCGCGTCGCCCTCGGCCGAAATGCCCCCCGCGATGATGGTGCCCTGCGCCACGGCATAGATCTCGCCGTCCGCACCGTTCATCGGTGTCATGATCAGCGTGCCACCCAGCAGGCTCTTGGCATCGCCGATGGCAGAGACGGTCACGTCGATGCGACCGCCTGCCCGCGCAAAGGGCGGCAGGGCGGCCGTCACGAACACGGCCGCCACGTTCTTGGGGCGAAATTCCTCTCCCGCGACATTGACTCCGAGCCGCTCGAGCAGGCTCGACATGATCTCCTCGGTGAACGGGGCGTTGCGCAGGCCATCGCCGGTGCCGTTCAGGCCCACGACCAACCCGTAGCCCACCAGATCATTGCCGCGCACCCCGTCGAATTCGACAAGGTCCTTCAGGCGCACCGGCCCCGCCTCGGCCGCCGCCGTCATGAGCAGGAAGGCGAGACACGTCAGCGTCCGCGTAACTACCCTGGCCTTCAAAGGAAATTCACCAACGAGAGCCGCGACATGCGGGACGTCAGGGTGTAGAGCGTCTCGAGCTGCGTCTGGGTTTGCTCCAGACGCGACGCCACCTCGTAACTGTCGATCGACAGCAGATCGGACAGGGCGATGTTCAACGCCGAGGTTTCGGCGGTGTTGCGCTGCGCGGCGTCGTCGATCTGCGCCTGCGTCGTGCCGAGCCGCGCCGTCAAGGCCCCCAGACCGGTCTGCGCTGCCATCAATCCCTCGCCCGACCGGCGCAGCAGATCCGCCTGTTCCGCCGGGTTGCCAGCCAGAACCCCCCGGTCGATCAAGGCCGACAGGGCCAGGCTTTTCAGGGTGTCCGCAATAGCGGGGTCAAGTGCGGTGATGTCGAGGCGGGCCACCTCGCCCGGTGCCACCGCGACCCCGGCCATCGGGTTTCCGCCAAGATAGGCCGTTGCGAAACCCGTCGGCGCGGCAAACCAGTCCTCGAGGATGGTCTGCACGCCAGCCGCATTGGTGGCGCCGCTGACCAGACCCTGCAACGTGGTCAGCAGATCGGCGCCGCCCGGTAGCGGCGCCGTGGTGATGGCGTCTCCGGACAGCACGCTCCGGTCGCCGACGCGGGTGTTCAGCGCCGAAACCGCGGCCTCGAACGTTTGCAGCGCCTGGGACCCCAGCGCCGCCGTGCGGACCACCGAGTTGGGGCTGGCCCCGGCGAGAAGGGACTGGCCCAGATCGGCCCCCATGTCGGTGATCCGGCCCAGGGCCTTCTGCATCGCATCGGTGAACAGGGCCGCTTCGGTTGTGACGGCCTTGTAGCCTCGCAACTGCGCGAGCGACGTCTCGATGCCGGCGAGCGGGACCACATCGCCCGACAGATGCGCGGCGGTATCTTCGGCAACGCCGAACACCAGTTCGTTCGACAACCGCTGGATCGAGGTCTTCATCGCCGATCCGCTGCGGCTTAGGGTAAAGTTCTGGGCCATATCGCCCACCGAAACAGACGACATGGTCTACATCTCCAACAAGAGTTTGATCATTTCATCGACCGTCTGAACCACCTTGGCGTTCGCGGCATAGTTCTGTTCGATCAACAGCAGCGACTGGATTTCCTGGTCGCTGTCCACGCCGCCCGCCAGTTCCATGTTCAGCAGCGAGTCCGCCCGTGCGCTGGCATAGCTGGCCTCGCCTTCCGCCATCAGCCGGTGGCTGGCGATGCCCGACACGATATCTCCGGCGAGCCCGGCAAAGCTGCGCTGGCCCGGTGGTGCGGCCGCAGAGGCAGGATCCTGCACGTCCGTCAGGGCGGATTGCCATGCCAGCAGCAACGGGGCATTGCCGACGGGCCCCGGCGTAACCGCCCCCAGCCCGTCGCGCAGCCGCCGCAGCGCGCCCCCGGCGGCGGGATCGACCGCCGCGTTAAGGCGCAGGCGCTGCGACAGGCCCGGCTCGTTCAGCGGATCGAACACGGCGCCCAAGTCGGTGAACAGGCCAGGGTCCCCCGGCGCGCGCGAGGCATCGAGGCCCGGTGCCGCAAAGCGCTCCACCACCTCACGGGCGATCGCGTCGACCTGGGCCTGTGCGTCGGTGCCAAGCTGGTCGCGCACCAGAAAATCCGCGGCCAGGGTTCCGCCTGCCACCGGACTTCTGTTGCCCGCCGTCGCGACGGGCTGGCCGTTCAGGGTCAGACCCGACAATGCCCCGCTGCCCAGCGTCATTCCCGGCGTGATCAGCCCGACCGGTGAAAAGCCGAAAGTTGCCGCTTTCCCGTCCAGCAGGACGGCTCCGGCGCCCCCAATTGCCATATACCAATAACCAATTGAGGAAAATATTGATGGGCAATGCCGCCAAAGATAGCAACATGGCGGTCCTGGTGCGTTCCAGCCCATCTGTAAACTGTTTGATACCGATAAACAGCATCATTGGAAGAATGGACCAGCCCATGATCTGTAAATAGGGTACGCCCAGCGTAGCCACATCGGCATCCTGGCCTAAATGAAACAGGATGTTTTTACTAAAATTTATTACCAGCGCTATGATAATACCGGCAATGGCACACAGCCAGAATCCATTGTATAAGTAATGCGATACTTTTAACGCATC
>JANNNU010000106.1:0-12534 GCA_031398695.1 Paracoccaceae bacterium | reverse complement strand
CTGGGCAAGCGGCAAGACCAGAACAAGACTGCAGGCTAGGGCGGCGACGGACGTGGTCGCCGCGAGAATCGTGCGAGAGGTGAGGGATTTCAGCATGGTGCGTGCTCCTGTTAGAAACCCGCGGCGCGCGGGTTCTGCAGTGGGACGCGGAGCGACGGGCGATCCTTGGAAGGCGTCGAAATTCTTCATCGCCAGCGCGATGGCCTCGGCCTTGGCGGCCGGATCGGCGGCGGGGGTGGCGCGCAGGGCTGCGCGCAAGTCCTTGAAATCGTCGGTCATCTTGCCTCCTCGGCCGCGATGGCGCGCAGGCGTTTCTTTACCTCGGACATCCGCCAGGCGATGGTGCCTTCGGACAGGCCGAGAACGGATGCCGCCTCGGATTGCGTCATGTCTTCGCCCAGCACCAGCGCAACGGTGTCGCGCAGGTCCCGGGGCAGTTTGCGCAGGGTTTCGGTGAGCCAGTCCAGTGCGGCGGCTTCGGTGCCGATCTCGTCCTGGCGGGCGATTTCCCAATCCCCCCAACCCCTTGCCGCCTTGGCGCGCACGGCCTGCCGCCGTCTTTGGTCGTGCACCGTGTTCATCACCACGCGGTAAAGCCAGGTGGTGAACCGCGACTCGCCGCGCCAGTGGTGCAGCTTGGCGGGCAGGGCGGCGCAGATATCTTGCGCCATATCCTGTGCATCGGCCTGGTTTCCGCACAACCGGTAGGCCAAACCATAGACCCGATCATAATGCCGCGTCACCAGCGCGGCAAACGCGGCGCGGTCGCCGCAGGCGGCGGCGCTGGCCAGGGTTTCATCGGGTGTGTCCATGCGCATCACGATAGGTCAGACGCAGGCCGAGCGCCAATCCTTGGCACACTGTCACGTGTTCTTTGCGTATGGTCTGCGTATGGCGCACGTATGGCTTTGCGCATGACGTTGCACGGCCGGCCTATTCCCTTGCAATCGCAGCGGGATGGGCCTATGTGTGTCTGGCGACGCTTTCTTCATCGACCTTCTGTTTCCTTACGGCGCAGTCTCGATCCAGCAAACTGAGCCGGGCCACCGCAGTTCCGTGGGTGGCGAAACTAGGAGTAGACACGATGGCCAATGGCACCGTGAAATGGTTCAACGCAACCAAGGGTTTTGGGTTCATCGCGCCCGCGAACGGCAACCGTGACGTGTTCGTGCACGTTTCGGCGCTGGAGCGTGCCGGGATCCGTCAGCTGAATGATGGTCAGGCCGTGACTTTCGACATCGAATCGGGCCGTGACGGCCGCGAGTCGGCAACGAACCTCGCACTGGCATAGTCTTTGCGTTTGGTGCCCTCGGGTGCCGACCTGCAGGATCGAAGGAAACGGGGGCAGCGCAAGCTGCCCCCGTTTTCGTTTGGCCGATCAGACCAGGGTGTCGAAGATGACATAGGCGCCGTTGCGGGTCGCCAGACGGTCAAGGTTGCCGGTGGCGCGGGCATAGGCCGCTGTCGCGCGATAGGTCGCCGGACCGAACACGCCGTCGATCGCGCCGTTGTAATAGCCGAGGCGGGCCAGATCGCGCTGGATTTCACGACGCTCGCTGGAGGTGTAGCTGTTGAACGCCAGGGCAGATGCCGAGGTGTAGATGTCATCCTGAACAACGTGGCGGCGCGGCTGGTAGGAGGTGTTGTGGTTGTTCTGACGGCCATAGGCATTGCCGTTGCCCTGATACGATTTCGTGCCGCCGTAGACGACGCGTTGCTTGGGCTTGTTGGCTTCGTTGATGATCGCGCCGACGGCCAGCGTGCCGAGGACGCCGGTCAGGATGCCCTGCTCGCGGTCGCCCCAGGCGAAGGCCGGGGCGGCGGGAATGGCGAGCGAAAGCGCCAGCACCGAGGCGATGGCAGAGGTCTTCAGAGTTTTGACAGTGGGCAGCATGTCGCGTTCCTTTTGCAATGGCTTGATTGCCTGACGCCAACATGGGGTCGGAGGCCAGGATAAGCAAAATCAGGGGACTGATATCGGATAACACGCCGAAAAACCGTTTTCTGGCAAATGGTTGCATAATTCAGCAAAAAAGGCGGGCCGATGCCCGCCTTGCGCGATGGGGTGATCGGAGCCGGGCCGTGCAGTGGTCAGACCTTGCTGACGAGCACCTTGTCGATGCGGCGGTCGTCGAGATCGATCACTTCGAATCGGTAACCTTCGGCCACAACATGGTCGCCAAGCGAGGGCAGGCGGCGCATCTGGTTCAGCACCAGACCTGCGACGGTTTCGTAGTCGCCGGCCATGTCGAGCGGCAGGCCCAGCTTTTCGCAGAACTCGTCGGCTGGCATCCAGCCGGCCACCAGCCAGCTTTCGTCGGCGCGCTGGACCATCGCAGGCTCTTCGGCGTTCTCTTCGGCAAACGTGCCGGTGATCGCCTCGAGAATGTCGCCGGTTGTGATGATTCCCTCGAAGTGGCCGTATTCGTCATAGACCAGCGCCATGTGGTTCGTGGAGGCGCGCAGGATTTCGATCACGTCGAGCGCGTCGGCCATGTCCGACACCACGGGCACCTCGCGCATCAGGGCGCCCACGTCGAGCGGCTGGTTGGTGGTGACGGCGGCGAAGGCGTCTGTCACATAAAGGACGCCGACCACCTCTTCGGTTTCGGGGTTGCGGACGGGCAGGCGGGGGCGGCCGGATTTGCGGATCGTGTCGAGCGCGGCGCGGGGGGTGGCACCCAGGTCGATGGTTTCGACATCGCGGCGCGGGGTCATCAGGGCGCGGGCGGTGCGGTCGGCGAGCCGCATGACGCCGGTCAGCATTTCCTGCTCTTCGTCCTCGATCACTCCTTCGAATCGCGCCTCGGCCAGGATGGTGCGGACTTCTTCCTCGGTCACGCGGTTGGTGTTTTCCTTGGACACGCCCAGCAGCGCCAGCACCAGTTGACCGGATTTGTCCAAGAGCCAGATCACCGGCGAGGTAAAGCGGGCCACGACCGCCATGATGGGGGCTGCGACCATCGCGACGCCTTCGGGGTTTTTCAGCGCGATCTGTTTGGGCACCAGTTCGCCCACGATCAGCGACAGATAGGTGAGAATCACCACGACCGTGCCCACGCCCAGCGTGTTGGCCCAATCGTCATCGACGCCAAGGGCCACCAGACCCACGGCGAGCCTGCCGCCCAGTGTCGCCCCCGAGATTGCGCCGGAGAGCACGCCGACCAGCGTGATGCCGATCTGCACCGACGACAGGAAGCGGCCCGGATCCTCGGCCAGCTTGATTGCGACGGCGGCGCACTTGTCGCCGGCCTCGGCCAGCGGTTTGAGGCGGGCGGGGCGGGACGAGACGATGGCCAGTTCAGACATCGCCAACGCGCCGTTGATCAGGATCAGCACGGCAACGATCAAGAGCTCGAGGATCAAGGGGGACCGGGGGGTTGTTTCGGATGGCCTTGTGTAGGCCATCCGGGGTCACGTCGCAACCGCGGGGGTCACTTCAGGCGGAAAGAGAAGTGTTTGCGGACGGTTTCGGTGACCTCCCACGTGCCCTTGAAGGTGGCGTCGACCACGAAGGCGCATCCCGCGGTCATCGTGACCGGCGTGCCGCCGTCGGGGGTGATGATGACCGAACCTGCGATCATGTGGACGAATTCGGCGGCGCCGTAGGTGGCGTGGTAGGTGCCCGGCGTGCATTCCCAATACCCGGCGATGGTGGTGCCGTCGGGGGCGGCGTGCAGCACCCAGGTCGTCATGCGGGGCTGGCCCGCGATGGGGGACCAGCCCGCGATGTCGGCGGTGTTCGGGGTGACGGTGGACAGGTCGGGCAGGCGGGTGACGGTTTGCATGGGGGGCCTTGTGGTTGGATCAGTCGGTCGGGTCATTGAGGCCGAGCGCCCGCGTCAGCACGGCCGCCTCGATCATGTGCAGCAGGCGGGTTGCTTCGTTCGGGCTGTCGGAGATCAGTTGCGGCTGCACCCAGTCGAGGCACAGCTTCCAGATCGCCTGGCCGCGGCTGCGCTGCACCGGGTCGCCGCGCGCGGCGTCGGCCGACACGTCGAGCCACAGTTGCATGTAGGGCCACAGCTCGTCGGCCAGCAGCAGCCGGATCGCCCGGCTGCGCAAACGGCCCAGCGGCACGGGTTTCGTCTGGGCGCAGGCCGCAAGCGCCGTGGCGAGGCGGCGCAGCAGGCAATCGAAGGCGGCGGTCACTGCGGCGGGTTTGTCAGTGAAGTAATACAGCAGCATCCGGTCGCTGATCCCGGCCGATGCCGCCAGCGGGCGCAGGGTGGCGGCGGCCAGCCCGTGGGCCAGCACGAAATCCGCCATCCGTTCGGTCAGGTCAAGGCGGCGGTCGGTGGGGGATGTCACGCCGGGCCCTTGTGTGGATGCTGATATGTTCAGATGTGCCACGAAACGGTGTCCGGGGAAAGCGTCAGATCACGGCGGCCGGGCGGGCGAAGATGTGGAAATCGGCAAAGCTGGTGTCGTGGCCGCGTTTCGGATCGTAAGGGTAGCGATTGGGAATGTGCTGGATGTGCTGCCACCGCCCCGCCTGCGCCCGGTCGACCCAATCGGTGAACTTGCGGTGGCGCACGTGGGCGGCCTTGGCCGGCGCCTCGGCCTCGTCCCGGTTCGAGGAGTAGACGATCACGAACCGCAGGGCGCTGTCGAAGAGGTTGTGCATGTAGCGGTCGAACACCTGATCTTCGACCAGATGGTAGATCACGTCCAGCGACAGGGTCAGGTCGGCGGTTTCGGTGATGGGCACGGTGTAGCGGGCAAAGCGTTTCGTCGCGTCCCCTTCGAACACCTTCTGGCAAAGGTCGATCGAGCGTTGCGCCACGTCGAGCCCCAGATAGGCCGGATAGCGGGCCAGCCGCAGCTGGTTGCCGTCGCCGCAACCGAACTCGATCACCGAGCCAACGTCGTTTTCCGCGACAAAGCGGTTCAGCACCTCGGCCTTGAAGTCGGCGAGCCGGCCGTAGGAGCCCGCTCCCGACGTGCCCGCCGCCGCATAGCGCCGTTCCCAGTAATCGGCGGAGCTGGCCACCTTGGCCTTGCGCCGACCGGGGATCAGGCGATTCAGGACCGACTGGACGAACTTCTGCATGGCGTCGGTCCAATCCTGCTGGGCGGCGGCACGCGGTTGCGCGCCGGGTCAGATGCTGAGGCAGATGTACTTCATCTCGAGGTAGTCTTCCATCCCGTGGTGCGATCCTTCGCGCCCCAGACCGGACTGCTTGACGCCGCCGAACGGGGCGACCTCGGTCGAGATGATGCCGGTGTTCACGCCGACGATGCCGTATTCCAGCGCCTCTTGCACGCGGGTGATGCGGCCGATGTCGCGGGCGTAGAAATAGGACGCAAGGCCGAAGATCGTCGCGTTGGCCTTTTCGATGACCTCGTCTTCGGTGTCGAATTTGAACAGGGGCGCAAGCGGGCCGAAGGTTTCTTCGTTGGTGATGATCATCGCATCGGTCACGCCGGTCAGGATGGTAGGCTCGAAGAACGACCCCCCGAGCGCGTGGCGGTGGCCGCCCATCGTGACGACAGCACCCTTGGCGGTGGCGTCGGCGATGTGCTCCTCGACCTTTTCGACCGCGGCCATGTTGACCAGTGGGCCGAAATCAACCGCCTCTTTCAACCCGTCGCCCACGCGGGTCTTGGCCAGCGCCGCGGACAGCTTTTCGGCAAAGGCGTCATAGACCCCGGCCTGCACGTAGATGCGGTTGGCGCAGACGCAGGTCTGGCCGTTGTTGCGGAACTTCGACATCATCGCGCCCGCGACCGCGGCGTCGAGATCGGCATCGTCGAACACGATGAAGGGGGCGTTGCCGCCCAGCTCCATCGAGCATTTCATCACCTGTTCGGCGGCCTGGCGCAGCAGGATGCGGCCCACCTCGGTCGAGCCAGTGAAGGTCAGCTTGCGCACGATCGGGTTTTCACAGAATTCCTTGCCGATGTCAGACGAGCGTTTCGAGGTGATGACCGAAAAGATGCCAGCGGGCAGGCCTGCGCGTTCGGCCAGCACCGCGATGGCCAGCGCCGACAACGGCGTTTCCGCCGCGGGGCGCGCGACGAAGCCGCAGCCGGCAGCCAGCGCCGGGCCGCATTTGCGGGTGATCATCGCGTTGGGAAAATTCCACGGCGTGATAGAGCCGACGACGCCTATGGGTTGCTTGATCACCGTGATGCGCTTGTCGCGCTGGTGGCCGGGGATCGTCTCGCCATAAACGCGCTTGGCCTCTTCGGCGAACCATTCGATGAACGACGCGCCATAGGCGATCTCGCCCTTGGCCTCGGCCAGCGGCTTGCCCATCTCGGCGGTCAGGATCAGGCCCAGATCGTCCTGGTTGGCCATCATCAGGTCGAACCATTTGCGCAGGATGATGCTGCGCTCTTTGCCGGTGCGGGCGGCCCATTCCTTTTGCGCGGCATGGGCGGCGGCGATGGCGCGGGCGGTTTCTGCGCGGCCGAGGTTGGGCACATGGGCGATCACGTCGCCGCGCGCCGGGTTGATGACCGAGAAGGTTTCGCCGTCGTCGGCATGGATCCATTGACCCGCCACATACGCCTTGGTCGCCAGCAGGGACGGATCTTTCAGCAAGGATGCGAGGTCGGTGACGGAATCGAGCATGGAAGCCTCCCCTTTTCGGATGGGCCATGCAAATCATGGGGGCGCGGGAATGTCCAGTTTCGGGAAGGGTTTTGATCAAATGGCGGATGCAGACCGGGATTATGCCAATTCTGAGTTCATCGCGGGGGCCGATGCCATTGCGGCGCGCTGGCTGGTCGATGCGGCTGCCTACCGTGCGGCGCTGGGGGCGCGGTCGGTGCTGGATCAACCCTACGGGCAGGGGGCGCGGCAGCGGTTCGATCTGTTTCGTCCGGCGGGGGCGGTGCGCGGGCTTTTGGTGTTCGTGCACGGCGGATACTGGAAGGCGCGCGACCGGGGGGACTGGTCGCATCTGGCGGCGGGGGCGAATGCACGCGGGTGGGCGGTGGTGATGCCGTCCTACACGCTGGCCCCCGAGGCGCGGATCGGCGTGATGGTGGGCGAAGTGGCGCGGGCCGTGTCGCGGGCGGTGGCGCTGGTGGCGCCGCGCGGGCCGGTCGTGGTGGCGGGACATTCGGCGGGGGGGCATCTGGCGGCGCGGCTGGCCTGCGCGGATCAGTCGGTGCCCGTGGCACGCGTTGTGCCGATTTCGCCATTGGCCGAGCTGGCGCCGCTGGTGCCGTCGCAGATGAACGAGACGTTGCGGCTGGACCCCGCAGAGGTTGCCGCCGAAAGCCCCGCACGGCGGGCGCGGCGGGCGGATGTGGGCGTGCATGTCTGGGTGGGCGGGCAGGAACGCCCGGCGTTCCTGTGGCAGGCGCGGGTGCTGTCAGAGGCGTGGAATTGCCCCTGGACCGTGGCGGCGGGTCGCCACCATTTCGACGTGATCGACGATCTGGCGGATCCCGCCTCGGCGTTGGTCGGGGTGTGTCTGGACGGGCTTTAGCCGCCCGCACGCCTTGCCGTCAGGGCCGCACGAACAGCGCGCCATGCTGTCAGCGCGAGGTTGCCATGCGGTCGATGTAGGCGCGCATCTCTTCAGCTTCGTGGCGGGCGTCGCGCAGGCCCTCCATCGCGGCGCGCAGTTCGGCCTCGGTCTGGGCGATCTGGTTCAGCAGTTCGGCCTCGCGGGTTTCCATGTAGATGATGGCCTGGTCGCGCAGCTCTTCGGCGTCGTGCAGCGACTGGGCGAGACTGTCCATTTCGGCCACGTCGCCGCCTGCGACGCGGGTGAAGCGGTGCAGCAGCCAATAGGTGAACCAGCCCGTCGCGAAGGCCAGAAGCAGGATGATGGCGGTGGCGATGATGAATTCGGTGCGGTTCATGGTGGATGGATCAATGGGGCCATGACGCCGCCGTCGTCAAGGTGTCAGGCGACCGGGTGTTGCCCGCACGCCACCGGGTCATCCGCCGCGGGCCGGTCGGGGGCTTGGGCGGATCGTGGGCTCTGTCGGGGCGAGCGAGGGGCTGGTGTCGGCCGCGTCGCCGGGCGCGGCAGCCTGGGTTGCGGCGTCAGGGCGCGGTGCGGCTGACGGGTCTGCGTCCGGCGCGTCGGCCGACAGGGCGTCGGGCGCGGGATCGGCCCCGGCGCGGCCCAAGGGACGTGGCGGCAGCGCATTGTCCACGGTTTCGGCGGGGTCGGTTGCGTCTGCCAATGCGTCCGCCTGCGCGCCGATCAGCGTCATCTCGATACGGCGGTTCGCCTCGCGTCCAACCTCGTCGGCGTTGTCGGCGATCGGGCGGCTTTCGCCATAGCCCACGGCGCGCATCGCCGACACGTCGACCTGGCGGCCTTGGAGTGCCAGAAGCACCGCCTCGGCGCGGGCCTGGCTGAGCGCGCGGTTGCCTTCTTCGGACCCCTGGCTGTCGGTATGGCCGGCGATTTCAAATGGCAGGGCGGCGCAGTCGGTCAGCGCCGCCGCGAGGCCGTTCATCAGCGTTCCGGCGCTGCTGTCGATTTCGGCCGATCCCGGCGCGAAGGTGATCTTGCCGATCGACAGCACAGACGCGACCTGCGCGGCGCATTCCTGCGGGGTCGGCAGCGCCGCGAGCGGATCGAGTTCTTCCAGATAGACCACGTCTACCTTGAATTCCTGCCCCTGTCCCAGCTTGCCCGACAGGATCTGCGCCACGCGGGCCCGCGCCAGCAGCGAGCCGGTCAGGCCCTTGACCTCGACGGTATCGGCGCGCACCAGAAGGCTGCCGCTGTCCAGTTCGGCCAAGGCCTCGAGCCCGGCAAGCACGCGCACCGGCCAGCCATCGGGCAGGTCGGGGTCCAGCAAGGTGGCGACATAGACCTGATCGACGCCGAACCGCGCCTTGGCATAGCTGTCGACGGCCATCTGCAGGCGATCGTCGGTCAGGCGGCCGCGCAACTCGACCCGGCCGGTTTCCGGCGCGCGGCTGGCGGTGAACTCGGCCGGACCGGCCGGCGCAGCATCGGTTCTCTCGGTCAGGGTCGCATCGAGTGAAAAGAGGTCGGGCAGCGCGCTGCGCAATTCGCCCACGACGCGGTCGAAGCTGGCCTGGCTGACTTCGGTCCCCGCAAGCAGCGTCACGTCGGCGTCGGAAAAGGTGATCGTCGCATCGCCCATTTCGGACACGGCCTTGATGCCCGCCTCGGCGGCGGTGGCCCAGCTGGCGGTCGGCACACCCAGACCGATGGTGCAGTCTGGTCGCCCGGTCACCCCCGCCGCCACTCCGGCGGCCAGGATGCGGGCGCGGGCCTGATCGCTGTCGGCGGAACAGGCATCAAACCGCGGGCCCTGACCGTCGACGACAAAGCGCAGGGTGAACGGCGTCAGCACCGGGCGCGGGGCCGAGATGTCGACTGTGACTGCCAGGTCGCGGGGGCGCAGGCGCGACAGTTCCGCCTCGAGCTGGCGCTTTTCGGCGGCGCTGGTGGCAATGGCGGTGATCGCGACCGCATTGGCCGACACCGAGATCTTGGACCGCGGCAGCAGTTCCAGCGCCGCGATGCCGAACCCGAACGCCTCTTGCCAGCCCGGCGGGGCGGGATAGGCGGCGGTTTCCAGCATGTCCGCCAGATTGGTGCCCGATTGCAGTCCTTGCGCCTCGGCCATCAGGGTCGCCTCGGCCTCGCCTTCGGGCAGCAGGCCGATCAACTGGATGCCGTCGTCGTTGCGTAGCATCTCGACCGAGAAGCGGGGCGCCTCGACCGGGCGGGCGGGGGTAACCTCGAACGAATCGACGAGGCGGGTGGCATCGACGACGCTGCCCGCCAGGTTCATCGCGCGAAAGCGTGCCGCCTCGTTCGGGGCGGTGCCCGACAGGGTGACGCGCAGTCCGTCGGTCTGCACCTCGGCCCAGGTGTAGCCTTCGGTCATCAGCTGCGACGTGATGGCGGCCGAGGTGCGCCGTTCGATCACGACCGACGCCCCCAGCGCGATCAGCGCCGACAGAAGGGCCGCGAGCACGAAGGCGGCAATCGCCAGAACGGTTTGCGAGCGCAGGAATTTTGGAAAGGATGTCACAGGCAGCTTTCATGACCGGGGGACTCGCCCCAACTGGCTGAATAGGCCCGGCGCGGGGCGGGTTCAATCAAAGGGTCGCCGCCACGGCAAGAAACAGCGCAGCCAGCAGGCCGGCATCGCGGTTGGAATGGAACACGCGCAGGCACGAGGCCGGATCGTCGATGTCGAGTTTTCCGATCTGCCAGGTCAGATGCCAGCCGAACGCCCAGACCCCCGCCAACCCCAGCCCCATTGCCGCCATGCCCCGGTCCGGCAGCGCCGCCAGCATGACCGCCGCCGCCATCAACGTGACGGTGGCGATCTGAAACCCCAAGAGCCAGCGGCGGGTGTTTCGGCCGAACAGGCGGGCGGTGGATTTCACCCCGATCAGGGCATCATCCTCGCGGTCCTGATGGGCATAGATCGTGTCATAGAACAGGGTCCACGTGATGCCCGACGCGTAAAGCAGGATCGTGGGCAGGGTGACCGTGCCGGAGTGCGCGGCATAGGCGAGCAGCGCGCCCCAGTTGAACGCAAGACCGAGGAATGCTTGCGGCCACCAGGTGAAGCGTTTGGCGAACGGATAGATCGCCACCAGCGCCAGCGACCCGATCCCCAGAGCGATGGCGGTCACGTTGAAGCTGAACAGGATCAACGCGGCGAGGCCGGCCTGCACGGCCATCCACACCAGGGCGGCGCGGGGGGTGACCTGACCCGCGGGCAGCGGTCGGCTGCGGGTGCGCGCCACCGCGGCGTCGATGTGGCGGTCGGTGATGTCGTTCCAGGTGCAGCCCGCGCCCCGCATCAGGAATGCGCCCAGCGAGCAGCCGGCGACCAGCCACAGGTCCTGAAGGCGAAACCCGTCGACCATCGCGGCCAGGGCGATGCCCCACAGGCACGGGATCAGCAAAAGCCACGTGCCGATCGGGCGGTCGGCGCGCGACAGGCGCAGGAACGGGCGGGTGACGGGGGGCGCGAAGCGGTCCACCCAGTTGCCGCGCGGCGCGTCGGCGACGGGTATATTGGCGGGGCGGGCGGATGGGGGGGCCTCTGGCATTTGGATCGGCTCTTGCATAGGGTCGCGTTCATGTCCGAGGCAAAGATCAGGCTCTATGTAGATCAGGCGCTGGCGGCGGGGCAACCCGTGACGGTGGGCGTCGATGCGGCCAATTATCTGTTCAACGTCATGCGTCTTGCGGTCGGCGGGCAGGTCGCGCTGTTCAACGGGCGCGACGGAGAATGGCGAGCCGTGGTGACGCAGGCCGGCAAGCGGGCGGGGGTTCTGACCTGTATCGAGGCGCTGCGCGGACAGGTGATGCCCTGCGATCTGTGGCTGTGCTTTGCGCCGATCAAGAAGGTGCGGACCGATTTCATTGTGGAAAAGGCGGTCGAACTCGGCGTGTCGCGAATCGTACCGGTGCAGACGCGGCACACCAACAGCGAACGCATCCGGCAGGACCGGCTGCAGGCCCATGCGGTTGAGGCGGCCGAGCAATGCGGGGCGACCTATGTGCCCGAGGTTGCCGATCTGGTCGGTCTGGACCGCCTGCTGGCCGGGTGGCCTGCGGGGCGGCACCTGATGTGGTGCGACGAGGCGGCCGCGGGGCCCGCGACGCCCTTGGTCGCGCCAGAGCCGGGGCGGGCGGGGCCGTGGGCAGTCTTGATCGGGCCCGAGGGCGGCTTTTCGGCAGACGAGCAGGCGCGGCTGCGCGGCATGGCTGGGGTGACGGCGGTCAGCCTTGGCCCGCGCATCCTGCGGGCGGATACCGCGGCGGTGGCGGCACTGGTGCTGTGGCAGGCGGCCTTGGGGGATTGGCGATGAGGCAGGCCGGTCCGCAGGATCACGCGCCGCTGCTGGCCTTGTTGTGCGCACATGAATCGCAGTCGATGTTTCCGCTGTCGAATCTGGCCGGGACGGGGCTGCCGATGCGGATGTGGGTGGCGGATGCGGCCGGGACGATCGCCGGGATGGTGGGCGTGACGCCGCAGGGCATGGTGTTGCCGCAATGGCCGCAGGGCGACTGGACGGCCATGGCGCGGGCGTTGTCGGGCGTGGCGGTGCACGGCATCCTCGGCCCGGCAGATCAGGTCGCGGGCGTGTGCCGGGTGCTGGATCCCGGACCGGCACGTCATGCCCGGGACGAGCAGGGCTATCGCCTGACGCTGGCGGATCTGCGCGTGCCGGATTGCGCCGGGTTCGATCTGCAGCCGGTCGGTGACGCGGTCGCGGGCGTCGTGCGCGCCTGGCGTGCGGCCTACGAGCAGGAACTGTTCGCCAGCCCCCCCAACGCGGCGCAGGTCAAGGCTGCGCGGGACGTGGCGCGCTGGCAGGCCACAGGCAGTCACCGGGTGCTGTTGCACGCGGGACGGCCGGTGGCGCTGACCGGGTTCAACGCGGTGCTGCCCGAGGTGGTGCAGGTAGGCGCCGTCTATGTGCCGCCCGATCTGCGCGGACGGGGCTTTGCACGCCGCGCGGTGGGCCTGCATCTGGCCGAGGCGCGTGCGGCCGGGGTGCAGCGGGCCGTGCTGTTCGCCGCGTCCGACGCCGCGGCACGGGCCTAT
>JANNNU010000184.1:0-45211 GCA_031398695.1 Paracoccaceae bacterium | reverse complement strand
GTCAAACACCACCACGGTGTCGTTGATAGAATACCCCAGAATGGTCAGCAGCGCCGCCACGATGGTCAGATCGAACTTCAGCTGGAACAGCGAAAAGACGCCGACCGTCACGATCACGTCGTGCAGCAGCGCCGCCACGGTGCCAACGGCGAACTGCCATTCGAACCGGATCCAGACATAGATCAGGATCCCGATCGACCCCGCCGCCACCGCCAACAGCGCCTGCCAGATCAGCTCGGACGAGACCTTGGGCCCCACCGATTCCACCGACGGAAAGGTGATCGCCGGATCCACGGCGCGCAGCGCCTCTTCGACCTCGGCGATGGTGGCGGGCGTCACCGCCTCGACCCCGTCCTGCGCCTGGATGCGGATCATCGCAACATGCTGGTCGGCGCGAAAGCCCGGATCGAACACCTCGGTGATCGACACATCGCCCAGATCCAGCGCCGTCAGCGCATCGCGGTAGACCCCGACATCGACAGCCTGCGTCGATTCCGTGCGGATCGTCGTGCCGCCGCGAAAGTCGATGCCCAGGTTCAATCCGTTCACCGCCAGCGATGCAAACGTGACCAGCACCGCCAGCACGGATGCGCCGAAGGTCACGCGTGCGAGGCGAAAGAAGTCGATGTTGGTCTTTTCAGGGGCAAGTCGCAGACGCCAGGCCATGATGAGTTCCCCTAGACTTGAATGGTTTTCGGACGGCGCAAGGCCAGCCAGGTTTCGATGATCAGCCGCGTCACGTAAACGGCCGTGAACATCGAGGTAATGATGCCGATCCCCAGCGTCACCGCAAAGCCGCGCACCGCCCCCGACCCGATCCAGAACATGATCGCGGCCGTCAGCATTGCCGTCAAGTTGCTGTCCGTGATCGCAGATAGCGCCTTGTCGAACCCGACCTCGATCGCGCGGCCTGGCGCGACGCCCTGACGCAGCTCCTCGCGGATGCGTTCATAGATCAGCACGTTGGCGTCGACCGCCATGCCCATCGTCAGCACGATGCCCGCAATCCCCGGCAGGGTTAGGGTGGCGCCGATCACCGACAGGAAGGCAAACAGAAGGACGATGTTGATGGCGAGCGCGAAGTTCGCCATCGCGCCAAACCAGCCATAGCTCAGAAGCATATAGGTCGCGACGGCCATTGCGCCGATCACCGCCGCGCGCTGGCCGGCCAGGATGCTGTCGGCCCCCAGTTCCGGGCCGATGGTGCGCTCTTCCAGAAAGGTCATTTCAGCCGGGAGGGCCCCGGCCCGCAGCAGCACGGCAAGCTGGGTCGATTCCTCGACGCTGAACGACCCGGTGATGATGCCGGAACCCCCTGCGATGTGGCTTTGAATGACCGGGGCCGAGATCACCTCGTCGTCCAGCACAATGGCAAACGGCTGGCCGATGTTGGCGGCGGTGTAGTCGCCGAACCGCACGGCCCCGGCCGGATTGAACCGGAAGTCGACGGCGGGGCGGTTGTTCTGATCGAACGCGGGCTGGCTGTCGATCAGATCCTCGCCGGTCACCACCGGCGTCTCCTCGACCACCAGATAGGCGCCCTGTTCGCCCATCAGGGGCAACAGCAGGTTGCGCGGGCCCGAATCCTCGGCGGCGTTCGTGGTGCGGCGCACCACGCGGTTGAAGGTCAGCTTGGCCGTGGTGCCGATCAGCGCCTTCAGTTCGGCCGCCGAGCCGATGCCCGGCACCTGAATCAGGATGCGGTCGGTGCCCTGCCGCTGGATCGTCGGTTCGCGCGTGCCGACCTCGTCCACCCGGCGGCGAATGATTTCAAGGCTTTGCTGCATCGTGCGCGTGTCGGTCGAGGTGCGTTCGGCATCCGACAGCGTCACCACGATGTCGGCCCCCTCGACCGATATGTCGATGTCGTTCTGCCCCACGCCGGTCAGGCTGACCACCGGCGTCGCCAAGGCACGCACCGTGTCCACCGCCACGGCCATCGCTTCGGGGTTCGACACGGTCACGCGCAGCACATCGGCAGGCGACGGCGCGCGACGCACGGCCCCGACCTGATCGCGCACATCGCGCAGCGCGTCGCGGATCTGCGGCCAGTAGCCATCCATCCGTTGCTGGTAGACGTCTTCCAGATGGACCTCGGCCAGCAGATGTGCGCCGCCCCGCAGGTCAAGGCCGAGGTTCACCAGCGACGATGGCAGCATGTCGGGCCACTGCGCCAGCGCCGCCTCCTGTTCGGGCGTTGCAAATCCGGCCGCTTCGATCGCAGCGGCGGCGTCGTTGTGCTGTTCGACCTGGGTGTAGAACAGGTTCGGCGAGGCCCACAGGAAACCCAGCGCGCACAGACCCCAGATGATCAGTCGTTTCCACAACGGCGTGTGCAGCATGACGGATCAGCCCGCCGCCGGTTCGGTCTTGGACATAACCTGGGTGATGGTGCCGCGCATCACCTTGACCTTGACGTTCGGTGCGATCTCGACCTCCAGCATGCCGTCCGCGCCCACGGTGGCCACCTTGCCGACGATGCCACCGGCGGTCAGCACCTGGTCGCCGCGTCGCAAGGCCTCGACCATCGCCTTGTGTTCTTTCAGCTTTTTCTGCTGCGGACGGATCAGCAGGAAATACATGATCGCAAAGATCAGGATCAGCGGCAGGAACTGCGCGATGGCCCCCCCGGCTCCGGGGGCGGCGGCTTGGGCAAAGGCGGGGGTCGCGAACATGGTTCGTCCTTTCGGGCTCCGGCAAAGGGCCGGGAACAAGATTGCGCTTCGTCTTAGACGCGGGGGGGCGGATTGGCAAGGCGGCCCGCCCCGGCCCATGCTGCGCCCGATTTAGGAACGGGCGCGCGCAATACCAAGGTGTTCAGGCAAATCGGCGCAGCACCGGCACGCGCTGCAACGCCCAGGTCAGCGCCCACGATCCGAAGAACGCTAACAGCGCGGCGAACGACCGGTCCACGTCCGCACCGAAGAGCTTGAACGCCACCAGCATCATCGCCGGATGCACCAGATAGATGCCGAACGCATAGCCTGCCAGCACCGTGGGCCAGCGACCCGGGATGTCGATGCGCCACACTGCCAAAAACACGACCGCCACCAGCAGCATCTGGATCGAGGCGAATTCCGGCACGATCAGATACAGCGCCCCCGACACCACAGCGGCGGCTGCGACGGCCGCCCAGATCATTTGGTGCCATTGCGCAAGCGCCAAGAGCGCGCCGAGCAGGAACAGCGATAGCGAATAGAACCATTGCGGCAACGGTTGTGGAAACAGGCCGCCGTTGACGAACCAGGCCGCCGGCGCGACCTCGGCATGCAAAAGGCCCAGCGGCAGCGACAACACCACAAGGCCAGCCAGCGCGATCCATACCTCGCGCGGGCCGGTGATCCACCGGCACAGCGGCGCGATGAACACCAGCGCAATCATCACGAAGGGCAGGAACCACAGGTGGATCGACGGCCCGATCAGCAGCGTCCCCGGATCTGTCAGCAAGGCGAACGGGGCGTCCGTCACCACCTCGTGCTGGACCCGGAACACCACGCACCAGAAGAGCCACGGCACCGCGATCCGCTGCGCGCGCGACAGCCAGAACCCCTGTCCGTCCGACCGCAGGAACGACCCGACCGCGAGATACGACGTCAGCACCAGAAACAGCGACAAGGCCAGATATCCGATGTCGGCATAAGGCGCGCGGGCGTGATCCCACACGATGCCGAACGCGGCCACAAAGCGCGCCAGATCAACCGAACGCCGATACTCGCCTGTTGTCGTTCCGGCCATGTACGCTACCCAAAAACACACCCGCCAAATAGTATGCAACGTGATCGTTTCGCAACAAGGAGTTGCCGGAAAACAGCATGATTTCGCACCATGCGGGGTCAAATCGGCACACCTGCAAATTCCGCCTTTTAGTCAATGTTTTCTGATGGTTGAACGGATACCTCACGCTCTCCCACACGCCCTGCGAGAGCATGGTGAAGTGTGGCTCAACTCTCGGGCAATATGACGGCGAATGTGCTGCCTTTGCCGGGCGTCGAATCCACCACCATCCGCCCGCGATGCCGATTGACGATGTGCTTGACGATGGCAAGCCCCAGCCCCGTGCCGCCCTTTTCGCGCGACCGGTGGCCGTCCACCCGGTAGAACCGCTCGGTCAGGCGCGGCAGATGCACCGGGTCGATCCCGTCGCCCCGGTCGTTGACGGCGATGCGGATTACCGGGCCGCGCAACCCCGCTTCGCGCGTCAACGCGACCGAAACATGTTTGCCCGCGCCGCCGTATTTCACCGCATTCTCGATCAGATTGGTCAGGACTTGCGTCATCTGGTCGGGGTCGGCGGGGATCATCACTGCCTGATCGGCCCCCACCACGTCGATTATCACGCCACCGGCATCGGCCATCGGGCGCAGGGTCTGCACCGCCTGCCAGATCAGGCTGGAGATGTCCTGCCGCTCGGTCGGGCGCACCCGCTCTTCGGCCTCGACCCGGCTCAGATGCAAGAGGTCGCGCACCAGTCGGTTCATCCGCTCGGCCTCGGCCGCCATGATGCCTAGAAACCGCTCGCGCGCCACGGTGTCCTCGCGCGCCGGGCCGCGCAGCGTCTCGATGAACCCCAGAAGTGCTGTCAACGGGGTGCGCAGTTCATGGCTGACGTTCGCCACGAAATCGCGGCGCATCTGACCCATCTGCTCTTGCTCGCTGATGTCCTCGAACGCGCACAGCGCCCCGCCCCACACGGGCGAGACGGTGACCCGGTGCACCACCTCGTGCGACGGCCCCGGCACGGCATGGCGCACCGCGGTGGCGTCGCCCGCGCGCAAGGCCTGACCGATCGCGGTCAGCAGATCGGGTTGGCGAAACACCAGCCCGTGATGCCGCCCCGCCAGTCCCGCCCCCAGCAGCGCCTGCGCGGCCGGATTGGCCTCCGCGATCCGCTCGTCCGGTCCGACCAGCAGCACCGCCATCGGAATTCCTGCCAGAACGGCCGTCAATGTGCCCTTGTCCACCGTCAACCGCCTTCCCGTGTCCTGCCCTGCCGGTGGGCGTGCTTTCTCCTAGACCGCCGCTGCGGATCAGGCCAGCACAGACGCACGCGCACGGGCGCCAGATCGAGCAATACGTGTGGAAAAACGCACCACTTCGCGCTAGAAGTGTACGACAGGAGTTTCCGGTTCGCGCGTTTCGGTCCCCATCATCGCAGAGCACCATGCACCAACCGCCCGCCAACTCCGGTGACGATCCGCCGATCCGAATTCTGGCCGTGGGCATGCCGTCGCTGTCCGCCGACAACCTGCCTGCGAACGTGGTCGCGGCGGTGGCGTTCGACCAGATCGACGCCGCGCTGATCGACCAGCTCCGCCCCGACCAGATCCTCGTGCCGCTGATAGCTGCGTCGCAGGATGCGATGGCGGTCATCGAACGGCTGGAAGAGATCGGCTATGCCGGCCTGATCACGGTCGTCGCGTCGCAGCTGCCCGAACCCCGCATGGTCGAGGCCGAACTGCGCGCCCTCGGCCCCGGAAATCGGCTTACGCTTCTGACGCCGTGACGCGCACGTCCGTCGACGACAGCCGCAACGCGGCCGCGCAGGATTTTACGCCATGTCGCGCTGATGGATCCAGTCATGGTCAGGGTCGTTCTGGAACCGCCACGCACGCCGCGGCCCCGCCATCACGTTCAGATAGTAAAGATCATAGCCATAGGGCGCGCCGCAGGGGTGGTGGCCCCGGGGCACCAGCGTCACGTCATGATCCTTGACCGCCATCGTGACGTCCAGATCGCCATCCTCGGTATAGACCCGCTGGACCGCAAACCCCTGCGCCGGATTCAACCGCATGTAATAGGTTTCCTCCAGATAGGTCATCCGCGGAAAGTCGTCCTCGTCATGGCGGTGACTGGGATAGCTTGACCAATGCCCGGCCGGGGTGAACACCTCCGTCACCAGCAGCGATCCCGCGACGTCCCGCCCCTCCATCGCGATGTTGTTGATGAACCGCGTGTTGGCACCGGTGCCGCGCCGGGTCAGCGCGATGCCCTCCGGCCCAAGCCGCGCCGTCGGATGCTGCCCGACCGCCGGCGCCGAACAGACGGCGAGCACGCATCCCGTTTCTGCCACCGCCTCCCACGACGCACCACCCGGCACGTAAAGGCAATGCGGTGCCGTCCGCTCGAACGGGCTCATGCGGTCACCCAGCACGCCCCAGTCCACCTCCGCGGCCCGGACCCGCGCCTTGCCCTCGACCAGCACCAGGATCACCTCGCGGTCCGCCGTCACGTCTGCCGCACGTTCGCCGGGCTCGAGCCGGTAGAGCGCGAAGCCGACATAGCCCCAACCCGCAATCGCGGGCGTGATGTCATGCACGCGCCCCCGAACCCCCACCGGCTTGCGCAACAACTCCATCTTCGCCCCCATGATCGTTCACAAATATCCCGGTGAGTGCGAGGGCTTCCCACTCGCTCCGCCGTCAACGCCCGGTTCCGCCGTCAAGCCGCCGTCAGACCCGTGCCGCTTGGCCTTGTCGCGCGGCGGCCCTCAGGCGCGGTCAAGCCCGACCCGTCGCGCCGTCGCCTTCAGCGCGCGCAGGCCCATTGGCTGATACTCCATCGCAGGCCGCACTTCGGGGTCCTGCTCGGCCTCGATCACCAGCCAACCCTCATAGCCATGCGCCGCCGCTACCTCGAGCACGCCCGAAAAATCGACCACGCCCTCGGCATCGCCCGGCACGGTGAACACGCCCCGCCGCACGCCCTCCAAAAACGACAGACCCTGCGCGCGCACCTGATCCAGAATGTCGGGGCGGATGTTCTTGGCATGGATATGGCGCACCCGGTCCATATGCTTCTTCGCCAGCCGCACCGGATCGCCGCCGCCGAAATAGCAGTGCCCGGTATCGAGCAGCAGATGCGTGTGCGGCCCGGTCTCGAACATCAGGCGGTCGATTTCCCACTCGGCCTCGACGACCGTGCCCATGTGGTGGTGATAGACCAGCGTGATGCCCTGTGCCGCGGCATGCGCCGCCAGCGCCTCGATCGCGGCACCGAAACCGGCCCAGTCGGCCTCGGTCAGGTGCGGGCGGTCGTTCACCGCCACCGCGTCGTCGCCATGGATGGCGTTCGAGGTTTCGCACACGATGATGACCTTGCACCCCATGCCCTTCAGAAAGTCCAGAAACGGCTGCATCGCGGCCTTTTCCGTGTCGATGTCGTTGACCAGCACGTTGGTCGAATGCCAGCCCGAAATGAACCTCAGCCCGCGCGGTTCAAGCGCGGCCTTCAGGCTTTCGACCGTGGTGGGCAGCTTGTGCCCCTTCTCGATGCCGTCGAACCCGATGGCGGCACACTCGTCCAGACAGGTTTCCAGGCTGATGTCCGCGCCCAGCGTCTGGTCGTCGTCATTCGACCACGCGATCGGATTGGTGCCATAAAGGATCATGCGTAACCTCGGGTTCAGTCGGCAAGCCGCTGCTGTTGAACGTTCTTTTCGTACTGCGCCCGCGCCGCCACCACCTCGGGCCGGGCAGAGACTTCCGGTACCGCCACATCCCACCACGTCCCGCCATGCGGAGTGGAGGGATAGGGGTCGGTGTCGATGACCACGACGAACGGCCCCTGCGCCGTCTTTGCCTGCACCAGCGCCGCTTCGAGTTCGACGATGGTGGCCACCTTCACCGCCTCGGCCCCCATCGCGGCGGCATGGGCCCGGAAATCGATGCCTGGTGCAACACCGGCACCCACATCCTTGTAAAGGTTGTTGAATTCGGCCCCCCCGGTTGCCATCTGCAACCGGTTGATGCAGCCATAACCGCGGTTGTCTGTGATCACGACCGTGATCTTGATCCCCATCATGCAGGCCGTCGCCAACTCGCTGTTGGCCATCATGTAGCTGCCATCGCCCAGCATACAGACCACGTCGCGGTCGGGCTCGGCCATCTTGATCCCGATCGCACCGGCGATTTCATACCCCATGCAGGAAAAGCCGTATTCCATGTGATACGACATCGGCCGCCCGGCCTTCCACAGCTTGTGCAATTCGCCCGGCATGGTGCCGGCGGCGCACATCACGACGGTATCGGGCCCCGCGCTGCGCTGCACCGCACCGATCACCTGCATGTCCGACGGCAGGGCATTGGCCTCGCCGGGGGCGGCGGTCAGCGGATCGACGGCGGCGAACCAGTCGGCTTTCAACTCCGCTGCGGGGCCCGCGAACCGAGCGTCGCCCAACGCCGCGCGAACCGCCTCCAGCCCGACGCGGGCATCGGCGCACAGCGGCTCGGCCCCATGCTTCATCGCGTCATAAGCTGCCACGTTCAGGCTGATCAGCCTGCGCCCGGCGTTGGAAAACAGCGACCATGACCCCGTGGTGAAATCCTGAAACCGCGTGCCGACCCCGATCACCACATCCGCCGCCGCACAGACCGCGTTGGCCGACGACGCGCCGGTGACCCCGACCGGACCGAGGTTCAGCGGATGATCCCACGGCAGCGCCGACTTGCCCGCCTGCGTTTCCACGACCGGTATGTTCAGACCCGCCGCAAACTGCGCCAGCGCCTCGGTGGCAAAGCTGTAGTGCACACCGCCCCCCGCCACGATCACCGGCGCCTGCGCCCCCCGGATCAGCGCCGCCACCGCTTCGACCTCGACCGGATCGGGCTGCACCCGCCGCAGCCGCCAAAGCTTTGGCGCAAAGAACGCCTCGGGCCAGTCGTACGCTTCGGCCTGCACGTCCTGGCAAAACGACAGACACACCGGCCCGCACTCGGCCGCATCGGTCATCACCCGCATCGCACGCGGCAATGCGGTCAGCAACTGCTCGGGCCGCTGGATGCGGTCGAAATAGCGCGACACCGGCCGGAAGGCGTCGTTCACTGTCATCGTGCCGTCGCCGAAATCCTCCAGCTGCTGCAACACCGGGTCGGGGCCACGGTTGGCGAACACATCGCCCGGCACGAACAGCACCGGCAGGCGGTTGACATGCGCCACCCCCGCCGCCGTCACCATGTTCAGCGCCCCCGGCCCGATCGACGAGGTGACCATCATCGCATGCGCACGCCCCAACTGCTTGGCATAGGCGATCGCCGCATGGGCCATGGTCTGTTCGTTCTGCCCGCGCCAGGTGGGAAAGCGGTCCTTGACGCCCTGCAACGCCTCGCCCATCCCGGCCACGTTGCCATGCCCGAAGATGCCCCAGCAGCCGGTCAGGAAGGGCGTCCCATCTTCGGCCAGCTGCGCCATCAGATAGCGCACCATCGCCTGCGCGGCGGTCAATCGAACCGTCATGCCATTCCCCTTCCAGCCCGCGCCCCGGATCGCCGCGCCGCGTCCCAGACGCCGCACAGATCGCCATACCGCACCGCCATCATCGCGACCGCCGCGTCATCCGTCAAATCACCCGCCATCCAGGCCTTCGCCGCAGCGCCAAAGATCGTGCGGCCCACGGCGAACCCCTTGACCATCGGATGCCGCGCGGCCAGGGCGAACGACGCCGCGAGCGCGTCTGGCTCGGCGTCGAGGCCCAGCACCACGACGCCGCGCACGAACGGATCGCGCGCGGAGATCGCGGCGATCGCCTCGTCCCACGCGGCTTCGGTCGCAAAGGGCTCCAGCTTCCACCAGTCGGGATAGACGCCAAGATCATAGAACCGCTCGATCACCCTTGCCGTGGTTACGGCCGTCACCGGCGCGACCTTCGACGGGATCACCTCCAGCAGAAACTCCAGTCGGTTGCGCCGCGCAGCATGAAAGAGCCGCAGCACCACCGCCTCCTGATCAGCCTTCATCGACGCATCGTCGTCGGGGTGGTAAAAGCACAGCACCTTGACCACTTGCCCCAGCGGCCATTCGCCAAGCCCGCCGTAATCCGGCCCGATCTCGGGTTCCAGTGTCAGGGGGCGCGAACCCGGCCATTCGACCGGTCGCCCGACCCATAGCCCCGTCCCCGCCGCCGCCTGCAAGGCCCGCCGCCCCAGCCGCCCGTCGCACAGGATGCCATGCCCTGCGCGCCCGCCCGCCACCTGCAAGGCCGCCCGCAGGCACAACTCCTTGAAGGCGCCAATCCTGGCGGGCGTAGCCCCCGCCATCGCCTCCATCTGCATCCGGTGGTCAAAGGCGAACACCCGCATGGTAGACCAGTCGCCGTGCCGGTTGGTCGACCAGTGCATCTGCTCCAGCGCCGCATCCTTGCGCAACGCGGGCGTCACGACACCGCGTCTGAGGAAGAACTGCAACTCCTCCCAGCTCGGATAGGCCGGCGTGCAGCCATGCCGGCTGACCGCGAACGCGCCGCAGGCGTTGGCATAGGTCAGGGCCACCGTCCACGGCTCGCCATCGAGCCAGCCTTTCAGCAGCCCCGACATGAAGCCGTCGCCGGCCCCCAGCACGTTGAACACCTCGATCGGAAATCCCGGCCCCGACGCGCCCTCGTCCAGCGTGCCAGGAATGTCGCCGGTAAAGGCCACCGCCCCCATCGGCCCGCGCTTGCACACCAGCACCGCGCCCGAAACGCGGCGCACCGCGCGCAGGGCCGCGATCGTGTCGATCGTCCCGCCCGCGATATGAAACTCCTCTTCGGTGCCCACGATCAGGTCGAACAGCCCCAGCGTGGCCTGCAACTTGGCCGTGACGGCGGCGGATTCGATGAACCGCGCCTCGCCCGCACCGTGCCCCGCAAGGCCCCACAGGTTCGGACGATAGTCGATGTCGAGGGCGGCTTGCGCGCCGTGCTGCCGGGCCAGCGCCAGCGCCTTCAGGACCGCCGCCTCGGTGCGCGGATGCGACAGGTGCGTGCCCGTCGCCACCACCGCGCGCGCGCTGGCGATCAGGCTTTCGTCGATGTCGTCTTCGCACAGCGCCATGTCGGCGCAATTCTCGCGGTAGAAGATCAGCGGAAACTGGCTGTCGTCACGGATGCCCAGCAGCACCAGCGCGGTCAGCCGGTCGGGGTCGGTCTTGACGCCGCGCACATCAACGCCTTCGCGCGCCAGCTCTTCGCGGATGAACCGTCCCATGTGTTCGTCGCCGACGCGGGTAATCACAGCGGAACGCAGCCCCAGCCGCGCCGTTCCCGCCGCGATGTTGGTGGGCGAGCCGCCGATGTACTTGTTGAACGACCCCATATCCTCGAGCCGCCCGCCAATCTGCGCGCCGTAAAGATCGACCGAGGATCGCCCGATGGTGATGACGTCGAGATCTTTCATCTGCCCTTCCCGCCGCTGCAAAGCGACTCGCGCCTCGATGGAATATTTATTCCACTTCTGGCCTCCTGAAAAGGGTCAATCTCCGACACGGCGCATGACGTGAACCATACGTCCGCCATACGTTTGACAGACGCGATGCATACCCTACTCCCGCGCCGATCCTACCGCCACCGCAAGCGAAGTTGCCAGCGCCCGCGTCGCCGACAAGGACCGGAACGCGCCGAAATCGACCTCCTCGACCGTCAGAACCGTGACGGCCAGGCGCGCCAGCGGGCCTGTCGTCCGGTCGGTCAGCGCCACAACCGGCACCCCGCGCGCCCCGGCCCATTGCGCCAGATCAAGCGTTTCGTCGGAATACGGCGCAAACGAAATCGCCAGCAGCGCATCCTTTGGCCGCAAGGCAAACCGATGGTCCAGCGCCCCAACGCCGTCGTGCAGCATGGCCGGAACCGCCATCTTGTCGAACACATACGCGAGGTAGCCCGCCACCGGAAACGCCCGCCGCAAACCGATCAGATGCACCGTTTCCGCCTGGGCCAACAGCGCCACGGCCTGCGCCAGCGCGCGGTCATCGGCAGAATTCGCCAGTGATTCCAACGATGCGCGGCCCGCCTCGATGAATTCGGCCAGCAGCGCCGCGGGACTGCCGTTGCCTTGGGACTTGAGGTTGCGCAACCGCGTGGCGTAGTCGGGAAGGCCTGGCGCATAGGCATCGCGGAACAGGCGCTGCATGTCGGAAAACCCCGAAAACCCCAGCACCTGACAAAACCGCATCAGGGCCGACGGCGGCACATCGGCAGCCCGCGCCAAATCCGCCACGGTCGACACCGCGATCCGGTCGCTGTGCGCGGCCAGAAAGTCGGCGCACTGGCGCATCCGGCGCGGCGTGTCGGAGGTCAGGTTGGCCAACCGCGCCTGAAACTCGGCCACCGATCGCGGCGCCGCGGCGCCATCATCCGTCAAGGTTTCCGTCATATCCTGTCCCCGGCCCGCCCGCCCCGCAAAGCAAACGGCCGGCAGATCCGATCGTAGAATGAATATTCCATTCCGGCAACCAGCCTGACGGCGATAGACCTAGGCATAGCGGTCGCGCAGCGCCAGGGCGACCGGGGGCGGGACGAATTTCGACACATCTCCGCCAAGGCGGGCGATCTCCTTGACCAGCTTGGACGCGATCGCCTGCCGCCGCGCATCGGCCATCAGGAACACCGTCTCGATGCTGGAGTCGAGGGCGCGATTCATGCCGACCATCTGGAATTCATACTCGAAATCCGCCACCGCCCGCAGGCCGCGGATGATGATCCCTGCCCCGACATCGCGCGCGCAGTCGATCAACAGGTTCTCGAACGGGTGTACGACGATCTCGCCACCCGTCTTGGCGGTGGTGGCCAGACATTCGGCCTGCACCATTGCGACCCGCTCCTCCAGCGTGAACAAGGGCCCCTTGTCGCGGTTGATCGCGACCCCGATCACCAGCCGGTCCACCAGCGCCATCGCACGGGTAATGATGTCGGTGTGCCCCAAGGTGACCGGATCGAAGGTGCCCGGATAAAGGCCGATGCGCATGGGGACCCCCTGATTGCCAATATGCCCGGCTCACGCAACAATATTGCGCGTGCGGGTGCAAGGCCGAAACCTCATAAGCCCTTGATCATGCCTTCCAACGCGTCCTTCTCGGCCGCCAGTTCAAGCAGCCGGGCCTTGACCACATCGCCGATCGAGATCAATCCCACCATCTCGCCCTGTTCGACCACCGGCATGTGGCGGAAGCGGCCATCCGTCATCTTCTGCAGCACGGTGTCCGTCTGGTCGGTGCGCCCGCAGGACACCACGTTGGCCGTCATGATGCTGTCCACCGTCTCAGACATGCAGATGGCCCCCCGCCGGCCCAGTTCGCGCACGATGTCGCGCTCTGACACGATCCCGGTCACGGTCTTGCCGTCCGGCGACACGATCAGTGATCCGATCCGCCGCGCTGACAACACCTCTGCCGCGGCGGCCACGGTCGTGCCGGGCGCAACACTGACGACACCGTCGTCGGACTTCGAATTCAGGATCTGGCTGACAAGCATAGGCTCCTCCCAAAGCTGTCGCCCAAGCGTCATGTCCATGCGCCGGTCTGTCAAGCGTTGGTTTGCGCCACGACCGATTCCAGCCGCGCCACCTCGGCCTTCAGTCCGACCGCCAGCCGCGCCGCAAACCGGCTGAGCCGGTCGATCCGCCCGTCGTCCGCATGGCGGATCAGCCAGAAGGCTCGCGTTAATGTGATCTGCTCCGGGATCACCCGCACCAATTCCGGCGCCGCGGGCAAGGCAAAGTCGTGCACCACGCCGACACCCGCGCCATGCCGCAGCCAGTTGAGCTGCACCGAAACCGAGTTCGACGCGAGCGGCACCGCCCCTGCCCCAAATTCGGCGAGGTAATCCAGTTCCTTGTCAAAGATCATGTCCGGAATGTAGCCCACCATCCGATGTCCCGCGAGGTCAGCCGGTGTCAGGATCGGCGCGGCGGCGTCCAGATAGCCTCGGCTCGCCGCCAGATGCAGCCGGTAATCGGTCAACTTCTGCACTGTCAGCCGCCCGGCCTCGGGACGGCTGACGGCGATCGCCATGTCCGCCTCGCGCTTGGACAGGTTGAAAACGCGCGGCAGCGCCACGATCTGCACCTCGAGCCCGGGATTTTCGTCGCAGATCGTCGCCAGCACCTGCGGCAGCAGATAATTCGCGCAGCCGTCCGGGGCGCCGATCCGGATCTGCCCGGTCAACCCATCGGGACCCGACACCCCTTCCGATGCGGCGGCCAGCGACCGTTCGACCGCCTCGGCATGGGTCAGCAATCGCGACGCCGCTTCGGTCAACCCATAGCCCTGGGGCGACTTCACGAACAGCCGCACAGCGAAGTCCTGCTCCAGTCGCGCGATGCGGCGGCCCACCGTCGCGGGATCCAGCCGCAGGACCTGGCCCGCACCTGACAGACTTTCCATCCGTGCCACGGCCAGAAACACCCGCAGATCATCCCAGTTCACAGCGAACCCTTTGCAAAAATGCAAAATCTTTTTGAAATCTTGCCGCTGTTCCCCGCATTTCCGCAAGGCTATTCTGCGTCCCAACCAAGGGAGAGCTTCGATGAAAACCATAGGTCACTGGATCAACGGGCGCGAAGTCGCCGGCACATCCGGGCGTTACGCGGACGTGTTCAACCCAGCCACCGGCGAAGTGCAGGCCCGCGTCGCGCTCGCCTCCAAGGCCGAGCTTGACGCCGCCACCGATCAGGCGGCGGCGGCGCAGGTCAAATGGGGGGCCACCAACCCGCAACGCCGCGCGCGGGTGATGATGGAATTCGTGCGCCTCTTGAACCGCGACATGGACAAGCTGGCCGAGGTTCTGTCGTCGGAACACGGCAAGACCATCCCCGACGCCAAGGGCGATATCCAGCGCGGGCTCGAGGTGATGGAATACTGCATCGGCGCGCCGCAGATGCTGAAAGGCGAGTTCACCGACAGCGCCGGGCCGGGGATCGACATGTATTCGATGCGCCAACCCCTTGGCGTGGCAGCGGGAATCACCCCGTTCAACTTCCCTGCGATGATTCCGATGTGGAAGATGGGCCCGGCTCTGGCCTGCGGCAATGCCTTCATCCTAAAGCCGTCCGAGCGTGATCCGTCGGTGCCGATGATGCTCGCCGCGTTGATGCAGGAGGCGGGGCTACCAGACGGCGTGCTGCAGGTCATCAACGGCGACAAGGAAGCGGTCGATGCGATCCTCGACAACCCGGTGATCGCCGGGATCGGCTTTGTCGGATCCACGCCGATCGCCGAATACATCTACGGCCGCGGCTGTTCGAACGGCAAGCGGGTGCAGTGCTTCGGCGGGGCCAAGAACCACATGATCATCATGCCCGATGCTGATCTGGATCAGGCGGCGGATGCGCTGGTCGGCGCGGGATATGGCGCAGCGGGCGAGCGGTGCATGGCGATTTCGGTCGCGGTGCCGGTGGGCGATGCCACGGCGGACGCCCTGATCGAGCGGCTGATCCCTCGGATCGAAAAGCTGAAGGTCGGCCCCTATACTGCTGGAAACGACGTGGATTACGGCCCGGTCGTCACGGCGGCGGCCAAGGCGAACATCCTGCGGCTGGTGCAGTCGGGCGTCGATGCGGGCGCGAAACTGGTGGTGGATGGCCGCGGCTTCAAACTGCAGGGCTACGACGACGGCTTCTTCGTCGGCCCGCACCTGTTCGATCACGTGACGCCCGAGATGGAGATCTATCGCAAAGAGATCTTCGGCCCTGTCCTGTCGATGGTCCGCCGCGCGACCTATGAAGATGCGCTGAAACTGGCGATGGACAACGAATACGGCAACGGCACCGCGATCTACACCCGCGACGGCGACACGGCGCGCGATTTCGCAAACCGCGTCAATGTCGGGATGATCGGCATCAACGTGCCAATTCCAGTGCCATTGGCCTATCACACCTTCGGCGGCTGGAAGAAATCGGCCTTCGGCGACCTGAACCAGCACGGACCCGATGCCTTCCGCTTCTACACCCGGACCAAGACGGTGACCGCGCGCTGGCCCAGCGGCATCAAGGAAGGCGCGAGCCTAAACTTCCGCCCGATGGACTAACGCGCTTCATCTGTTCACAAATATCCCCGCCGGAGGCTCCATCGCTCCCGGCGGGCGCTTCCTTGAGAATCGCTCCGCGGCAGCAGGGCCGAGCGGGGGCTCGATGCCCCCCGAGGCCCGACCCCGTTCCGGAAGACGCCCCTATTCGGCCGCTACCCGGCGCTGCGGGTTCAGCATGTCCTTCAGATACCGCCCGGTGTGGCTGGCCTCGACCTTGGCGATCGCTTCCGGCGTGCCGACCGCAATCACTTCGCCACCCCCGTCGCCCCCCTCGGGTCCGATGTCGATCACCCAGTCGGCGGTTTTCACCACGTCGAGGTTGTGTTCGATCACCACCACCGTGTTGCCCTGTTCGACCAGTTCGTGCAGCACTTCCAGCAACTTGCGGACATCTTCGAAATGCAGTCCGGTCGTCGGCTCGTCGAGGATGTAGAGCGTGCGGCCCGTCGCCCGGCGGCTCAGCTCCTTTGACAGCTTGACCCGCTGTGCCTCGCCGCCCGACAGCGTCGTCGCCTGCTGGCCGACCTTGATGTAGCCCAGACCCACCTGACACAGCGCGTCCATCTTCTCACGGATCGCCGGCACGGCCTGGAAAAACTCCTGCGCGTCTTCGCACGTCATATCCAGAACGTCGGCGATGCTCTTGTTCTTGAACTTGATTTCCAGCGTTTCGCGGTTGTAGCGCGCGCCCTTGCAGGTTTCGCAGGTCACATAGACGTCCGGCAAAAAGTTCATCTCGATCTTCAACAGACCGTCGCCCTGACACGCCTCGCAGCGCCCGCCTTTGACGTTGAACGAAAACCGCCCCGGCAGATAGCCACGCGCCTTGGCCTCGGGCAGATTGGCAAACCAGTCGCGGATCGGCGTGAACGCCCCGGTGTAAGTGGCCGGATTCGAACGCGGAGTCCGCCCGATCGCGCGCTGGTCGATGTCGATCACCTTATCGAGATGTTCGAACCCCTTGATCGTCTCGCAGGGTGCGGGGGTTTCGTGCGCACCGTTCAACCGGCTCGCCGCGGTCTTGAACAGCGTCTCGATCGTCAGGGTCGACTTGCCGCCGCCCGACACGCCCGTCACGCAGACGAACTTGCCCAAGGGAAAATCCACCGTGATGTTTTTCAGGTTGTTGCCCACCGCCCCCACGACGGTGACTTTCTTGCCCGATCCCTTGCGCCGCACCTTCGGCACCGCAATTTCACGCGCGCCCGACAGGTACTGCCCGGTCATGCTGTTGGGGTCCGCTGCAATCTGCGCCGGCGTGCCGTGGCTGACCACACGCCCCCCATGCACCCCCGCGCCCGGCCCCATGTCGAACACGTAATCCGCCTCGCGGATCGCATCCTCGTCATGTTCGACCACCAGCACCGAGTTGCCGGTGTCGCGCAGTCGTTTCAGCGTGGTCAGCAGCCGGTCGTTGTCGCGCTGGTGCAGCCCGATGCTGGGTTCGTCCAGCACGTAGAGCACGCCCGTCAGACCCGATCCGATCTGGCTGGCCAGCCTGATCCGTTGCGATTCGCCGCCCGACAGCGTGCCGGCGGCGCGGCTGAGCGTCAGGTAGTTCAGGCCCACATTCACAAGGAAACCAAGGCGTTCGCGGATTTCCTTGAGGATCGCCTTGGCGATTTCGTTTTTCTGGTTGGTCAGCGCGGCGGGAACGGTGTCGATCCAGTCATGAGCCTCGAAGATCGACATCTTGACGACCTGACCGACATGTAGTCCGGCAATCTTGACCGCCAGCGCCTCGGGGCGCAGTCGATAGCCGCCACAGGCGCCGCAGGGACGGTTGTTCTGGAACCGCTCCATGTCCTCGCGGCTCCAGGTGCTGTCGGTTTCGCGGTAACGGCGTTCCATGTTCGGGATCACGCCTTCGAACACCCGCTTGACCTGATAGATCCGCCCGCCCTCGTCATAGCGGAAGTCGATTTCTTCACCCTTGGACCCCCGCAGGAAGACGTCCTTGACGTTGTCGGGCAGGTCCTTCCATTTGGCCTTCTTGTCAAAGGCATAGTGCTTGGAAATAGCCTCGATGGTCTGGGTGAAATATGGGGACTTGGACTTGGCCCAGGGCGCAAGCGCTCCTTGCAGCAGGGTCAGACTTTGGTCGGGCACCACCAGACGTTCGTCAAAGAACAGCTCCATCCCCAGCCCGTCGCAGACCGGGCAGGCCCCGAACGGCGCGTTGAACGAGAACAGGCGCGGCTCGATCTCGGCGATGGTAAAGCCGCTGACCGGGCAGGCGAACTTCTCGGAATAGGTGGTGCGCGCCGGGTCCCCTTCGCCCTCGGCTGGTGCGGTTTCGACGACCGCGATCCCGTCGGCCAGGTTCAGCGCGGTGCGGAAACTGTCGGCCAGCCGGGTCTGGATGCCGTCCTTGACCACGATCCGGTCCACCACCACGTCGATGTTGTGGCGAAACTTCTTGTCGAGGGTCGGCGGCTCGTCGAGGTCGTGGAACGCGCCGTTGACCTTGACCCGCTGAAAGCCCTGCTTGCGCAGGTCGAGGAACTCTTTCTTGTACTCGCCCTTGCGGTCGCGGATGATCGGGGCCAGCAGATAGGCGCGCGATCCTTCGGGCATCGCCATAACCGCATCGACCATGTCCTGCACCTGCATCGCGGTGATCGGCAGGCCGGTCGCTGGCGAAAACGGCGTGCCGACGCGGGCGAACAGCAAGCGCAGGTAGTCATAGATTTCGGTGACCGTGCCGACGGTTGAGCGCGGATTTTTCGAGGTCGTCTTTTGTTCGATGGAAATCGCAGGCGACAGGCCCGAGATGTGATCCACATCCGGCTTGCCCATCATGTCGAGGAACTGTCGCGCATAGGCCGACAGCGATTCCACATAGCGGCGCTGACCCTCGGCATAGATCGTGTCGAAGGCGAGGCTCGACTTGCCCGAACCGGACAGGCCGGTGATTACCACCAGTTGATCGCGCGGGATGTCGACATCCACGCTTTTCAGATTGTGCTCGCGCGCCCCGCGCACTTCGATGAATTTCTGTTCGGCCATGTGCGACGCCCCTGATCAACCCGACACACATAGGGGGTTTGCGCCGAGTCTCCAATCAGAAAATGTGAACGAAGGATGAACGTCTCAAGTTGGACGCCAAGGCCGCGTGCCTTCTTCTGCCGCTGCCTGCAAACCGGGCGACCGGATTGCAGAATTCCCTACCCGAGTCGCAGTGATGCGATTTTCTTCGTGACGATTAAATGACGTTGTTGCAAAACTTTCATGAACGTTCAGTATCGACTGCATGTCGCTTCTGCCCGCTTTGTTCCTGATCACCCTCAGCCCCGAGAGCCCTGCGCCGGACTTCTGTCCACTGGTGGCCGACCTGAACGCCGTGATCGCGCTGGAAACCAGCCATACGCCGCCGCCTTGCCCCGCGATCGGGTTTGCAGCCCTGCCGGTGACGGGGGCGATGCGGTCGCAGGCGGGGGCGTATTTTCCCGACACGGGCGCCATCGAACTGGCACCCGATCTGGACCTTACAGACGCCTTTGGCCAAAGCTATCTGCTGCATGAACTGGTGCATGCCGCGCAGCACCACAGCGATGCCCACCTCTTCGCCCGCTGCCCTGCGGCGCTGGAGGCTGAAGCCTATATGGTGCAGTCGAACTTCCTGCGCACCCACGGTCTGCGGCGCGAGGCGGTGATGATGCGGCTGCTGGCCGATCAGCTGGGCACCTGCCCGCGCTAAGTCTTAGATGTGCAGCGCGCGACCGTAGGCGTCGAGCACGGATTCATGCATCATTTCCGACAGGGTCGGGTGCGGGAACACGGTTTCCATCAATTCGGCCTCGGTCGACTCTAGCGTCCGTCCGATCACATAGCCTTGGATCAGCTCGGTCACTTCGGCCCCGATCATGTGCGCGCCCAGCAACTCGCCGGTTTTCGCGTCGAACACGGTTTTGATGAACCCTTCGGTTTCGCCAAGCGCAATCGCCTTGCCGTTGCCGATGAAGGGGAAGCGCCCGACACGGATTTCGTGCCCCGCCTCTTTGGCGTTCGCTTCGGTCAGGCCAACCGAGGCAACCTGCGGATAGCAATAGGTACATCCGGCAATCGAGTTCGGCTTGATCGGGTGCGGATGGCCGCCCGCGATCAGTTCGGCCACCATCACACCTTCATGGCTGGCCTTGTGCGCCAGCCACGGCGCGCCTGCGATGTCGCCGATGGCATACAGGCCCGCAACTCCGGTGCGGCAGAATTCATCCGTCACCACATGGGTGCGGTCGATCTTGACGCCCAACGCTTCCAGCCCCAGCCCTTCGACGTTGCCGACGATGCCAACGGCGGAAATCACCGTGTCGAACTCCTGCGTCGTCGTGGTGCCGTTCGCCTCCAGATGCGCCGTCACCTTGCCGGGGCTGCGGTCCAGCTTCTTGACGGTGGTCTTTTCAAGGATCTTCATCCCCTGCTTGACGAAGGATTTCCGGGCAAAGGCGCTGACCTCGGCATCCTCGACCGGCAGCACGCGATCCATTACCTCGACCACCGTGGTGTCCGCCCCCATCGTGTTGAAGAAGCTGGCGAACTCGATCCCGATGGCCCCCGACCCGATGACCAGTAGCCGTTTGGGCATGCGTTTGGGCACCATCGCGTGGCGATAGGTCCAGACCAGATCGCCGTCCGCCTCCAGCCCCGGCAACTCGCGCGCGCGCGCGCCGGTGGCGAGGATGATCGCCGGTGCGGTCAGGTCCTGGATGCCCTTGTCGGTCGTCACCTGCACCGTGCCGGGTCCCGACAACGTCGCAGCACCCATAAACACCGTGATCTTGTTCTTCTTCATCAGGTGGCCGATGCCGCCCGACAGCTGCTTTGCCACGGCCCGCGACCGAGCCACGACGGCATCGAGGTCGAAATCCAGTGTCCCGGCCGACAGGCCGAATTCCTTGGCCCGGTGCATCAGGTGAAACACCTCGGCCGAGCGCAACAGCGCCTTGGTGGGAATGCAGCCCCAGTTCAGGCAGATGCCGCCCAGGTTCTCGCGCTCGACGATCGCGACGGTCTTGCCAAGCTGGCTGGCCCGGATCGCTGCGACATACCCGCCGGGGCCCGCGCCGATCACGATCACGTCGAAACTTGCAGCTGCCATTCTTCCCTCCCCGGAAAAGTAGTTTGGCCTTAAACTATTTAGCGGAACCCCGCAACGATGCGGGCGCTGTGGCCCTATGCGCCGTCTGCATGGCTGGCTTTCAGAGCCCGAACCACTGCTGCATAACCCCCATCCGCCAGATAGCGTTCCTCCTCCGCCGTGCTCGTGCGGCCCAAAGCGGCGTTGCGGGTCGGAAACCGGCCGAACTGCGCGATGATCGTCTGATGCGCCCGGGCGTGCAGGGCCATGTCGGGATCGGATGCCATCCGTTCGGTCAGATAGGCGACCGCGAGGGCCTGATCGGCGGGGTCTTCCGAGTGTTCGAAGGGCATGTAAAAGAATTGCCGGTCCGGTTCAGGTGCCTGCAGGTCCCACCCCGCAGCCACGGATTTGCGCGCCGCGGCCAGCGCCAGGGGGTCGGTCGCAAAGGCCAGCGCGGTGTCGCGGTGAATATTGCGCGGCAGCTGATCGGTCAGGATCAGGAAGGCCAGCGAGCCTGAACAGCCTTCGATCCAATGATCCAGGCCGCCATCCGCCGCCGCGTGCCACAGATCGATAAAGCGGCTGCGGCAGATCGCGTCCAGCGCCCCCCCGCCCGCGTACCACCCGTCCGGTCCGACCTCGCCCAGCCAGAAATCAAGCACTTCGACCGGGTCTGCCATGCCGCTCCTCCGCGTTGCGCCTACCCTGACAGGTTGCCCGCCGCTTGCCAAGTTCAGCGCGGCGGCTCCTTGGTGCGCATCGCATCCACCGCGAGGGACGAGGCGGTCGGTGTCAGACCGGCATAGCTGCCGGCCATCGGCGCGGCGCGGCGCGTGGCGCGGTACCCGGCATAGCCTGCAAGCGCTGCAAACAGCACCGCCATGATCAGGAAATAGCCTCTGGCCCCCAGCATCCCCATCAGCCAACCCGCCACCAGCGGGCCAAAGATCGCCCCGAATCCGTTCAGAAAGATCAACCCCGCCGAGGCCGAGGCCATGTCCTCCTTCGTCAGGAAGTCGTTGGTGTGCGCGATCAGCAGCGAGTACAGCGGATTGATCGTGCCGCCCAGCAGCAGCGCCACGCCCAACTCGGCCTCGAACGGCAAACGGATCGCCGTCGCCAGCACCATGACCGCCGACCCGATTGCCGACAGCCACATCACAAGCGCCCGCCGGTCCATCCGGTCCGACAGCCAGCCCAGCGGATACTGGAACGCGAGCCCCCCGACATAAAGCGCCGCCACGAACGCCGCGATCTGCCCGACGCCCAGCCCCGACATCGCCCCCCAGACCGACGCCATGCCGAACATTGCGGCATAGATCCCGCCCGTCAGCAGCATCCCCACGCAACCCAGCGGCGAGATCTTGAACAGCCGTCGAAAGCTCATCGCCTTGATGCTGTCGAACGTGGGCGCGGGCGTCGCAGCCAGCAGCAGCGGCATGAAGGCCAGCGACACCAGCACGGACGGGATGATGAACAGACCGAACCCCGCCGGATCACCCAGCGCGAGCAGCCCCTGGCTGGCGATGATGCCCAGCATCTGCACGATGATGTAGGCCGACAAGGTCTGGCCGCGCGTTTCGTTGGTGGCCGTGTTGTTCAGCCAGCTTTCCGACGTCACGTAGATGCCGGAAAAGCAGAACCCGATCAGGATCCGCATCGCCGACCACGCCTGCCAGTCGACCAGCATCGGATAGAGCACCAGTACCGCCGAGATCATCGACCCCAGCGCCGCAAACACCCGCACATGCCCGACCCGGCGGATCATCTCGGGCGCCAGACGCGATCCGCCCAGAAACCCCACGAAATACGACGACATCACGACCGACAGCTCGAAGGTGGTGAACCCTTCCATCGCGCCGCGGATGCCCAGCAGGGATCCCTGCACGCCGTTGCCGACCATCAGCAGCATGACCCCTGTCAACAGCGGCCAGGAATTGGCGAGAACCCTGAGCATGGCCTGCGTCCTTCTGCTTTCACATTGGCACAAATATCCCACGGGGCAGGATGCGGGTTTCGCCACTGGTCCGAGATACCAGTGGACTGGGGGGTGTGAAACCCCCGGCGTCGCGATCGGCCACGACCGCTTCCTAGCAGATCAGCGCGCGCTCAGGGTATCAGAAGCGACGCATCCCCGTAGGAAAAGAACCGGTAGCCGGTCCGAACCGCGTGGTCATAGACCTGGCGCATCCGGTCCCGCCCCATCAGCGCAGACACCAGCATCAGCAGGGTCGATTTCGGCAGATGGAAGTTGGTCATCAACGCATCCGTGACCCGAAACTGGTAACCGGGATAGATGAAGATGTCGGTCGGTCCGCGCCATGGCGCAATCTGCCCGCCCTGCGCCGCCGTTTCGATCAGCCGCAGGGCGGTGGTGCCGACCGGAATGATCCGCCCCCCTGCCGCGCGGGTGGCGGCGATCTCGGCAGCGGCGGCCGGCGTGACCTCGCCCCATTCCGCATGCATCCGGTGCGTCGTCACATCCTCGACCTTGACCGGCAGAAAGGTTCCGGCACCGACATGCAGGGTGACTTCGGTGAACGCCACGCCCCTCGCGGCCAAGGCCGCCAGCAGCGCCTCGTCGAAATGGAGGCTCGCCGTGGGTGCGGCAACCGCGCCGGGCGATCGGGCAAAGACGGTCTGGTAGTCGGTTGCGTCCTGCGCGTCGGCGGGCCGCAAGGCCGCGATGTAGGGCGGCAACGGCATCTGACCGGCGGCCGCCAAAGCCGTATCGAAGTCCGACCCCGACAGGTTGAACGCGAGCGTCAGGTCGACCTCGGACTTGTCCGTGACCGTCGCCGACAGTTGGTCCGAAAAGCGGATCCGCTCGCCGGGCTGCACCTTGCGCAGCGGTTTGGCCAGCGCCCGCCAGCCGCCACCCGGCGTCGGCTCCAGCAAGGTGATCTCGACCTTGGCCACCGCGTCGCCACGCTGGCGGTGACCGAACAGGCGGGCGGGGATCACCTGCGTGTTGTTCAGCACCAGCCGATCGCCCGGGCGCAGCAGCGTCACAAGATCGGTCACGGACCCGTCGGTGATCCGGTCGCCTTCGGCCACCAGCAGGCGCGCGGCGGTGCGCGGGCGGGCGGGGCGGGTGGCGATCAGCGCCTCGGGCAGGTCAAAATCGAAATCGGACAGTTTCATCGTTCGTACCGGGGCGGCGGGGCGCGCAGGACCGGTGTGACGACCTCGCCCGAAGAAGACAATACCGGCGGCGGGCTGCGGAAGATCTCACGGAACAGGCCCGGCGTCAGCAGCGACAGCGGATTGACCGAAACCTGCGGCGCGTCGGCGGTGCCGCCAAGGTCGTAGTTGAACCCGAACAGACCCTCGCCACGTTTCGACACCACCGCCCCGACCCCGTTCAGCAGATAGATCGGTGAGATGACGCCCTGCAACTGCAGCCCCTTGTCCGCTGTCCGGTACACCCCCGCCATCGACACCCCCAGCGAGGCCCCGATCGCCGCCGCTTCGGTGACCTGCACCGCGTCCGGCGTCAGCACGAAATCGGCATCGGCGGTGTTGAACACGATCCCGGTGTCGTTCAACTGCTCCAGAATGCCGACGACCGAAATCGCGTTCAGTAGTTCGGCCAGCACATTGGCGTCACGCACCCGGATGTCGGCGATTTCGGCCCGTCCGTCATAATGCCCCGAGGTTCTGCGCGGGATCAGCGTCAGATCGAGGCTGCCGCCCCGCGCCGACGAAAAGACGCCCGCCGCGGCCAGAACCGCACCGGCATCGTCGGACTGGACCCGGACGGCCGTGCCCTGATTGGCCTGCGTCACACTCCCGCGGATCGCCGCCGCCCCGTTGACGTCGGCGCGAAAGTCGCCGCCAAAGCCCCCCGCCAGCGAAAAGGCGCCACGCAGCCGGGTCAGGGTGATGCCGTCCGCCACCTGCAGGCGGTCCAGCGTCAGGGTCAGCGGGCTACCCTGCGCGCCGGATGACGGTCCGCGCTGTTCCGGCACGCGGCGCAGATCGACGAACCCGCCGGTGACGGCCAACCCGACGGCCTGGTTTGCGCCGCGCCCGGTAATCTCGACAGGCGCGTCCAGCCAGTCGTTCAACCGCACGCGACCAAAGCGGGCCACGTCGAGCCCGCCCTCGGGGCGGAAGGTGACGCGGCCTTCGGCCTCCATCCCCGCGCCAGACAGCGCCAGCCGGTCCACACGCGGCGGCGTGCCCAGCTGCACGTCGGCTTCCAGCCGCCCGCTGGCCTCGGGCGACTTGCGCCAGCCAAGCTCGGGAATCGCTAGCCCGACCCCCGCAAGATCCGACCCCAGCACCAGACGCGCCGGACCGTCGCGGGGCACGGTGACCTGTACGTCGGCCGGTCCCGCCCCCGACACCATGCCCGGCGGCAGACCCAGGCCGAATTCGGTGACGGTCTGGGGCGACAGCGTGATCGTCCCGGCGATGCGGGTCGGCAGGGCCGCAGCCACGGCGGGAACCGACCCCGGCGGCGCAAAGACCTGGGTCAGTGTCACGTCGAACGGCACCGTGCCGATCAGACCGGGTCCGGCAATCGTCAGCCCTTGCGGCGTCGTGGTGACGGACAGCCCCGGCGATGTGATCGTCTTACCCGGCACGAACTGATCGGTCGAAAAGTCCGTCACGGTGCCCGACACGGTATAGTCCACATCCGCCAGCGTCAGCTTGCCGCCCAATGGCAGCGACATGCGCGTCTGCAGCCGCGCCCGCCCCTGCCCCAGCGTGACCGGCAGTCGCGCCTTGGTCATGAACTGGAACGGCGGCTGATCCAGCAGCGACAGGATCGACGTCAGATCCGAGTCCGACTCCAGCGTCACCTGGCCGCGGGCCGGCTTTACAGTAATGTCGGGCACGGCGAACACCGAACCGCCCACGTCGATCTCTCCGCCTTCAGGCGGCGACACGCGGCCCTGGCTCATCACCAGCGTGTAGGTCTGACCCGACAGGGTGGCATAGCCCCGCGCCGCCTCGACCGGCGGCAGGGTCGGAACGACCTTGAGGCTGGCCTCGGCAAAGCCGTAGTCGAGTTGCAGGCGCGGCTCGGTGCCCGGCGCGCTGCGGTAGGCCGCCTTCACGTCCGTCAACAGACCATCGAGCAGATTGCGCTCGATCCACGTCCGCGTCGGGGGAACCACTGTCAGCGGCCAAAGACGCAGCAGGCCGTTGCGCGTCACCCGGTCCAGCGACACGTCGAGCTCGCTGCGCCAGCCGTCACGCTCGGCTGCGATCCTCCCCGACACCAGTACGCGCCGTCCGGTGTCTGTCAGCGACAACTGCCCGACGTCCAGCACGAACGGATTCAGTTGCAACCGCACGTCGAGCGCGCCCTTGGCGAATTGCAGCGGCTCCTGAAACAGGCCTTCGGGATCGATACTGACCTCGGAAAACGCCAACTGCCCCAGGAAAGCCGCCGGACGCCGGCCGGACAACGGCCCTGTGATCGGGGCCCCGTCGCGGCCGACCAGATAGCTGTGCCCGGCCGCGCGCAGCCGCACGGTCGCGCTTTCCAGCTGCATGTCCGTCAGCAGGATCCGTCCCGCCACCGGGTCATAGCGCAGCGCCAGTGCCGCGCGTTCGAATGCCAGCGACGACGCAGCCTGCGACGCGGCAGCCTGCGACCCGGTAGCTTGCGGCGGGCGCAGCACGCCTGCCTCCAGGTCCAACCGACCGTCGAGCGCGGACAGCCCGGCCTTGTCGATCGTCGCCGCGAGCTGGCCCGAAATCGGGGCGTCGAGCACTTTCAACCATTCGAGAACGGCCGTCTGCGCCGCCAGATCGGCTGCAGGAATGTGATCCATCGTGGCGGTAATCCGGGCGCGACCGGCGTTCTTTTCGCTGATCAACGTAAGGGTGGCGCGTGCGGGAACCGGACCGTCGGCCTGCAACGTGGCGCTCAGATCGCCGGCCAATTCCGTGGGACGATTGTCCAGCCGAAACCGCCCGTCACCCAGCGTCCAGGTCTGGCCTGCCTGCAAGTCGGTCAGGCTCAGGCTCAGCGCCTCGGCCTCGATCACCTGCAAGCCCGACAGCGCCGGAAGGGCAAAGGCCCGATCCGCCGCCGCGAACAGGGCCGCGAACCGGTCCATGTTCAGGTTGGGCGACACCGACCTGCCCCCCGGCCCGGACTGCGGTCCCAGAGCCAGATCGATGCGCCCGTCCGCCCCTCGGCTCAGTGCGATGCGCGCTCCGCTGATCGTCACGCTGCGGGCGCGCAACTGGCCGCGGACCAGCGAACCGGGATCGAAGGACACCCGCGTTTCAGGCAGCGTCAGCAGCGACCGCCCCCCGTCGCGCAACAAGCGCGTGTCGCGCAGCCGCAGGCGCGGCACCCAGTCCGGCCCGACGGTGATGTCGATCGCGCCCACGGACACCGTCGCCTCGGGCATCAATTGGGTGACGGCGACGTTCAGGCGGTTCTCGACCTCGACCACCGCCCAGACCGGCAGGGGGATCGGCTTGCCCGACAGGCTCAACACGCCCAACAGCAGACCAAGCGCCAGGATCACCAGAAACAGCCGCGTGCCGATGCCGCGCCCGAACCGGCCCGAGCGCTGCGGACGGGCGGGTCTGAACGACGGCGGGGTGTGTCCGGGCCCCGTTTCAGGCGCAGACGGAACGGCCGCCGCAACCGCGCAGGGCGCGCTCTCGCTGGCCTTGGTGTCGTTCATCCGCGTTCCTTTGGCACGATCACTTCCCCGGTCTCGCCTCCCCGGTCATCGGCATGGATGGGCCTTGCCTTTATCCTGACGGATTGGCAACTAGAACACCAACAGCATCAGGACCAATGGCAAGGAGCCGCGCATGATCACCCAAGGCCAGACTGCCCCGGATTTCACCTTGCCGCGCGATGGCGGTGCATCGGTAACCCTGTCCGCGCTGCGTCCCGCAAAAGTCGTGCTCTATTTCTACCCCAAGGACGACACGCCGGGCTGCACGTTGGAGGCACAGGATTTCACCGCGCGTCTGGCGGATTTCACCGCGGCGGGTGCGACCGTCATCGGCGTGTCGAAAGACAGCGTGAAGGCGCATGACAAGTTCTGCAAGAAACATGGGTTGGGCATCGTGCTGGTGTCGGACGAAGCCGGCCACACCTGCGAAGATTATGGCGTCTGGCTTGAAAAAAGCATGTATGGCAAGACCTACATGGGGGTCGAACGCACGACCGTTCTGATCGACGGCACGGGACAGGTCGCGCGGGTGTGGAACAAGGTGTCGGTCAAGGGCCACGCAGACGAGGTGCTGGCGGCGGTGCAGGCGCTTTGAACGCGCCCGGCGTCAGGCCGCTGGCCGAACTGGCGGCCGAAGTGTTGAGTTGCGCCGACGGCCGTGCCAAGGCCGCGCTGAGCCATGCCCATGCCGCGGCATGGCGGGCGGCGCGGGCGACGGGCGACGCGCCGGTGATCGGGCGCGCGACGCCACCGCTGCGGCCGGCCCGCCCGACCCGGCCCGAACTTCTGGACCCGCGCGACGTGCCGCACCGCAAGCCCGGCTCGCCCGAGGGGCGCACCGCGCTTTTGCATGCGCTGGCGCATATCGAGTTGAACGCGGTCGACCTGCATTGGGACATCATCGCCCGGTTCACCGACACGCCGATGCCGCCGGGGTTCTATGACGATTGGGTCAGTGCTGCTGACGACGAGGCAAAACATTTCAACCTGATTTGCGATTGTCTGGAACAGCGCGGCAGCTTCTATGGCGCGCTGCCGGCCCATGCCGGCATGTGGCGGGCTGCCGAAGATACGGTGGATGATCTTCTGGGCCGGCTGGCGGTGGTGCCATTGGTTCTCGAGGCGCGCGGGCTGGATGTGTCGCCCGCCATGATCGACCTCTTTCGCAAGACGGGCGACACGCAGGCGCTCGCGACGCTGGAGGTGATCTATGCCGAAGAGGTGGCCCATGTCGCGTTCGGCTCGAAGTGGTTCAACTGGCTGTGCGGTCGCGATGGCGCAGACCCGAAGGACGTGTTCCACCGGCTGGTTCGCCAGTATTTCCACGGTGCGCTGAAACCGCCTTTCAACGACGAGAAACGAGCCGAAGCCGGTTTGCCGCCAGACTTCTACTGGCCGCTTTCGGTTCCCCCCGAGGCCCCGAATTGAGAGCGCCAACACCCCCATCGGCGGGTTATTGCCGACGGTAAGCCCCTTTCCGCCGTGAAAAAACACTCTGTGGTCAAATTTGTTGCGACAACCGGTGCGGCTGGCTAAACAACCCACAGCGCCATTTCGCGCCTAGTGATGTGTCCCTTCATCAGGATCGGAAACGCCCAACGTGCTGACGCGCCTCGCTTATCGGATCAATTCCACGCTTGAACGCTATCTTCCTGAACAGCGTTTGTTTCTGAAATCCGATGTCGACATGCGGTTCATCCGCCTGCGCCCGACCACACAGGCGCTTGCTGTGGTGATGGGGTCGCTGGTTCTGGGATGGACGGTCTTTGCCACCGCCATCCTTTTGATGGACTCGATCTCGGCCGGATCGTCGCGCGATCAGACGCAGCGCCAGCAAGCCTTGTTCGAAACCCGCCTGAACGACCTGTCGGAAGACCGCGACCTGCGGGTGTCCGAAGCGGCCGGGGCGCAGGAACGCTTCAACCTCGCACTGGCGCAGGTGTCGGCGATGCAGGCGCGGCTTCTGGCCTCCGAAGACCGCCGGCGAGAACTGGAAACCGGGATTGACGTGATCCAGAACACTCTGCGTCGCACGATCAAGGAACGTGATGCTGCGCGTGCCGAGCTCGACCGCATGAAGTTGGCCGTGGCCCAGACCAACGGCGAGACCGTCACCGAACTGGGACGGATCCGCGACACGGAAAACACGCTCGATATCCTGGCCAACGCGCTGGATGACACGGCGCGGCAGCGCGACCTGATGGTGACAGCCGCCGAACGCGCCGCCGACCGGATCGAGGGAATCGCCGAAGAAAAGCGCGCGCTCGAAGCCCGAAACGACGTCATCTTCACCCAACTGGAAGAGGCACTGACGATCTCGGTCGAACCGCTGGACAAGATGTTCCGCGCGGCGGGCCTGTCGCCCGACACGCTGCTGGATTCGGTGCGCCGCGGCTATTCGGGTCAGGGCGGCCCGCTGAGCAAGATTTCCCTGTCGACCTCCAACGCGGCCCCCAGCCCGGAAGAGATGCGCGCGAATGCCATCCTGACCAACCTTGACCGGATGAACCTCTATCGCCTTGCCGCCTTCAAGGCCCCGTTCGCGATGCCCGTCAAAGGCAATTTCCGGTGGACCAGCGGCTTTGGCTATCGCAACGATCCCAAGGGTTATGGCACGCGGATGCATGAAGGCACCGATATGGCCGGCGCGCCCGGCACGCCCATCTATGCAACAGGCGACGGCGTGGTGATCCATGCCGGATGGGACAACGGCTATGGTCGTTCGGTCGAGATCGACCACGGTTTCGGCATCGTCACCCGCTATGCCCACCTGTCGTCTTTGGACGTGACGGACGGGCAAAAAGTATCGCGCGGCGAGAAGATCGGTGGTATGGGAAGCACAGGTCGGTCTACCGGCACACATCTTCACTACGAGGTCCGCATCGGCGGCGCCGCCGTCAATCCGATGACCTTCATAAAGGCAGCGAAGAATGTTTTCTAAAAGCCGCATCAACGAACCGGGCCCCAAGACTGGCGAAGGCACCACGGCCAAGACGCCCGACGCGGCCCCAACATCGAGCAAACCGAGCATGGATTTCACACCGACCACCCCCAAGACCAAAGCTGCCGTCTCGATCCTGTCGTCCGACCTGACCGTGGTCGGTAATCTGCGCACCAGCGGCGACATTCAGGTCGAGGGCACCGTTGAAGGCGACATCCGCGCCCATCTGCTGACCGTCGGTGAAAGCGCCACGATCAAGGGAGAAATCGTCGCCGACGACATCGTGGTCAACGGCCGCGTCATCGGCAAGGTGCGCGGTCTGAAGGTGCGCCTGACCTCGACGGCCCGCGTGGAAGGCGACATCATCCACAAGACGATCGCCATCGAATCCGGCGCGCATTTCGAAGGCTCGGTCCAGCGTCAGGACGATCCGCTGGCAGCGGGCCGCCCGGCCCTGCCGCCGCAAACCGCACCGAAGCCCGCCGAGGGCATCTGATCACGTCCGACGGGTCGCGCGCTTTGCCTGACCTGGTGGGACCAATTGCCATTGAACCCGATCCGGTCAGTCTGCCCCAGCATCGCACGTCGATGCTGGCCGCTGCTGTTCTGGCCTCGTCCATGGGTTTCATCGACAGTTCTGTGACGGCGGTCGCATTGCCCGCGATGCGCGCCTCGCTGGGCGCAACGCTGGAGCAGGCCCAGTGGATCAGCGGCGCTTATCTGCTGACGCTGTCCGCGCTGGTGTTGATCGGGGGCGCGCTGGCAGACCGGTTCGGGATCGCGCGGATCTTTGCCGGCGGCATCCTGTTTTTCGTGCTCAGCTCGCTCGCCTGTGCTGCCGCGGTTGGTCCGGGCCAGATGATCGCGGCCCGCGCGGTGCAGGGGTTGGCCGCCGGCATCATGGTGCCGGGGTCGATGGCGCTGGTGGCGCGGGCCTATCCCAAGGCCGAACGCGGTCAGGCACTGGGGCTTTGGGCCGCGGCGACCACGGCCACGACGGCCTTGGGTCCGGTTCTGGGTGGCGCGCTGCTGAGCCTGGGCGGCGACGGCATCTGGCGGCTGATCTTTGCGCTGAACCTTCCGCTGGGTGTCGCGGCGCTGGTGCTGCTGTGGCGCCATGCCACCCCCGATCGTGGACAACCGGGAACGCCGATCGACTGGGCGGGGGCGGCGCTGGCCACGCTGGGCCTTGGTGTCATGGCTTGGGGTCTGACCTCCACCGGGACGGGCGGTATGGCGGCGTTGGGTGTCGGCGCAGCCATCTTTGCAGGCTTCGTGCTGTGGGAGCGGCGCTGTGCGCATCCGATGATCCGGTTGGGCATGTTCGCGAACCCCGCATTTACCGCCGCCAATCTGGCGACCTTTCTGCTTTACGTCTCGATCACAGGCATCGGGTTCTATCTGCCGATGACGGCGATGTCGGCCTGGGGATGCACACCGATCGAGGTGACGCTCGCCCTGTTGCCCACCTCCATCCAGATCGCGCTGCTGTCGGCCCCGGTCGGCCGGCTGGCGGACCGGATCGGGCCATTTCTGCCGATGGCGGTCGGCGCCGGAGTGGTGGCGGTGTCACAGATCGGGCTGGTGTTCGTGGCACAGGCGCCCGACTTCTGGTGGCAGATCTTTCCGCTGATCGTGCTGTCGGGGTTCGGGATCGCACTGGTCGTGGCGCCGTTGACCATCGCCGTGATGGCCGAAGCCGGCGAGAGCGAGCAGGGCGCGGCGTCGGGTATCAACAACGTCGTGGCACGGGTCGCCACACTGGTCGCGGTGGCGCTGCTGGGGCGGGTCGCGGCGGTTGCGTATGGCGAACCGGGCGCGGGCGCACCGGGATTTGGCCTGCCGTCCGACGCATCGGCGCATGTCGCGGGCACCGGGCAGGCGTTTGCGTGGATGGCGGGCATTGCGGCGGTCTGCGCGCTGGCCTCGGCGGCCGTTTCGGCGGTGCAGATCACCCGCCGGGAAAGGTGACCGAGTTCAATCGACCAGATTTGCCTCGGCACGGCTTTTGCCCGCCACATCCATCGCCAGCGTCGCCGCCATGAAGCGGTCGAGATCGCCGTCGAGCACGCCCGCCGTGTCGCTGGTTTCCACGCCGGTGCGCAGGTCCTTGACCATCTGGTAGGGCTGCAGAACGTAAGACCGGATCTGGTTGCCCCAGCCCGCATCGCCCTTCGCCTCGTGCGCCTCGTTGATCGAGGCGTTCCGCTTGTCGAGCTCCATCTGGTAAAGCCGCGATTTCAGCGCCTTCATCGCGATGTCGCGGTTCTGGTGCTGCGACTTTTCCGAACTCGTCACCACGTTGCCGGTTGGAAATTGGGTGATCCGAACCGCCGAGTCGGTCTTGTTGACGTGCTGCCCGCCCGCGCCGGACGACCGATAGGTGTCGATGCGGATGTCCTTGTCCTGCACCTCGATCTCGATGTTGTCGTCGACCACCGGATAGACCCAGATCGACGCGAACGAGGTCTGCCGCTTGTCTGCCGACCCGAACGGGCTGATCCGTACCAGGCGGTGCACCCCCGATTCAGACTTGAGCCAGCCATAGGCGTTCAGACCCGAAATCTTGTAGGCCGCTGATTTGATGCCGGTTTCTTCGCCCGGCGTTTCGGCCTGCAACTCGACCTTGTAACCCTTGGCCTCGGCCCAGCGGACATACATCCGCGCCAGCATGTTGGCCCAGTCGCAGCTTTCCGTGCCGCCCGCGCCCGCGTTGATTTCAAGGAACGTGTCGTTGGCATCGGCCTCGCCGTCCAGCAGCGCCTCCAATTCCTTGCCTGCAGCCAGGTCGACCAGCGCGCGCAGAGCCGCTTCGGCCTCGGCCACCACCTCGGCATCGCCCTCGGCCTCGCCCATTTCGATCAGTTCGACGTTGTCGCGCAGGCCGCTGTCGATCAGCTTGTAGGTAGACAGCGCATCCAGCAGTTGCTGGCGTTCGCGCATCAGCTTTTGTGCCTTCGCCGGGTCATTCCACAGGTTCGGATCTTCGATCAGCGCGTTGAATTCTTCAAGCCGATGCGGGGCCGTGTCCATGTCCATCCGCTGCGCCAGCAAGTTCAGCGACTTTTCGATCGCATCCGCGTGATACTGGATTTCCGTTCGCATGGGCGTTCCTTTGGGCGTGTTCAGAGGGGGTTGATAGCGCGCAGGGGCACGTCAGGCAAGGTGCGCACGCACCCCGAAACGCGCACCGAGGCTAATACAAACCGCCGGAGCTGAGCGTGCCGAAATCGGCCTTCTTCGGCACGACCTTGGTCTTGCCGGACGATGTCGTCACCGTCGCATCGCCGCCGCCATCCACCTCGCCATAGGCGAACAGCGGCAGGTTCGACCCCATCGCGAAACCGCCATCCACGATCGCGCCAAGGCCGAACAGGGGGTCCTCGCCTTCGCGGAAGTATTCAGCAACGACGTTGGCACCCGATGCGTCGTCGGACAGCCGCGCCCCGGTAAAGCGGTCGATCTTGATGAAATAGCCGCCCGGCGGGACCTTGAAGGTTGTGCCGCCGTATTTCTTGACGACTTCTCGCATGAATTCGTTGAAGATCGGCACACACAGCGTGCCGCCAAACGCATCGTCGCCCAGCGTGCGCGGCTGGTCGAACCCAAGATAGCACCCGGCCACGACGTTGCTGGTATAGCCGATGAACCACACGTCCTTGGCGTCGTTCGTCGTGCCGGTCTTGCCAGCCACCGGCACCGGCAGATCGACACCCGAGCCCGACCCGCGCTGCACGGCGCCTTCCAGCATCGACGTCAGTTGATAGGCGGTTATCGCGTCCATCACCCGCTCGCGGTCCGAAACGATGGTCAGCGCCTCGCCCGAACCAAGGCTGGCCAGCTGGCAATCCACGCACTCGCGCTGGTCATGCCGGTAGACGGTCTTGCCGAACCGGTCCTGCACGCGGTCGACCAGGGTCGGCTCCACCCGTTCGCCACCGTTGGCGAACATCGCATAGGCCGCGACCATCTTGAACAGGGTGGTTTCCTGCGCACCAAGCGCGTTGGCGAGGAACGGCGAAAGCCGGTCATAGACCCCGAACCGCTCGGCATAGCCGGCCACCACGTCCATCCCGATCTCCTGTGCGATCCGGATGGTCATCAGGTTGCGGCTCTGCTCGATCCCGGTGCGCAGGGGCGTGGGGCCGTAGAACTTGTTCGACGCATTCTTGGGCGTCCACAGGCCTTGCGGCGTCTCGACCTCGATCGGCGCGTCGATGATGATGGTGGCGGGGCTGAAGCCGCTGTCGAGCGCTGCGGCATAGACGAACGGCTTGAACGACGATCCGGGCTGCCGAGTCGCCTGGGTCGCGCGGTTGAACACCGAATCCTGATAGCTGAATCCGCCCTGCATCGCCATGACGCGACCGGTTTCGACGTCCATCGCCATGAAGCCGCCCTGCACCTCGGGCACCTGCCGCAACGACCAGCGCACGAAGCTGTTATCTTCGTCGCTGGTGACCGCACGCACCATGACGATGTCGCCCACCTCGACCAGATCGGCAGGCACCTGCGCGCGGCGGCCCAGCGTGCCGTCGGGCATTCGTTTGCGCGCCCAGGTCACGTCGTCGGCCGGTACCCAGTTGCCGCCCTCTGCCGTCGCCTCGCCGTCGATCCCGATGCGGGCGGCGTCCTCCGACAATTCCAGAACCACCGCCGCGCGCCAGCCCTCGACGTCGCGAGGGAGGTTCTGCTCGGCCGTCAACGCCGCGCGCCAGTTGGCCTCGTCTGCCAGCACGTCCACCGGCAGCTTGCGCCCGGTCCCGCGCCAAACGCCTTGGTTCCGGTCGTACCTTTCCAGACCCGAACGCAGGGCCTTTGCCGCGATCGCTTGCAGGTCCGGGTCCATCGTAGCGCGGATCGACAGGCCGCCGCCAAAGAATTCCTCTTCGCCGAAGGTGCCCGACAACTGACGCCGGATCTCGTCGGTGAAGTAGTCGCGCGGGGGCAACTGATCGCGGAACGCGGGAAAATCGCCGTTCTGTACGGTCAGCAGCGGCTTGGCGGCTTCTTCGGCGGCGAGGTCAGCGGTGATGTAGCCATCCTCCGCCATCCGGTTCAGCACATAGGCCCGCCGGTCCAGCGCGCGGTCCAGGTTGCGCACGGGATGCAGGTCGGACGGCGCCTTGGGCAGCGTTGCGAGATAGGCCGCCTCGCCCGGGGACAGATCGGTCAGCGATTTGTTGAAATAGGTCTGCGCCGCGGCGGCGACCCCGTAGGAATTCTGTCCGAGAAATATTTCATTCAGATACAACTCGAGGATTTTTTCCTTCGACAGCGTCTTTTCCAGCCGAACGGCGAGAATGATTTCCTTGATCTTACGCTCGCCGGTCCGATCCCCGGACAGAAGGAAGTTCTTCATGACCTGCTGCGTGATCGTCGACGCCCCGCGCACGTTCTGGCCACGGGTCACGATCGCGTCGCGGAAGGCGGCGACCATGCTGGTCGCGTCATAGCCCTGGTGGGTGTAGAAGCGCTGGTCTTCGGCGGCGACGAAGGCATGTTTCACGAGATCGGGGATTTCATCGGCGGGCACGAACAGGCGGCGCTCCTGCGCGAACTCGTCGACGATCCGGCCTTCGCCGGAATAGATTCGGCTGATGGTGGGGGGCGTGTACTGCGCGAGGCTTTCGGTGGACGGCAAGTCTGCGGAAAACATGTAGAAAATGCCGCCGACGGTCAGCGCGGCAAACATTATGCCCAGCGTCACCATCGTGAAGATGGCCCCAAGAAACGATCCGATGAACCGAAGCACGCGCCCGCCCTTTGCCAGCCAAGCCTTCTTATACACGCCTTGCGCAGCAAAGGTCAAAACGATGCAGCCCATGTGGCAAGGGGCCGCGCAGAGGGTATGGTGGACGTATGGTCTGCGTCTGGCGCAGGTATGGCTTTGAGCATGACGTTGCGGTGCTGCCGGATCGGTCGGCCACCGCCCTATTGCCCCGCCTGAGCCGACAGCACCGCATCCTCGGCGGCCCAGGCCAGCAGCCCGACGCGCAACGCCGCCGTCATTCGCGCCCGCCAGTCGGGATCGTTCAGCCGTGCGAGGTCGCGGGCCGACGACAGGAATCCCAACTCGACCAGAACCGACGGGATGTCGGGCGATTTCAGCACCGAAAACCCGGCGCGCTGTTGCGGGTAGCGGTGCATCCGGATCTCGGCACCCTGAATGGCCACCTGCAGCGCGTCCGCGAGCCGCCCGGTGCGCGGGGCGGTCGTGGTGCGCGCCATGTCCATCAGCACCTCGGCCACCAGATCGTCCTGCTCGGTCAGATCGACGCCCGCCAGCAGGTCGTCGCGGTCGTGGCGTTCGGCCAGCGCCGCCGATGCCTCGTCACTCGCCTCGGCGTCGAGGGTATAGATCGTGGCCCCGACCGCCTCGCCTTCGGCAATCGCGTCGGCGTGCAGGCTGATGAACACATCCGCGGCGGCGGCGCGGGCGATGGAAATGCGGGTTTCCAGCGGCACGAACACATCGTCTTCGCGCGTCATCACGACATAGAAGCCACCGTCGCGGATCAATTCCTCTTTCAGGGCGCGGGCAAATTCCAGCATCAGCGCGGCTTCGGTCTGACCGTCGCGTTCGGCCCCCGGATCGAGCCCGCCATGGCCGGGGTCCAGCACCACGATCATCGGGCCGTCGCCGCGCTTTGGCCCCGGTGGCAGAACGGCAGGGTCGGGCAAGGCCCAGTCCGGCGGTTCCGGCAACGCGGCCTGCGCGGCAAATTCGGCCTGCGGCGCCGGGTCGAGCCGCAGCCGCACCACGGTGCCGGGGTCGGTATCCATCTGCGCAGTCGTCACGCGCATCGGGCCTTCAAGCTCGATCACCAGCCGCGACCATCCAGGCCGGAACACCCCGGCCCGCAAATCCACCACGCCGGTGCCGGTCTGCGGCATGTCGTCCAACCCGGTCCAGTCCACCTCGCGCAGGTCAAGCACGACGCGGGGCGGCGCATCCAGCAGTCGGACCCGCCACGGCACCGGCTGCGACAGGGCGAGCGTGACCGCCAGCCCGCCGTCCTGATCCGCAATCCGCGATTGCGCCGGGTCCAGCCGCGCCAGCGCGGACAGGGTCTGCGCCTGCCCTGCCACACCTGCAATCAGCCCAATCGCCAGGGCGAAGTGAATCACAATGAAGGGATAACCCCACCCCCACCGCGATCGCCGGGTTGATCTTTGCATCTGCCGCCTCTTATGGTTTTTTCCGACAGTGTCCTGCCGCGAACCCGTCAGGTCAAGCAATCCTTAAGAATTCCGGAGCTGCCATGCGCGTGACCCTTGCCGCCCTGCTGACCGCGACCACCCTGCTGTCCGCTCCCGTCCAGGCGCAGATGACCGATGCCGAGCGTCAGGCGTTCCGCGACGAGGTGCGGGCCTATCTTCTGGAAAATCCCGAGGTCATCGTCGAGGCGATGGACGAATTGCAGGCCCGCGAGCAGGCCGATGCGGCGGTCAAGGACCGCCAGATGCTGGCCGAGCAGCATGACGCGATCTTCAACGACGCCGCCTCGTGGTCGGGCGGCAATCCGCAGGGCGACATCACCATCGTCGAATTCGTCGATTACCGCTGTGGCTATTGCCGCAAGGCCAATGCCGACGTCGAGGAACTGGTCGCGTCGGACGGCAACATCCGGCTGGTGCTGAAGGAGTTTCCGATCCTGGGCGAGGCGTCGCTGATCTCGTCGCGCTTCGCGATCGCGGTCCTTCAACTGCATGGCAACGAGGCCTACAAGGCGGCGCATGATGCCCTGATCACCCTGCGCGGCGAGCCGGACGAGGCCACGCTGTCGCGGCTGGCGGTCGATCTGGACCTGGACGCGACGGCGGTGATGGCGCGGATGTCGACCGATGCGGTGACCGACGTGATCAAGGCGAACCACGCACTGGCCGACATCATGGACATCAGTGGCACGCCGACCTTCGTGATCGACGGCACGATGGTGCGCGGCTATGTGCCGCTGGACGGAATGCGGCAGATCGTGGCGGACGAGCGCGGCTGATTACTCGGCCGCCTCGGCGTTTGCCTGGGCGGCTTCGGTCGCCTCGATTTCGGCGGCCTTCGCCTCGACCAGTTCGACGATGTGATCGACCATCCGGTCGTTGCCCAGCTTGTGATGCTGTTTTCCCGCTAGATAGACCATCCCCGACCCTGCCCCGCCGCCGGTGAAGCCGATGTCGGTCATCAGCGCCTCTCCGGGGCCGTTGACGACGCAGCCGATGATCGACAGCGACAGCGAGGTGGTGATGTGGGCCAGCCGGTTTTCCAGTTCGGTCACCGTCTTGATCACGTCGAACCCCTGGCGCGCGCAGGAAGGGCACGAGATGATGGTGACGCCGCGGTGGCGCAGGCCGAGGGATTTCAGGATTTCGAAGCCGACTTTGACCTCTTCGACCGGATCGGCGGACAGGGATACCCGGATCGTGTCGCCGATGCCGAACCACAGGAGTGACCCGAGGCCGATGGCGGATTTTACGGTGCCGGACTGCAACCCGCCGGCTTCGGTGATGCCAAGGTGGATCGGGGCGTCAGTGACGGTCGCCAGTTGCTGGTAAGCGGCGGCGGCCATGAAGACGTCGGAGGCTTTGACGCTGATCTTGAATTCGTGAAAGTCGTTGTCCTGCAACAGCTTGATATGGTCGAGGCCGGATTCGACCATCGCATCGGGGCACGGCTCGCCGTATTTTTCCAGCAGATGGCGTTCCAACGAGCCTGCGTTGACGCCGATGCGGATCGAGCAGCCGTGGTCGCGGGCGGCCTTGACCACCTCGGCCACCCGGCGGGCGTCGCCGATGTTGCCGGGGTTGATGCGCAGGCAAGCGGCACCGGCCTCGGCCGCCTCGATGGCGCGTTTGTAGTGGAAGTGGATGTCGGCGACGATCGGGACCGGGCTTTCGGCTACGATGTGGCGCAGGGCCGCCGTGCTTTCCTCGTCAGGGGTGGAGACGCGGACGATGTCTGCCCCGGCGATGGCGCAGCGCTGGATCTGTTCCAGCGTGGCGGCGACGTCGGTGGTCAGGGTGTTGGTCATCGTCTGGACCGAGATCGGCGCGTCGCCGCCGACCAGCACCTTGCCGACACGGATCTGGCGCGACACCCGGCGGTCGATGTTGCGCCACGGGCGGATCGGGTTGTGGGTCATGGCGCGCTCCTGCTTTTGCACCATAGATACGGTGCGGCGGCGCGGTCGGCAACGGGGCTGGTGGTTATTCGCTGACCGCAATCGGCAGGGCGGCTTCCAGCGTCACGAACCTTGCAAGGTCGGCGTCGCCCGTCAGATCGGCCTCGGCATAGGACTGGGTCAGCGCGTCGGGGGTCAGGGCGACGTTCTTGATCACCTGCGCGCCGGGCGCTGCGGGGCCATAGGTCTTGCCGTTGACCGCAAAGTAGATCGAGCCGGAATTGCCCGACCGCAGCACCGGCGCCTCTTCCAGCGCGGGGACGACATAACGTTCGCCGGCGTCGAGGATCTTTTCGAAAAGCACTGTGCCATCAGCCGAGGATACGCGCACCCAGGACGGGCGCACGGCCAGAATCTCGACCCCTGGATCGGGTTTGGCCACCACTTGCACCGGTTCATCGCCGGGAACGACCTCTGGTACCGCAACCGTCGTTAGAACGCCAGTCCCGCGCGGGTTGATCGCCGAGATCGGACCATCGCGCGACGTCAGCACCGGCACGTCGAGCGCGGCAGGACGATAGAGGCGGTCTACCGCGTCATCGGCGGCGGCCGTGGCAACCTCTTCCGGGGCCGAGCGCATGGCGGGGGGTTCGGCCTTGACGTTGCCCAGCGGGTCGATTTCGGCAACCACCAGCGGGGCCTCGTCGACGGGGGCCAACTGCACGCGCTGCACCTCTTGCAGAACAGACCAGCCGCCATAACCCAGTGCGCCTATCAGCGCCAGCAGCACGGCCACCGACCCGACCGCGCCCGGTTCGATGCGGGCAAAGGCGGATTCGGTGCGGGGCACGAAACTCGCATTGGGATTGGCCAGCGGATCATGGTATTCGGCCGCAGCCGCACGGGTGCGCGCGCCGACCACGGTCGCGGTCGAAGCGGCAGCGGACATGCCGTGCGCGACCTGAAAGTTCGCTTCCTTGCAGAACCGTGCGAACGCCTCATCCGGGTTCATGCCCAGATAGCGCGCATAAGAGCGGACGTATCCCGCAACAAACCCCTGCGTTTCGAAGGCCGAGACGTCGGCGTTTTCAATCGCAGCAATATAGGTAGCCTTGATTTTCAACTCGCGCTGCACGTCGAGCAGGGATTTCCCCAGCGTGGCCCGTTCGCCGCGCATCAGATCACCAAGACGCAAATCGAAATCGTCGAAGCCCTTCGGCTTGTCAACTTCTGGCGTCGGGGTCTTTGACCTCCAACCGATCATGCGTCTTGCCCCATCACTGCCCCGATCCGACCCGAGTCGCGTCCCCATCGACTCATTTTCCGTCGTATTGAGCAAAGGTTAGCATAGGGCAAGTCGTTTTGCACATGCGAGATGGGTCAGGCACTGCGTTCGGCGCGATTTAGCGCGCAGTGCCCCCACAGCGCATCCATGGCGCGCACCAGATGGTCGATCTGCCGCGCATCGTGCACCGGTGAGGGCGTGAACCGCAGACGTTCGGTGCCGCGCGGCACCGTCGGAAAGTTGATCGGCTGCACGTAGATGCCGAAGGATTCGAGCAGCATGTCCGACAGCATCTTGCAATGGATGGGGTTGCCGACATGCACCGGCACAATATGCGACCCCTGATCGATGATCGGCAGCCCCAACCCCTTGAGCCGGGCTTTGAGGATGCGCGCGTTGCTTTGCTGGGCATCGCGCAAATGCTGGGCCGTCTTCAGCACATGCACCGATGTGGCCGCGCCTGCCGCAATTGCGGGGGGCAGCGACGTGGTGAAGATGAACCCCGGCGCATAGCTGCGCACCGCGTCGACCATCTTCGCACTTGCAGCAATGTAGCCGCCGAACACACCATAAGCCTTGGCCAGGGTGCCGTTGATGATGTCGATCCGCGCCATCTGTCCGTCGCGTTCGGCGACTCCTGCCCCGCGCGGGCCATACATCCCGACCGCGTGCACCTCGTCGAGATAGGTCAGCGCATCGAATTCAGCCGCCAGATCGCAGATGGCCTTGATCGGCCCGAAATCGCCGTCCATCGAATAGATCGACTCGAAGGCAATCAGTTTCGGTGCCGCCGGATCGTCGGCGGCCAGCAATTCGCGCAGGTGGGCTACGTCGTTGTGGCGGAAGATGCGCCGGGCGCCGCCGTTGCGGCGGATGCCTTCGATCATCGAGGCATGGTTCAGCGCGTCGGAATAGATGATCAGGCCCGGGAAGATCCGGGGCAGCGTCGACAGCGTGGCGTCGTTGGCCACATAGGCCGAGGTGAACACCAGCGCAGCCTCCTTGCGGTGCAGGTCTGCCAGTTCCGCCTCGAGCCGCTTGTGATACACCGTGGTTCCCGAGATGTTGCGCGTGCCGCCAGACCCCGCGCCGGTGGCATCGAGCGCCTCGTGCATCGCGGCCAGCACCTGCGGGTGCTGCCCCATGCCGAGGTAATCGTTGCCGCACCACACGGTGATGTCCTGTTCGGTGCCATCGGCCCGTGTCCAGACCGCGTGCGGAAACTGCCCCTGGCGCCGCGCGATGTCGATGAAGGTGCGGTAGCGGCCTTCGTCGTGCAGGCGGTTCAGGGCGGCATCGAGCGCGTGGTCGTAAGTCATCCGTATCTCCTGGCGCATCCGGGGTCGTCCGGTGCGGGCTGGGTGGGCGTTTAACCCAAACGTGCCGCCTTCAATTAGGCGGTCATCACGGGCGCTTCAACCGCGCTTGTCGTTGATGTGGCGCAATTGGCGACGCTTGGCACTGGGCATATTGACGCTGCACCACGCGGTCAGTCCTGCACGACGACGACACAGTCGGTCGCGCCGCCCTTGGCCGCGCAGGCGGTAACGGCTGCGTCGGCACCGTCGCCGACGCCCCACGCCCCGGTCAGGTCGGAAATCGCCAGCGCGCCGCCACGACCCGGATAGTCGCTGCGCAGGGCGGCCGTGGCGTCGAGCGACAGTTGCAACAGGCGGGGTTCATAACCTTCGGGGCGGATCAGTGCCGCGATGACACACGGGACGGCTCCGGTCTTGCGCGCGTTGCAGTCGGCCAGCGCGACCGTTTCGGCGGCGGCGGTGTCATGGTAGTTTGCCGCGGCGACCGTCGCCTCGGACAGCAGGCCTTCGTCCGGGCTGATCGCGATGGCGCCGTAATAGGGTTGCTGCGCGGCGACGCTAGCCAGAACGGTCTGATCCTGCGCCGAAAGGCCCGAGTCAGGTGTCATTTCCACCGCCGCCCCTTTGCCCGGAAACAGCAGCTTTCGGGCGTCCTTGCCCGGCAAGGTCTGCGCTGTCGCGTCGGAGGCAAGCATCTGTGCCGCGATCACCACCGGAATCGCGGCGCACATCAGGGAAAACGCTGCTTTCATCGCGGGCTCCTTCGACAGCTTGACCGGTTCGGGTTTAGCAAAGGCCGCTTGGGGTGGACAGGGGGGATGGCGCTGCTAGGCTGCCGCCTTGTTCACGAATTGGAGACACGCATGACGCTCGATGCCGTTCTGGCCCGCATAGACGACACCCTGCCGCAGGCGCTGGACCGGCTGATGGCGCTGTTGCGCATCCCGTCGATCTCGACGGATCCGGCCTTTGCGCCGGACTGCGCGCGGGCGGCGGACTGGCTGGTGGCCGATCTGCAGTCGCTGGGGTTCGCGGCATCCGCGCGGCCGACGCCGGGGCATCCGATGGTGGTGGCCCACGGCGGCGATACCGGCCCGCATCTGCTGTTCTATGGCCACTACGACGTGCAACCCGTGGATCCGCTTGCGCTGTGGGACCGCGATCCGTTCGATCCCGCGGTGGAGGATGGCCCCAAGGGCAAGGTGATCCGGGCACGGGGTGCGTCGGATGACAAAGGCCAGTTGATGACTTTTCTCGAGGCGTGCCGCGCCTGGGTGGCGGTGCATGGCGCCCTGCCCTGCCGACTGACGATCTTTCTGGAGGGGGAAGAAGAGTCCGGCTCGCCGTCGATGGTGGGGTTTCTCGAGGCGAACATGGCGGAGTTGACGGCGGACCTGGCACTGATCTGTGACACCGGACTGTTCCAGGGCACCGATCCGGCGATCGTCACCATGCTGCGCGGGTTGCTGGGCGAAGAGATCACGATCCGCGCCGCGTCGCGCGATCTGCATTCGGGGATGTATGGCGGGTTGGCCGCAAATCCGATCCGGGTCTTGTCGCGGATCCTGGCGGGTCTGCACGATGCCAACGGACGGGTGCAGGTGCCGGGGTTCTACGACGGGGTGACCGAACTGCCCGACGCGATCCGCCAGCAGTGGCAGGCGCTGTCGTTCGATCACGCGCGGTTTCTGGGCGATGTCGGGCTGTCGCAGCCCGCAGGCGAGATGGACCGCACGCCGCTGGAGATGATCTGGTCGCGCCCCACAGCCGAGGTGAACGGGGTGTGGGGCGGCTATACCGGCGACGGGTTCAAGACCGTGTTGCCGGGCGAGGCGCATGCCAAGATCAGTTTCCGGTTGGTAGGCCAGCAGGACCCTGACGCGATTCGCGACAGTTTTCGGGCCTGGGTGCAGGCGCAATTGCCCGCCGATGTGACGGTGGCGTTCAAGGGCCACGGCAACTCGCCCGCATCGGTGATGGCGGTCGACAACCCGGCGTTCGCGGCGGCACGGGCAGCCCTGACCGAGGAATGGGGGCGGCCTGCGGCCTTTGTCGGCGCGGGCGGCACGATTCCGGTCGCGGGGTATTTCAAGACCCATCTGGGCATGGACGCGATGCTGCTGGGCTTTGGGCGCGACGACGACCAGATCCATTCGCCCAACGAGAAATACGATCTGGAAAGTTTTCACAGGGGCATCCGAAGCTGGGCCCGTGTGCTGGAAAAGCTGGCGTGATCGTACGGGATGCGGCCCCCCGTGACGAAATGGCCTGGCGACGGCTGTGGGCACAGTATCTGGCATTCTACGGCGTGACACTGGCGTCCGAGATCACCGATTTCACCTGGACGCGCCTGATGGACCCCGCGTCCGCGCTGAAGGCGCGGCTGGCGGTCGAAGCCGACGTGCTGGGCTTTGCGATCCACCAGCATCACCCCTCGACCTGGGTGATGGGGGAAGATTGCTATCTGGAGGATCTGTTCGTGGCCGAGCCCGCGCGCGGCAAGGGCGTGGGGCGGGCGCTGATCGAGGATCTGCGCGCACTTGCGGCAGCGCGGGGTTGGCGTCGCCTTTACTGGCACACCGATCAGGGCAATGCACGAGCGCGGGCGCTTTACGACAGTTTCGTGCCCAGCGACGGACACGTCCGGTATCGCATGGAGTTGTAGGGTGGGCAGTCTTGCCCATCCTGGGGACGTGGCTGTGGCGGTTGGACAGACTTTTGTATCTGCCGGATAGGGTTCACGACTTCAAGGATGGGAAATCACGTTCGGGTCGATCCAGCGGTTTGGCGAGGTTGACGGGGCTCGAACCCGCGACCCCCGGCGTGACAGGCCGATACTCTAACCAACTGAGCTACAACCCCGCGTTACCGCGCTTGGATCGAAACCCGAACGTTGAGGTGTATTATGCGGGGGGGCGGGGGGCGTCAAGCAGGTTTTGCCGGGGGTGGGCGGATTTCTGACAGGGCGGCGCGGGCGGATGGGCCGGCAGGGGGGGGGGGGGGGGGGGGGGGGGGGGGGGGGGGGGGGGGGGG
>JANNNU010000180.1:0-8270 GCA_031398695.1 Paracoccaceae bacterium | reverse complement strand
CGCGCCTTGCCGACACATTCAAGAGTGAAGGCGGATAACACCGCATATTGCACGACTGCAATTACGCAGGTCTGGCCCCCTTGAGCGACTTCAAGATGCAATGGCTCCGGCGGTAGGGATCGAACCTACGACCAATTGATTAACAGTCAACTGCTCTACCGCTGAGCTACGCCGGAACGGTTCGGGCCGTATAGCAAGGGTGTCCGGGGGCGTAAAGGGGGCGGGTGGGGAAAACGACGGGAACTTTTAGGGCGCCTTGGACAGGGGCGACACGCACCTTCGCGCGCGGGCGCCACAGGTTTTGTCGGGCCAAAGGCCACCGGGCGCGGCGGGCCGTAACCAGGGCGATACCGTGGCCAATCCCCACCGCCCGCGACAAAAGTGGCGGAAATCCAAACTGTTACCGTTACCAGTCCTCTCGCGGATGCAAAATTCACTTACGTCCACGCGGCAGGCGGGGCATTCTGGACGGAATCGGTGACGTGCCGCTGCCCGTGGCACCGCCGCACCCACGCACGACGAAAAGGTTTGACCGATGGCCCTGATTACCCTGCGCCAACTTCTCGACCACGCTGCCGAACATGGCTACGGCGTGCCCGCGTTCAACATCAACAACATGGAACAGGGGCTGGCGATAATGGAGGCCGCCAAGGCCACCGACGCCCCCGTCATCATCCAGGCGTCGCGCGGCGCGCGCGCCTATGCCAACGACATCATGCTGGCCAAGATGATCGAGGCGCTGGCACAGATCTATCCGACCATCCCGCTTTGCATGCATCAGGACCATGGCAACGACGAGGCGACTTGCCTCTCGGCGATCAAGCATGGCTTCACCTCGGTGATGATGGACGGCAGCCTGATGGGCGACGGCAAGACGCCCGCCAGTTATGACTACAACGTCGACATAACCGAACGGGTCAGCACCATGGCGCATATGGTGGGCGCGTCGGTCGAAGGCGAGTTGGGTGTGCTGGGATCGCTGGAAGGCGAGTCCGAGGCCGAGGATGGCCATGGTGCGACCGGCAAACTCGACCATGCGATGCTGCTGACCGACCCCGATCAGGCGGTCGATTTCGTGGCGCGCAGCAAGGTTGACGCCCTGGCCATCGCCTGCGGCACCTCGCACGGCGCCTATAAGTTCTCGCGCCAGCCCACCGGCGAAATTCTTGCAATGAGCGTGATCGAGGCGATCCACAAGAAGCTGCCGAACACCCATCTGGTCATGCACGGCTCGTCATCCGTGCCGCAGAACCTGCAGGACATCATCAACGAATACGGCGGGGCGATGCCGCAGACCTTTGGCGTGCCGGTCGAAGAGATCGTGCGCGGCATCAAGATGGGCGTGCGCAAGGTCAACATCGACACCGATTGCCGCATGGCGATGACCGGGCAGTATCGCCGGATCGCGATGCAGAACCCGGCCGAATTCGACCCGCGCAAGTTCAACAAACCGGCGATGGATGCGATGCGCGAGGTCTGCAAGTTGCGGCTCGAGGCATTCGGCACGGCGGGTCAGGCCGGCAAGATCAAGGTCATCGCGATGGAAGACATGGCGAAACGCTATGCCAGCGGGTCGTTGAACCCGGCGATCGCGGCGGCGGCATAGCCGGCCCCGACAGGCAGGCGTCACCGGGCGCGGCACGGGCGGGTGATGCAGTCCGTACGGCTGCGCTGGATGTTGCAAGGCCTTTCACGCTAAAACGGCGGGAGGCGGGTCGCTTGTGGTGGCCCATGACCGAACTCACAGGATTGCCCGCATGACCCATCCCCGCGCCATCAAGATCGCCCCGTCGATCCTTGCCGCCGATTTCGCCAACTTCGGACAGGAGTGCGAGGCGATCGAGGCGCAAGGCGCGGATTGGGTGCATGTCGACGTGATGGATGGCCATTTCGTGCCCAACATCACCTTTGGCCCCGCCACCTGCGCCGCGATCCGGCCCCACATCAAGGGGGTGATGGACGTTCACCTGATGATCGCGCCGGTCGACCCGTATATCGAGGCGTTCGTCCGCGCCGGGGCGGACATCCTGTCGGCACATCTCGAGGCCGGGCCGCATGTGCACCGCACCTTGCAGGCGATCCGGGGCGCCGGAGTGAAGGCGGGGCTGGCGATCAATCCCGGCACGCCGGTTGACGCGGTTGGGCCTCTGCTGGACATGGTCGACCTCGTCTGCGTGATGACGGTAAACCCCGGTTTCGGAGGGCAAACCTTCATCACAAGCCAGATCGCCAAGGTGGACCGCCTGCGCGCGATGATCGGCGACCGGCCGATCCATATTCAGATCGACGGCGGCGTTACGGTCGAAACGGCGCCGCTGGTCGTCGCGGTCGGGGCGGACGTGCTGGTCGCCGGATCGGCCGTGTTCAAGGGCGGATCGGTCGCCGACCCGGCCCCTTACGGCGTCAACATCCGGGCGATCCGCGCTGCCGCCGAGGCCGGGCGTGCCTGACGCCGTGATCTTCGACCTTGACGGCACGCTGATCGACAGCGCGCCCGACATTCACGCGGCCCTCGCGCGGACGCTGGCGGACGAGGGCGAGCCGCCGATCGGCTTTGCGGCGGTGCGCAGGTTCATCGGCAACGGGGTGCCGGTTCTGATCGACCGGGTTATGGCCGCGCGCAACGAACCGGCCAGCCCTGCCCGCCATGCCGATCTGGTCGCGCGGTTTTTGGCGCAGTATGCGGCTGCGCCGGCCGATCTCACGACCCTCTATCCCGGCGCGCGCGCCGCGGTGCAGGCGCTGGCGGCGGCCGGCCACCCGATCGGGCTGTGTACCAACAAACCCGCAGGACCGGCACGCGACATCCTCAAAGCGTTCGACCTTCTCGATCTTTTCGGGACGGTGATCGGTGGCGACACCCTGCCCTGCCGCAAACCCCATCCCGACCCCTTGCTCGCGGCGGTGCGCGCCCTTGGGGCCACCCGCGCGATCTTTGTCGGCGACAGCGAGGTCGATGCGGACACCGCCATGGCTGCAGGAATCCCGCTGCTGTTGTTCACCGAAGGCTACCGCAAGACCCCAATCGCCGCGCTGCCCCATCTTGCCGCATTCCACGACTTTGCCAACCTTCTGGCCTTGGTCCACCGCCACAGCACCTGACGAACCGGACGCCCGCTTGACCTGCCGCGGCCGCGTCTTGTCAATCGGCATTGACAGGTAACGGGATCGTGTCATCCTGCGCATCTGACGGTTATGGCCCCGTCCGAGTCGGAAGGCCGGCGGATGCCGGGCTGAATCGGACAGATAAGGAGTTGCGCGGCAACGTGCCGCGAAAAGGATTGGCGGATTTCGAACGGGGACGGACGATCGAGCCGCATCTTGGGGGAACAATCTACGGCCCGGCCTGTGCTGCGTCCGATTGCGACACAGGTATGACCGTCGAGCGGGGTCCAACGGGTGAAACCCCTGGACCAAGCAGGGTCGTGCATTACGTGCCTGTCTCTGTCACCGCAGCAAAAGACAAGGACGGAGGCAAGCATGGACCCAGTCGCCCCGCACTCCAACGCCGGAGGTTTCTCCGCAGTGACATACGGCAGCGAGGCCGGTCCGCTGTTGCAAGACCCCTTCCTGCTGGCCGACATCGTGGCGCGGATGCGACCGTCCAATGCGAACCTGAATGTGACGGGGGCGCTCGCCTGCGAGTCCGGACTGATCCATCAATGGATCGAAGGCCCCGAGGCAGCCGTGGCGATGCTGTGGGACAGGATTCGGTTGGACCCCCGGCACCGGCTCCAGTGGGCCACACCGCCCGCCGTGGTGACGGAGCGCCATTTTCCCGGCTCGCCCATGAGGCTGGCGCTGACCACGGCCAGTCTCGCCCAGCTTGATCCTTGCCTGATCGACGACGTGGTGTCGCTGCCGCAAAGCCTGGGCCAGCCGCGCCGGTCCGCGTTGTCCGACACCCTCGAAGGCGATGCGGCCGACGGCGCGGGCCAACGGTCCAGGGCGATGGCTGACGCCTTTCGCCGCCTTGATCCGTCCGGGCGCGCCGACATCCTGCGTCTGGCCCAGGCGCGGGGTGCAGCCCTGGCCGATGTGCTGACCAACACCGATCCGCGCGTGGCGCGCGGCTATCTCGACACCGTCCTGCGGCAATCGGGGCTGACCGAATCCGCAGGTCTGATCCAGGCGGTGCTGGACCGGGTGCAGGCGCAGTGGATGGACGGCCTGATCAGCGCGTGGCAACGCCAATTGGCGGTCGCGATGCTTCAATCGGCCTTGCGTCTGCGGCTGGACGTGGCGGAAAGCGCGCAATCGGTCGGCAGCGCGCTGGTCAGCGCCTTGCCTGGCACGCCGGACATGTGCGGCGTGATCCTGAAGGTGGCCCTGCTGCGTCGTGCCGGATGGTCCGTCCGCCTGCTGCTGCCCCAGTCGGTGCACGAAATCCAGATCACGGCGCGTCATCTGCAACCCGATCTGGTCGTGCTGGCCGGATCGCGTCTGTCGGCACGACCGCAGGAACAGGCCATGCTGGCCGATGTGCTGCCCGCGCTGGTAGTTCAGACGGCGGCGCCGATCGTTCTGGGCGGCAAGTTGGCAGAAACCGATCCGCACCGGATGCTGCGACTGGGCGCTTCGTCGGTCTGTGGCACCCTGTCATGGATCGCCGCAATCGCTTCCGATCATGCGCCCCCGACTCCGTTCGAACAGGGCGGCTGCCGTGGCGGCGCCCTTTTGGCCAGCGACGCCCTCGCTGCCCTGATGCCTGCCAACCGAAACCGAAACCGCTCGCCCGGCGCTTGACCTAAACGGTCAAAGCGCATCCTCGGGCAGCAACGCGTCTGGCATGTTCTGCCACGCGACCGGACGCAGCCAGCGCCGGATCGCGAGCGTGCCGACCGACGTTGCGCCAAAGTTGGTGCTGGCCGGATAGGGCCCGCCATGCACCTGCGCCTCGCCCACCTCGACCCCGGTGGGAAAGCCGTTCGCCAGAACTCGCCCCGCCTTGCGCTCCAGCATCGGCAGCAGATCGCGCGCCGCGGGATAATCGTCTGGCTCGATCTGCAAGGTGCAGGTCAACTGCCCTTCCATCGCGTGGGCGATCGCGCCCATTTCGGCCAGATCGCGCACGCGCACGATCAGGCCCATCGGGCCGAACACCTCTTCACCAAGTGCGTGGTTCTGCAACCACGCCGCACCCGATACTGCATAGACCGCGGGCATCGCCTGCCGTCCGTCGCCATCGGCACGGGCAATCTCCTGCACGCCCTGCGTCGCCGCGACGCGGTCACGACCGGTGCGAAAGGCTTCGGCGATGCCGTCGGTCAGCATGGTCTGCGCACCGACCTGCGCCACGTCGGCCTGCGCAGCCGCCACGAACCGCGCGGCCTCGGGCCCGTCGGGCATCACGACGAGTCCGGGATTGGTGCAGAACTGCCCTGCCCCCAGGGTCAGCGATCCGATCCAACCGGCCGCAATCGCCTCGCCACGCGCCGCCAGCGCCTGCGGCAGCACGAACACCGGGTTGACCGACCCCAACTCGCCAAAGAACGGGATGGGCTCGGGCCGCCGCGCGCACAGATCGAACAGCGCCCGCCCGCCGCGCAGACTGCCGGTAAATCCGACCGCCTTGATCAACGGATGCTGCACCAGCGCCTCGCCCACCGCGAAACCGGCACCCTGCACCAACGAAAACACGCCCCCCGGCAACTCCATCGCCCGGATCGCCGCATCGATGGACTGCGCCACGATCTCGCCCGTGCCCGGATGCGCGGGATGCCCCTTGACCACCACCGGGCAGCCCGCCGCCAGCGCACTCGCAGTGTCGCCACCGGCCGTCGAGAATGCCAGCGGGAAATTCGAGGCCCCGAACACCGCCACCGGCCCGACTGCGCGCTGCATCATGCGGATTTCGGCGCGGGGCGCTGGTTTGAGGTCCGGCTGTGCCGCATCGGTCCGACGATCGAGGTAAACGCCGTCCCGGATATGCGACGCGAACAGCCGCAATTGCCCCGTGGTGCGGCCACGCTCGCCGTCCAGACGCGCGGCGGGCAGGCCGGTTTCGGCCGTGCCGATGGCGGTGATGTCGGCGCCGCGGGCCTCGATCTCATCCGCGATGCGGTCCAGAAACGCCGCGCGAGTGGCCCGAGGCAAGGACGAATAGACCCCGAATGCCGCCTCGGCCGCGACGCAAGCGCGGTCCACATCCCCCGCCGTGCCTTGCGAAAAGGCCAAGGCCTCACCAGTCGCCGGCGACGAACGGAACGTGGTTTCACCCGAAACCCAATCCCCGGCGATCAGTTGTTTGCCTGTCAGCATTGTCAAATCCTTAAAAATCGAATGCAGCGACCTCGACGCGCCGACCCAATGTCAACGCATCCGCCACGTGCACCATCGGGGCCAGATCGACATCCGAGTGCCCCGTCGCCACCAGTTCCGCCATCCGCGCATAAAGCGCCGGGTATTCGCCCATGATCGAATTTTCGCCGGCCACCTCGACCCCGCCCACCTCCAGCCGGTTGCCGCCCATCCGCAGCGCCATCGGCCCCGCGTCGGTCTCGATCTCGATATCCCAGGTCTGCGGGCCTTCCTGTCGCCAGTCGAAGTCGGCCGTGACCCCCCCGGAAAAGGTCAGCGCAGCGGCAATCGGCGTCTGCCGGTTTGCCGGAAACTCCAGCACCGCGCCGGTCAGGTGCACGGGTGACGGCAGGATTTCGGTCAGGATCGACAACGCGTTGATCCCTGGATCGAACACGCCCATGCCGCCAGGCTCGAAAACCCAGTCCTGCCCGGGATGCCATTTTCGCACATCCTCACGCCAGGTGATGTGGGCCCGCCGCACCGTCTTGTCAGAAAGCCAACTTTTGGCCGCCGCTACCGCCATGGCCATCCGGCTGTGCCATGTGGCAAACAGCACCAGCCCGCGTGCCGCAGCCAACGCCTGCAGCGCATGCACCTCGGATAGGGTCGCACCCGGCGGCTTTTCCAGCATCACGTGCCGCCCCGCCATCAGGGCCGCGTGGGCATAGTCGAACCGGGGCACCGGCGGCATGCACAGCGACACCATCCCGATGTCCGGCCGTGCCGTCAGCATCGCGGCAAAATCGGTGTGGCTTTCGACGCCATCGACCGACCCCGACCGCGAGACGGTCGCCGCCAGTTCCCAATCCGGGCTCGCCGCCAGGGCAGGCACATGCTGATCCCGCGCGATCTTGCCGATCCCGACCAACGCCACCTTGCCGCGCATCAGTGCGAATCCTTGCCAACCGGATTGCCGCGGCATCCGTTCAGAAAGTCCAAATCGGCCCCGGTATCCGCGCCTTGCACATGCTGCTGGTGCAACCACGCATAACCGCTTTCCGCCCGCACATGGCTTGGCGCCCATTTTGCCAGCCGCGCCGCCAGTTCGGCATCCGACACTTCCAAATGCAGCCGCCGGTTCGGCACGTCCAGCTCGATGAAATCACCGTTCTGTACCACCGCCAGCGGCCCGCCTGCCGCCGCCTCGGGCGAGGTGTGCAGACAGACCGTGCCGTAAGCCGTCCCCGACATCCGCGCGTCCGAAATGCGCACCATGTCGGTGATGCCCTTGCGCAGCACCTTCGGGGGCAGACCCATGTTGCCGACCTCAGCCATGCCCGGATAGCCCTTCGGCCCGCAGTTCTTCAGGACCATGATGCAGGTCTCGTCGATGTCCAAAGCCTCGTCGTTGATCTTGGCCTTGTAGTCGTCGATATCCTCGAACACGACCGCCCGTCCCCGGTGCGTCAGCAGATGCGGGCTGGCCGCCGAAGGTTTCAGCACGGCCCCGTTCGGCGCGAGGTTGCCACGCACCACGACCACACCGCCCGACTGGGTCAATGCCTTCTCGGTAGGCAGGATCACATCCTCGTTGTGGTTCACCACGTCCTTGACCTGATCCCACATCGTCTCGCCGCTGACCGTCAGCGCGTCCTTGTGCAAGAGCCCCGCCTCGCCCAGCCGCTTGATGACGACTGGTAGGCCACCGGCATAAAAGAACTCTTCCATCAGATACTTGCCCGAGGGCATCAGATTGGCGATCGTCGGCACGTCGCGCCCGCATCGGTCCCAGTCGTCCAGCGTCAGATCGACGCCGACCCGGCCCGCAATCGCCAGCAGGTGGATCACCGCATTGGTCGACCCCCCGATCGCGCCATTGGTCCGGATCGCGTTCTCGAACGCTTCCTTGTTCAGGATATCGGACGGCTTCAGATCATCCTTGACCATCTGCACGATCCGCCGCCCGGTGATCTGCGCCATCACCCGACGCCGACTGTCCACCGCCGGAATGGCCGCGTTGCCCGACA
>JANNNU010000179.1:0-12790 GCA_031398695.1 Paracoccaceae bacterium | reverse complement strand
CCCCCCCCCCCCCCCCCCTGTCCGCAAGACCGCCGCTCCCAGGACGTAGCCCGGCGCAAACCCGACCACCACCCCACCCCCGACATGCAAAAGGGCGCGCCCGACAGCGCGCCCTCCCACCGTTCCCTCCGAAAGACTACTGCAGCGCCTTGTCGGTGATCGCGCTGGTCCACGCCCCGGTCGGTGCCGCGGTGATCACCGGGTCGGACCCTCCCGCCAGCAGCGTCGCCACCGTCGCCTCGGCCGCCGCCACGTCCAGCTTGCCGTCCGACCCTGCGGTCAGCTTGGCGACCTCGCCCATCATCCGTTTCTGGTGCTGTTCGGTCTGCGCGCCGGTTTCGTCATTCTCCAGCACGATCATCGCGGCTTCGTCTGGGTTGGCTTCAGCGAATTTCCAGCCCTTCATGCTGGCACGCACGAACCGCACCATCTTGTCCTCGAACGCGGGGTCGGCCAGCTTGTCCTCCAGAACATAAAGCCCGTCCTCCAGCGTGGCGACGCCCATGTCCTGATACTTGAAGGTCACCAGATCCTCGGGCGTGATGCCTGCGTCGATCACCTGCCAGTATTCGTTGTAGGTCATGGTCGAAATGCACGCCGCCTGCTTTTGCAACAGCGGATCGACGTTGAACCCCTGCTTCAGCACGGTAACCCCGCCCGCCGAGCCATCGGTCGCAAGGCCAAGCTGCGACATCCACGACAGGAACGGATATTCATTGCCAAAGAACCACACGCCCAGCGTCTTGTCCGCGAAATCGGTGGGCGCGGCGATGCCAGTCTCCTTCAGGCAGGTCAGCATCAGCCCTGAGCTTGCGAACGGCTGCGCGATGTTGACCAGTGGCAGCCCCTTTTCCCGCGCGGCCAAGGCCGACGGCATCCAGTCGATCACCACATCCGCCCCGCCGCCTGCGATCACCTGACCGGGGGCGATGTCGGGGCCACCCGGCTTGATCGTGACGTTCAGATTCTCGTCGGTGTAAAACCCCTTGGCCTGCGCCACGTAATAGCCCGCAAACTGTGCCTGCGTGACCCATTTCAGCTGCAGCGTCACGTCGTCCGCCGCCTGTGCCGCCCCGGCCATCACGGCCAGTGTCGCGCCCAAAACCAACTTCTTCATCCTCAACCTCCACGTTGATGCGCCTTTTGCGCTTGTTAAACCCGGCTCGAGGGGTGCCAGAACGTCACCCCCCGTTCGATCCCCGCAATCAGCCCATAGAACGCCGACCCCGCCAGTGCCGCAACGGCTATTTCGGCCCAGACCATGTCCATCCCCAGCCGCCCGACCTCCGTGCTGATCCGAAAGCCCATCCCCACGGTCGGACTGCCGAAAAACTCGGCAACAATCGCGCCGATCAGCGCCAGCGTGCTCGCGATCTTCAACCCGTTGAACAGGAACGGCATCGCGGCGGGCAGGCGCAACTTGACCAGCGCCTGCCAGTAACTTGCCCCCCAGGTCGCCATCAGATCGCGCTGCATCCGTTCAGACACCTGCAGCCCCGCCACCATGTTGACCAGCACCGGAAAGAACACCATCACCACCACGACCGCCGCCTTGGACTGCCAGTCGAACCCAAACCACGCGACCAGAATCGGCGCGATCCCCACGATGGGCAGCGCGGCCACGAAATTGCCAACTGGCAGCAGCCCCGCCTTCAGGAACGGCGACCGGTCGATCAGCACCGCAACCACCACCGCCGCCCCCGCCCCCGTAACGTAGCCGGTCAGCGCCCCCTTGATCACCGTCTGCACGAAATCGCCCCACAGCACCGGCAATGCCCCGAAAATCCGCGCCCCAATGGCCGACGGCGCAGGCAGGATCACCGCCGACACCCCGAACCCGCGCACCGCACATTCCCAGATCGCCAGCAGAGTCACCCCGAACACCACCGCAATCGCCAACCGCCCGCTCCTCGTGCCGGACCACACCGACCGCGCCAGCCAGACATTGCCCGCCCACCCGACAGCCCACACCGCCAAGGCCCCGACCAGCCAACTCACGCCGGCACCCCCATCCGCGCCCGCGCCACCCTCTCGACCAGCCCCACCAGCACGATCAGCGCCCCCGCCAATGCGGCCGCCGCGAACAGCGCGGCCCACATGATCAACGGCTCGCCGAACTGGCTGCCGATCAGCATCCGCGCGCCCAACCCCTCGATCGCGCCGGTCGGCAATTCGCCGACGATCGCCCCCACCAGACTGGCGGCGATCGCCACCTTCAGACTGGCAAAAAAATACGGCATCGAGGCCGGAAGCCGCAGCTTCCAGAACATCTGTGGCTCAGACGCATACCAGGTCCGCAACTGGTCGATCTGCATCTGGTCGGGGGACCGCAGCCCCTTGACCATGCTGACCAGCACCGGAAAGAAACTGAGGTAAGCCGAGATGATCGCCTTCGGCACCATCCGGTCCTCCACCCCCGCCGCGTTCGACAGAACCACGATCATCGGCGCCAGCGCCACGATGGGAATGGTCTGGCTGATGATCGCCCAAGGCATCACCGCAAGCTCCATCACCCGGAACCGCACGATCGCTACCGCCAGCGCGACCCCCAGCCCAATGCCCAGCACGAACCCGTAGAACGTCGCCTGCAACGTCACCCAGCCGTGATAGACGAGGCTCCGCTTCGAGGTCACCGCTTGCCCCGTCACCCCCTGCCACACCTCTGCCGCCACCTGATGCGGCGCGGGCAGCACGGGGCGGTCCTGCCCCATCGTCGCCGCCACCATCTGCCGCAGCGAAACCGTCTCCCCCGCCCGCGCCGCCTGATCATAGACCCACGGCGCATTCATCCAGACCGCAGCCGCATACCAGACCGCGACGATGATCCCGACCACGGCAAGGACCGACCACAACCCCTTCAAAGCCCCGCCCCCTTCATCTGTTCACAAATATCCGCAGAGGAGTCGGGGCCAAGGGCCCCGGCGGGGGCGGCAGCCCCCCCTGTTCGCACCGTCATGCGCAAAGCCATACGTCCGCCATACGCAAACCATACGCGGATCATACCCGCCTCAGTCATCGCCATGCCCCGCCCTCAGCCCGTCGCGCACCCGGTGGGCGATCTCGATGAATTCCCGGTTGTCGCGGATATCTAGCGGTCTGTCCTTTGGCAGCGGCGAGTCGATTATGTCGGTTATCCGCCCCGGCCGCGGGCTCATCACCACGATCTTCGTCGACAGATACACGGCCTCGGGGATCGAATGGGTCACGAACAGGATGGTCTTTTCCGTGCGATTCCAGAGGCCTAGCAGCTCTTCGTTCAACCGGTCCCGCACGATTTCATCCAGCGCGCCAAAGGGTTCGTCCATCAGCAGGATGTCGGCATCGAACGCCAGCGCGCGGGCGATCGAGGCGCGCTGCTGCATGCCCCCCGACAACTGCCAGGGGTACTTGCCGCCAAAGCCCGACAGTTCGACCAGATCTAGCACGCGCTCCACCCGCGCCTCTTGCTCGGCCTTTGAAAACCCCATGATTTCAAGCGGTAGCCGGATATTCCCCGCAATCGTCCGCCACGGATACAACCCCGCCGCCTGAAACACATACCCGTAGGCCCGCGCCCTCCGCGCCGCCTCGGCACTCATCCCGTTCACCGTCAGACGACCCGCCGTAGGCTGCTCCAGCGCCGCCACGCAGCGCAGGAACGTGGTCTTGCCACAGCCCGACGGCCCGATGAACGAAACGAATTCCCCTTTGTTGATCGACAGGCTGACATCGGTCAACGCCTGCACCGGCCCGTCGCCGGTCTGAAACACCAGATCGACTCCCGCCGCCACGATCACCGGGGCGGCGATGTTCAGCGTATCCTTCATGCCCGGCATCCGGTATTTTTGACCAAACGCAAGAGGAAACCCGATGTCGTCATGCCGCAAACTCCGTCCCGAGGGTCATTTTTCGGGCAAACAGGGCTTTACCTACAACGAGGGGATATCCTTGGAAACGGTCGGGGCGCAGGCGATCTGCATGCACCTGCTGACCATCCCGCCCGGCAGCCGGGCGAAGGCGCACAAACATGCGACGCACGAAACTGCGATCTATTGCATCGCTGGGACCAGCCGAATGTATTGGGGACAAGCCCTTGAAAACGTATTGGATATTGAACCGGGTGATTTGCTCTACATTCCCGCTGACATGCCCCACCTGCCGATGAACAGTGGCGACATTCCCACCACTGCCATCATCTCCCGCACCGACCCGAACGAGCAGGAAAGCGTGGTCTTGATGCCCGAACTTGAACACCTCGTACCCTGACATCACACCCCGCTCGCCGGGATGCCGGTCCGCACCACCGGGCGCGGGGCGGTCAGGTCCTTCCACTGGGTCAGCGCCCGGTTGACCGCGCCGTTCGGGGGGCGTGCCACGAACTGCCCGTGGCCTTCCTCGGTCTTCACCGCCCCGTCGTCGATCGACAAATGTCCCCGGCTCAGCACATAGCGCGGCAGGCCTTTGACCACTTTCCCCTCAAACACGTTGTAATCGATGGCCGATTGCTGCGCCTTCGCCGTAATCGTCTTGGACCTCGAAGGATCCAGCACCACCAGATCGGCATCCGCCCCCACCAGCACCGCCCCCTTCTTCGGATAGCAGTTCAGGATTTTGGCGATATTGGTCGAGGTCACCGCGACGAACTCGTTCATCGTGATCCGCCCCGTCGCCACCCCATGCGTCCACAGCATCGGCAGGCGGTCCTCCAATCCCCCGGTTCCGTTGGGGATTTTGGTAAAATCCCCCAGCCCGAAGCGCTTTTGCGCCGTGGTGAACGCACAGTGATCCGTCGCCACCACCTGCAACGACCCCGCCGCCAGCCCCGCCCAAAGCGAGTCCTGATGCCGCTTGTCACGGAACGGCGGCGACATCACCCGCTGCGCCGCATGGTCCCAGTCGGGATGGCGATACTCCGAATCGTCCAGCACCAGATGCTGGATAAGCGGTTCACCATAAACCCTTTTTCCCAGCATTCGCGCCCTGCGGATCGCCTCGTGCGCCTCTTCGCAGGAGGTGTGCACGATGTAAACCGGCACCCCTGCCATGTCGGCGATCATGATCGCGCGATTGGTCGCCTCGCCTTCCACCTCGGGCGGGCGGGAATAGGCGTGCGCCTCGGGCCCGGTGTTGCCCGCCGCCATCAGCTTGCGCTGCAACTCGGCCACGACATCGCCGTTTTCGGCATGGACAAAGGGCATCGCGCCCAGTTCGGCACAGCGGCTGAACGACGCGAACATTTCGTCGTCGTTAACCATCAACGCGCCCTTGTAGGCCATGAAGTGCTTGAAACTGTTGATCCCCGCCTCGGTTACGGTCTTCATGTCGTTGAACACCTGCTCACCCCACCAGGTGATCGCCATGTGATAGGAATAGTCGCAGGACGCCCGGCCCGACTTGTTGTGCCACATCTGCATGGCATCCATCAGCCCCTGCCCCTGCCCCGGCAGCACGAAATCCACAACCATCGTGGTCCCGCCCGAAAGCGCCGCCCGGGTGCCGGATTCGAAGTTGTCCGCCGAATAGGTGCCCATGAACGGCATTTCCAGATGCGTGTGCGGGTCAATCCCGCCGGGCATGATATAACAGCCGGTCGCTTCCAGAACCGTTTCGCCCGTCAAGCCAGGGCCGATGGCCGTGATAATGCCGCCGTCAATCTGCACGTCCGCTGCATAGGTCAGGTCCGCCGTGACGATAGTGCCGTTCTTGATGACCGTGGCCATTTCCACGTCTCCCTTTTAAAACCGTTAGGCCAATTGCAACCGCAGCGTCCTTAGTTTTCTTAGCAAAGGACGCTCCAGCAGAAAGTGCAAAAGCGCACCACTCAACAAACTTCCAGTCACAAGAACAAGCGCAGTCAGGGGCAGATTTGCAACGATACTCTCACCAAACTGGCTCAAGGCCTTGACCAATACGGTCATCACCATCACGTGCACAAGGTAGATTGCGTAAGATGCATCACCAACAGCCAAGAGTATTCGTGGCGTGACCAGCTTGCCGGCAGTGTCAAGGGCGGCTAAGCCCGCAACAATTCCTGTTGCGCCCAAACCAAATCCGATCGTGCGAAGCCCCTTGGGAAGCGTAATCACACCATACACCTCACCCAGACCGATTAACAGATAGACGCCGATTCCACCGAAAAGCGCCGCTGCAGCCACTGCTGTCGACAGCAAACGAAAGAGGGCCGATGCCAAAATTCCAAAGGCGAACAATATGTTATAGTATGACAGCAGTAATGAGGCACCCCACCCTTGATAGGCGGACACCGCCGCAACAAGACAGGCGCAGAACCAAATCCCTGCGACATACATTCCAAATCGGAAATTGAAGATCAGAAGCGAAAAGACCAGATAAAAGAGCATTTCGAAAGTGAGTGACCACGTTGGCTCTAGTATCGGCTCTCCGGCGGACGGAAAAAGCGTGAAAGCGCGGATCATTTCTCCAAGGGAAGGCAAGCCGTCACCGTTCAAATAACGGAGCGTGATCAATGCAATCAGCACGACCCAAAGCAACGGGCAAATACGCTCGATCCGTCGGGCAATAAACGCCAATGCAAATTTCGACCTCCCAAAATGTTCACGGTGAACAAACGCCATGATGAAGCCGCTCAGCACGAAGAATATCTCGACGCCGGAATAGCCCATCGCAAAACCGGACCAGAGGCGTTCAGGATGATCCAGGACAACAGGGATGGTGTAAACGTGAAGGTGAAACAACACTACCATCATCGCCGCAACGGCGCGCAGGGCCTGCAAACTGTCGAGCTTGCGCCCCGGAACGGGCAGCGCGTTGCGGCTTGCCGTAGTCACCCTACCACTCCCGCCACCTCAAGCACGGCATGGCACAGCACATCCGTCCCCGCCGCCGCCCATTCGGCCGAGATCGCCTCGGCCTCGTTGTGCGACAGCCCCCCGACGCACGGGCACATCACCATTACCGTCGGGGCCACGCGGTTGATCCAGCAGGCGTCGTGACCGGCGCCGCTGATGATGTCCATGTGCGAGTGACCCAACCGCTCCGCCGCCGTCCGCACCATCTGGACCAGCGCCGGATCGAAGGTCACCGGGTCGAAGTGGCCGACATCCTCGATGCTGCACCCCAGGCCCAATTCCGCCGCCACTGCATGGGCCGCCCGCATCACCTCGGCCTTCATCGCGTCGAGCTTGGCCTGATCGGGCGACCGGATATCGACGGTGAACACCACCTTGCCCGGGATCACGTTGCGCGAATTGGGCGAAACGAACACCTGCCCCACCGCCCCCACCGCGCCCGGCTGGTGCGCCATCGCGATCTGGTGCACCCGCTCGACCACCCGCGCCATCCCGAGGCCCGCATCGACCCGCATCGCCATCGGCGTGCTGCCGGTGTGGGCATCGCGACCGGTTAGGGTAATCTCCAGCCACCACAGCCCCTGCCCATGCGTGACGACACCGATCGTCTTGCCCTCGGCCTCGAGGATCGGGCCCTGCTCGATATGCAGCTCGAACATGGCGTAGATCTTGCGCGCGCCCACGGCTTCGGTGCCGACCCAGCCGATCCGGGCCAACTCGTCGCCGAACGCCTTGCCGTCGGGATCGCGGCGCGCATAGGCATAGTCCTGCGTGTGCAGGCCGGCGAACACGCCAGACGCGAGCATGGCGGGCGCAAACCGCGCGCCCTCTTCGTTGGTCCAATTGGTCACCACGATCGGGCGCCGCGTCCGGATGCCCAGATCGTTCAGGGTGCGCACCACCTCCAGCCCGCCCAGCACCCCGAGCACACCGTCATAGCGCCCGCCCGTCGGCTGGGTGTCCAGATGCGAGCCGATGTAGACCGGGTCCAGATCCTCTGTCCCCGGACGCGTGGCGAACATGTTGCCCATCGTATCGACGCCCATTGTCAGGCCCGCGTCGGCACACCAGCGGGCGAACAGGTGGCGACCCTCGCTGTCGGCGTCGGTCAGGGTCTGGCGGTTGCAGCCGCCTGCCACACCGGGCCCGATCTGGGCCATCGCGTCCAGACTGTCCCACAGCCGCTCGCCATTGACCCGCAGGTTTTCGCCCGGTTTCGCGGTCGCTGCCGTCATCGTCTTCTCCCCGTGCCGGGATCTTGGGGGCCCCGTGCCGCAGCCTCGCGTCGTGGCCCGATGCCGCGACTCGTTTTCTGACCGATTGGTCAGACTTCGACGCTATACGCCCCACCCCCCCGGTCAACGAAAATGTGACAGCGCCCGGCCGGCGCCCCGGGCCCGCGCCGGGGGCGGCTACCCATGGGGCGTTTTCCTTGCTAGGCTGCCTGCGGATCAGACCGGAGAAAAACCATGGATCAAGCCGCGTTGGCAGAAGAAGAGGCCCGTCTGGTGTTCGGCCGGTTCGACGAGGATACCGCCCTGCAACTGGGCATCGCGTTGGTCGAACTCGCCTGGGCCGAGGCGCTGCCGGTGGTGATCGACATCCGCACCCCTGACCGCACGCTGTTCCATGCCGCCCTGCCCGGATCGTCGCCCGACAACGACGACTGGGCGCGGCGCAAGTCGGCGACCGCGTTGCGCTTTCACAAATCCTCGCTGCGGGTCGGGGCCGACCTGCGCGCCAAGGACCGAAGCCTGGCCTACCAGGGGCTGTCCGCCGCCGACTATGCCGACCACGGCGGCGCCGTGCCAGTGCGCGTGGCAGGGGTCGGCGTGGTGGCGGCGGCCACGGTGTCGGGCCTGCCGCAGCGTGACGATCACGCGCTGGTGGTCAAGGCGATGGACCAGCTGCTGGCCGCCGAGGCCGCGCATCAGGCCGAGACGCCCTGATCACTTCAACTCGACCTCCACGAACCGCATTTCCGGACCGTCGCAGATCACGTTGTGCTCCACCCCCTTGCTGCGCCGGTAGGCGGTGCCGGCGGGGACAAGAACCCGCCGCGTGCCACCACCCGGTTCTTCCAGCAGCATGGCGCAGTCGGTCAACGCGGTGATCACATAATGATGCGCATGCCGGTGCCAGCCGGTTTCGGCCCCGGCGGTGAAATCGAACCGCGTCACCCGCACCCGGTCATCATCGATCAGAACGGTGGCGGTGCAGGCGGGGCGCTCGATTGCCGCGGCCGTCAATCCAGCGCCTCGAGCACGTCGCGCAGGGTGCCGATCAACTGGTCAATCTGCGCCTTGTCGATGATCAGCGGCGGGCTCATCGCGATGATGTCGCCGGTGGTGCGGATCAGGATGCCTTTGTCATAGGCAGCCAGAAACGCGCTGAACGCCCGCTTGGTGGGCGCGCCGGCGATCGGGTCCAGTTCCACCGCGCCGATCAGCCCCATGTTGCGGATGTCGATGACATGGCGCGCGCCGCGCAGGGAGTGCAACGCGTCCTGCCAATAAGGGGCGATCTCGGCGGCGCGGTCGAACAGGCCTTCTTCCTTGTAGGTATCAAGGCTGGCGATGGCGGCTGCGCAGGCGATCGGGTTGCCGGAATAGGTGTAGCCGTGGAACAGCTCGATCATGTGCTCGGGGCCCTGCATGAAGGCGTCATGCACGTCCGCCGTCGTCAGCACCGCGCCCATCGGGATGACGCCGTTGGTCAGGCCCTTGGCCGTGGTCATCATGTCGGGCACGACGTCGAAATACTGCGCGGCAAACGGCGCGCCGAGGCGACCGAAGCCGGTGATCACCTCGTCGAAGATCAACAGGATGCCGTGCTTCCTGGTAATCGCCCGCAGCTTTTCCAGATAGCCCTTGGGCGGCAGGATCACGCCCGTCGATCCCGCCACCGGCTCGACGATCACCGCCGCGATGGTTTCGGCCCCGTGCAGCGCCACGATGCGTTCAAGCTCATCCGCAAGATTGGCGCCGTGTTCTGGCTGGCCCTGCGAATAACTGTTCAGCGCGGGCAGATGGGTGTGGGGCATGTGGTCGACCCCGGCCAGAAGGGTGCCGAACATCTTGCGGTTGTTCACGATCCCGCCGACCGAGATGCCGCCGAAGTTCACCCCGTGATACCCCCGCTCGCGCCCGATCAGCCGGGTCCGTGCGCCCTCGCCCCGCGCGCGGTGATAGGCGATGGCGAGCTTCAGCGCCGTTTCGACCGATTCCGAACCGGAGTTGGTGTAAAACACGTGCTCGATGCCCTTGGGCGCAATGTCGATCAGCCGGTTGGCGAGTTCGAACGCGATCGGGTGGCCCATCTGGAACGCGGGGGCATAGTCCATCTCGCCCGCCTGCCGCGCGATGGCCTCGGTGATCTTGGGGCGACAGTGCCCGGCGTTGCAGCACCACAGCCCCGCCGTGCCGTCCAGCACCTGCCGCCCTTCGCTGGTGGTATAGTGCATGTCGCGCGCCGCCACGAACATCCGGGGCGCTTTCTTGAACTGACGGTTGGCGGTGAACGGCATCCAGAAGGCGTTCAGATCGTTCGGGGTGGGCTTGCGGTCCAATGCCATCGTCGGTCCTTTCCGGTGCGCGGTTTGATCAAATCACGCTAGCAAGCCGCACCCGCCACGGCAAGCCCGGCCGGGGCAAATGCGGGTTTGCATCCTGCCGAAAAATCCGCCAGTTTTCAGGTCCCTGCCCCGTTCTGGAACAGCCCGATGACCCGCCCGCAAAGCCGAATCCAGGTCAGGAACTCGCAGACCATCCTCGAGGCGGCGCTGGACGTATTTTCTGCCCACGGCTTTCGCGGCGCGACGCTGGACCAGATTGCCGACGTCGCCGGCATGTCAAAACCGAACCTGCTCTATTACTTCGCCTCGAAAGAGGCGATCCACGCCGCGTTGCTGTCAGGGTTGCTCGACACCTGGCTCGACCCGCTGCGCGACATGGACCCCTATGGCGATCCGGTGGCCGAGGTGATGGGGTATGTCCGGCGCAAACTGGAGCTGGCCCGCGACTATCCGCGCGAAAGCCGCCTGTTTGCCAACGAGATGCTGCAGGGCGCGCCGCGGATGAAGACCGCGATCGAAACCGATCTCAAGGCGCTGGTCGACGAAAAGGCCGCCGTCCTGACGGCATGGATGGACCAGGGCCGGATTGCGCGGCTGCATCCGGTGCACCTGATCTTTTCGATCTGGGCGCTGACCCAGCACTACGCCGATTTTGACGTGCAAGTGCGCGCCGTGCTGGGTCCGGGCCATAACCCGTTCGCCGAGGCGCATGACCATCTGGAGGTTCTTTTCACCCGGCTTCTGTCGCCGTCGTGACGTCACATGCAACGGCGCAATTGACCTCGGAAAAGGAATCGCCTTGAGGTATTCGGTCGACCGGCGTATTCGTACCCTTCGCTAACTTGGGTCTTGCACATGACTTCGAACCCGGTCCCCGCCGAAAATATCGCCGGGAAACCAGCGCATGCCAAGGGAGGTTTCTGGGTTCTGTTCGTCGGATCCGTCGGGGTCGTCTATGGCGATATTGGAACCAGCCCGCTTTACGCCCTGCGCGAGGCGCTACACGCGGCCCGCGCTGGCGGTCTGACCCCGAACGAGATCATCGGGATCGTATCCCTGCTGATCTGGACGTTGGTGCTGATCGTCACGCTGAAATACGTCGTCCTGATCCTGCGCGCCGACAACCGTGGTGAAGGTGGCACGCTGTCGCTGGTGGCGCTGACCCAGCAGGCCATAGGGCGGCGCACGACGGCAATCCTTGCGCTGGGGGTGCTGGGCACCGCGCTGTTTTTTGGCGATGCAATCATCACGCCCGCCATCTCGGTCCTGTCGGCGGTCGAAGGGTTGAAGCTGGTCGCACCAACGTTCGAGCGGTTCATCCTGCCGCTGACACTGGTGATCATTTTCTTCATCTTCTGGGTGCAGCACAAAGGCACCGGGCGCGTGTCGGCGTTCTTCGGGCCGATCACGCTGGTCTGGTTCTTCGTGATGGCGGCCCTCGGGCTGTGGCACATCGGCGACCAGACCGAGATCCTGCGCGCGGCCAACCCGCTTTTTGCCGTGATGTTCATCCGGGACCACGGACTGACCGCGTTGCCAGTGATGGGTTCGGTGTTTCTGGCGGTGACCGGGGCCGAGGCGCTTTATGCGGATATGGGCCATTTTGGCCGCAAGCCGATCAGCCGGGCCTGGGGCTGGGTCGTGTTTCCGGCGCTGACGCTCAGCTATCTGGGCCAGGGGGCGCTGGTGCTGTCTGACCCGACGGCTGTCGAAAATCCGTTCTACCTTCTGGCGCCGGACTGGTTCCTGCTGCCGCTGGTCCTGCTGGCCACGGCGGCCACCGTGATTGCCAGCCAGGCAGTGATTTCGGGGGCGTTCTCGATGTCGCAGCAGGCGGTCCAGATGGGGCTGCTGCCGCGGCTTGAAATCCGCCACACGTCGGAAACCCAGGTCGGGCAGATCTACATGCCGCAGGTCAACCGGATCCTGTTCGTCGGCGTGGTGACGCTGGTTCTGGCGTTCGGGTCGTCGTCGGCACTCGCCAGCGCTTACGGCATCGCTGTGACGGGAACGATGGTCATCACCACGATCCTCGCCGCCGTCGTGTTCGCCAAACACTGGAAATGGCCGATCTGGCTGGTGGTGATGGTCTGCGCGCCCCTGCTGTCTCTGGAGTTGATCTTCCTCGGGGCCAACATGGTCAAGGTGGCCGACGGCGGCTGGATGCCGCTGGTGCTGGCTTGTGCCATCGTCCTGGTGATCTGGACGTGGCTGCGCGGCACCGCCTATGTGCAGAAAAAGGCCCGGTCAGGGTCGGTTCTTCTGGAAACGCTGATCACCTCCGTGTCCAAAAGCACGCGTCTGAACGCGGCGCCGGGCACGGCCGTCTTCCTGACGTCGGACCCCGAAACCGCGCCCGCCGCGCTGACCCACAACCTCAAGCACAACCATGTCCTGCACGACCGAAACC
>JANNNU010000138.1:0-8247 GCA_031398695.1 Paracoccaceae bacterium | reverse complement strand
GATGTGAACAGCGGCCGGGTGATCGAGTTCGTCGATCCCGAGATCGAAGCATTGCAAGAGCGCATCGCGGCGCGGCTCGGGTATCGGCTGATCGGGCATCGGCTGGAGTTGCTGGGCGTCCCGGTCAAGAAAGGCTGACATGCACGCGAACATGCGGGCGATCCTGTTGCTGACGCTGTCGATGGCGGCGTTCGCGGCGGAAGATGCTCTGATAAAACTGGCGTCGGGCAATCTGCCGGCGGGCCAGATCCTGCTGATGATCGGGGTCATCGGCAGCCCGGTCTTTGCCCTGTGGGGGCGACTGCAAGGGCATCGCATCTTTTCAGCGCAGGTCCTGGACGGCACGCTTTGGCTGAGGAACCTGTGCGAAGTTATTGGCACGCTTGGTTTTGTCACCGCGCTCACGCTGATCCCGCTGTCGACCGCGTCAGCTATCCTGCAAGCCGCGCCGATCGTGGTGACGGCGGGTGCGGCGATCTTTCTGGGCGAGACGGTCGGTTGGCGGCGCTGGACCGCGATCGCCGTCGGGTTCTGCGGGGTTCTGGTCATCCTGCGTCCGACCGGGGCCGGGTTCGACGTCCATGCGCTGTGGGCGGTGCTGGGCGTTCTGGGTCTCGCGTCGCGCGATCTGGTGACGCGGCGGATGCGCGACAGCCTGCCCACCATGGTGGTGGCGACGTGGGCTTTCGTCACGGTCGCGGTTTTGGGTGCCGCGATGCTGATCGTAAGCGGCGGGGCTGCTTTGCCCGCGGGCGCCAGTCTGTGGTATGTGCTGGCGGCCGTCAGCATCGGCGTCGGGGCCTACTGGTGCATCATCGAGGCGACGCGCGCCGGCGACGTCGCGGCGGTTCAGCCGTTTCGGTACACGCGCCTGATCTTTGCAATGATGATCGGGGCCGTCGTGTTTGGCGAACGGCCTGATCTGTGGACGGTACTGGGCGCCGCGATGATCATCGGATCGGGTCTTTACACATTTGCCCGCGAACGTGCCCGCAAGCGTGCCCTTCCCACAGAACCGCAGGCTTGGTAGAAGGCGCGCAACGTTTGTCGCATCCCATTGGAGCCTTCGGCCATGAGCACGATCATTGACATCCAAGCCCGTGAAATCCTTGACAGCCGTGGCAATCCGACGGTCGAGGTCGATGTGTTCCTGGAAAGCGGTGCTATGGGTCGCGCGGCGGTTCCTTCGGGAGCCTCGACCGGCGCGCACGAAGCGGTCGAGCGGCGTGACGGCGACATGAGCCGCTACAAGGGCAAGGGTGTGCTGGAGGCCGTGGCGGCGGTCAACGGCGAGATCGCCGAGGAAATCGTCGGGTTCGACGCGACAGAACAGGTTGGCATCGACCGCACGATGATCGAAATGGACGGCACGCCGAACAAGGGCCGTCTGGGCGCGAATGCCATTCTGGGCGTCTCGCTGGCTGTGGCGAAGGCCGCGGCAGAGTTTACCGGTCAGCCGCTGTTCCGGTATGTCGGTGGCACCTCTGCCCGGGTTCTGCCGGTGCCGATGATGAACATCATCAACGGCGGGCAACATGCGGACAACCCGATCGATATCCAGGAATTCATGATCATGCCGGTCGCTGCGCAGGACATCCGCGAGGCCGTCCGCATGGGGTCCGAGGTGTTCCACACGCTGAAGAAAGAGCTGGCGGAGGCCGGGCACAACACGTCGGTCGGCGACGAGGGCGGCTTTGCGCCGAACCTCAACTCTGCCCGAGACGCGCTTGATTTCATTCTGAAATCCATCGAGAAGGCAGGCTACCGTCCTGGCGAGGACATCTATCTGGCGCTGGACTGTGCCGCGACCGAATACTTCCGCGACGGCATGTACGACATGGAAGGCGAAGGAAAGGTTCTGTCGATCGAGGAGAATGTCGATTTCCTGGCCGGGCTGGCGGCGGATTATCCGATCATCTCGATTGAGGACGGCTGTTCCGAAGATGACTGGGCCGGGTGGAAGCTTTTGACCGACCGTCTCGGGTCCAAGCTGCAACTGGTGGGCGACGATCTGTTCGTCACCAACCCAAAGCGGTTGATGCAAGGCATTTCAAGCGGTTGCGCGAATTCGATGCTGGTAAAGGTGAACCAGATCGGCACCTTGACCGAAACGCTGGCAGCGGTGGATATGGCGCACCGCGCCCGCTATACCAACGTGATGAGCCACCGGTCGGGCGAAACCGAGGATGCGACGATTGCAGACTTGTCGGTTGCCACCAACTGCGGCCAGATCAAGACCGGATCGCTGTCGCGGTCGGACCGGCTGGCGAAATACAACCAGCTGATCCGGATCGAAGAAATGCTGGGCGAAACGGCGGAATATGCCGGGCGGAGCGTTCTGCGCGGCTGAACCGGGCTGCGGGGAGGCGTGTCGCCCTGCGAAACCGACGTGTGGGCAGCGTATGGCTTGCGTCATGCGTATCGCGCCCGGCCTTGCCACGACCTTTGGCCAGTTTGCGTGGGAGGCGCAGCTTGCAACGACGTGCCGTGCGGTGGTCAAGGCGGGCCGGGCGTGCAAGGCTCGACCCGCATCGCGGGGTGAAAGCGGCGCCTCCGGCGGGGATATTTGGGCCAAGATGAAAGGGCGAAGCTTGGGCGAGGCGGAGCGGATCATTGCACGGCTGGGGTTGGTCGCGCATCCCGAGGGGGGCTGGTACCGGCAGACGTGGATAGGGCCAGGAAAGGTTCGGGCCAGCGGGACGGCGATCCTGTTTCTGCTGGCGCGGGGCGACCGGAGCCATTGGCACCGGGTGGACGCCGACGAGATCTGGCTGTTTCACGCCGGGGCGCCGTTGATGCTCAGCTTGGCCGAGACTGAGACGGCCTGCAGAGAGGTGCTGCTGGGGCCCGATGTGCTGGCGGGCGACGCGGTTCAGGGTATCGTGCCGGCGGGGTGGTGGCAGGCCGCGCGGAGCACCGGGGATTGGTCGCTGGTGTCGTGCACCGTCAGCCCGGGGTTCCGGTTCGCGGGGTTCGAGCTTGCCCCGCCGGGTTTCGACATTCCGGTGGCGCAATGATGGACCATCGGGAATTCGTCGCGGGATTGGACCCCGAGGTGAAGGCCGCCTTGACCGAACGTTCGGACGCGGTGGGTCTGCGTCATCTGTCAGCGCACGGCGGCGGCATCGCACTGTGCGGCCTGTGGATCGCAATGGGATGGCCGCTGTGGTGGCTGCTGTTGCCGGTCCAAGGCGTGCTGATCGTGTTTCTTTTCACGCTGGAGCATGAGGCGACGCACAAGACACCGTTTGCCAGCGCCGCGCTGAACGAATGGGTGGGCCGGATCGCAGGGTTCCTGCTGGTGTTGCCGTTCACGTGGTTTCGGTACTTTCACCTTGCGCATCATCGCTGGACCAACATCCCCGGGCGCGACCCCGAGCTTGCGGGCGACAAGCCCGACACGGTTCGGGATTGGGTGTGGCACGTGTCGGGGATCCACTACTGGATGGCGCAGGGACGGTTGATCTGGGACGTGCTTCGCGGCGGTGGCGACGCGGATTACCTGCCGGCGGGTGCCATGGCGCGGATCCGGCACGAGGTCGGCTGGATGGTGGCGGGCTATGCAGCTATCCTGATCCTGTGGCCGGGGGTGGTGTGGGTCTGGGTCATCCCGGTGCTGCTGTGTCAGCCGGTGTTGCGATTGTACCTACTGGCCGAGCATGGAGATTGCCCGCAGGTCGCCAACATGTTCGAGAATACCCGGACGGTCCTGACCGACCGCGTCGTGCGGTTTCTGGCGTGGAACATGCCCTATCACACAGAACATCACGTCTATCCCGCCGTGCCGTTTCACCGCTTGCCGGCGCTGCATCGGCTGATGCAGGACGAGTTGCGGGTGACGGCCGCCGGCTATGCCGCGTTCACCCGCGACTATCTCGCGCGGCGTCGCCCCGGCTGAACGCATCGGGTGATGGCGGCCATGCCGAGAATGCATTGGCCCCCGTACGGCAGGTACGATAGGCCACCGCAAAACGAGGAGACACCGGGTGCCCGAGGCGATGCAGCCAAAGAACGAGGATTCGGCGCGGGGGTTTGCCTTTGCGCTGACCGCATACCTGATGTGGGGGTTCTTGCCGCTGTTCATGAAGGCGGTGGCGCATATCCCGGCCAGCGAAGTGATCGCGCACCGGGTAATCTGGTCGGTGCCGATTGCCGGGCTGGTCTTGTGGCTGACGGGGCGGACCAGCGATCTGCGCGCGGCGATCCGCAATCCGCGGATGCTGGGGATGGCGGCGGTGACGGCGGCGATCATCTCGATCAACTGGGGCATCTATGTCTGGGCGATCGGGAACGGCCATGCGCTGGATGCGGCGCTGGGTTATTACATCAACCCGCTGTTTTCGGTGTTTCTGGGCGCGGTGCTGCTGGGCGAGCGGCTGAGCCGGTGGCAGATCGTGGCGATCGGCCTCGCGGTCGCGGCGGTGGGGGTGCTGACGGTGGAGGCCGGGCGGCTGCCCCTGCTGGCGCTATCGATGACGGTCAGTTGGGCGGCCTATGCCTATTTCAAGAAATCGCTGCCGATCGGGCCCAATCAGGGCTTTCTGCTCGAGGTGTTGATCCTGCTGGCCCCAGCGCTGGTCTATGTGGCGTGGCTGGGCTGGACGGGTGCGGGGCATTTCGCGGCCGGGGTGACGTGGGATACCGGGCTGCTGCTGGCCTGCGGGTTGGTGACCGCGGCGCCCCTGATGATCTATGCCAACGGGGCCAAGCTGTTGCGGCTGTCGACAATCGGGATGATGCAATACATCGCGCCGACGATGATCTTTCTGACAGCGGTGTTCGTGTTCGACGAACCGTTCGGCCAAGGTGAGATGATCGCGTTTCCGATGATCTGGGCGGCGCTGGCGATCTATACCTGGGAGTTGGTGCGGATCGCGCGGCTGCGCCCTGCCGCCGCTTAGGGTCGGCTGATCTGGCCGCCGCCGACCGCTGCCGGAACGCCGGTGGTACCGGGGGCCGAGGTCGGCAGGCCAAGGGCGACGCGGGCCGCGAGAAAGGCAAAAGCCTGCGCTTCCAGCATGTCGCCGTTCAGGCCGACCGCTTCGACCGGTTCGGCTTGCAGGCCGGTGCGCGCGGACAGAGCGGCCATCAAGGCGGCGTTGTGGCGGCCGCCGCCAGTGACCAGCAAACGGGTGACGGGGGTGGGCACATGTTCCAGCCCGCGCGCCACCGCGGCTGCGGCGGCATGGGTCAGGGTTGCCGCGGCATCCGCGTCCGACAAGTGGGACACCGCAGGCAAAAGGGTGTGGAAATCGTTGCGGTCCAAAGACTTGGGCGGCATCTTGTAGAAATAGGGACGGCTCAGGAAGGCGTCGATCACCGCCTCGTCCGGGGTGCCCGAGGCCGCTAGCATGCCGCCGTCATCCTGTGCGCGGCCGAGGCGGGTCTGCATCAGGTCGTTGACCGGCGCGTTGGCGGGCCCGGTGTCGAATGCAAGGCAGGCGCCGGGGTGGTCGGGCGCGGTCTGGCGCGGATCGACCCAGGTCAGGTTGCCCACGCCACCCATGTTGAGGAAGGCCAGCGGCTCGGTTGCGGCGATGCGGCGCGCGCAGGCGAAGTGATAGAACGGGGCCAGTGGCGCGCCCTGCCCGCCCATCGCGACGTCGTTGCTGCGAAAATCCCAGACCACCGGCACGCCCAGCACATGCGCCAGCAACGCGCCGTTGCCCGCCTGATGGGTGCCGCGCCCGCGCGGGTCATGCGCCAGCGTCTGGCCGTGGAACCCCACGAGTTCGACCCCCGTGAACCGCGACAGCACCTCGGCATGGGCGGTTTCGACCACTTCGGCAGCGCCCCTGACCGCCGGATCGCCGGGCCATTGGCCCAAGGCCGCGCGGATCGTCGACTGCTCGGGGGCGGTGTAGGGGCGATAGGCGTCGGGGCCGAATTCCAAGATCACGTGCCCGTCGGTCAGCACCATCGCGGCATCGACCCCGTCGAGCGAGGTGCCCGACATCGCCCCCAGACACCACCGCGGACCCGGTTTCATCATGGCTTCCCCTGCCCCTTTGCGGGCGTTATACCCCGGCCACCTTTCATGCACGAGGCGGCGATGACCTACCACCCGAAATCGGAATTCCTGCGCGAGATCACAGCCCGAGGCTTTCTGGCTGACTGCACGGATTACCAGAGCCTTGACGAGCGGATGGTCAAGGGCGTGGTCACCGGGTACATCGGGTTCGATCTGACAGCGTCTTCGTTGCATATCGGCAACTTGGTTCAGATCATGCTGCTGCGCTGGATGCAGAAGACCGGGCACCGCCCGATCACGCTGATGGGCGGGGGGACGACCAAGGTGGGCGATCCGTCGGGCAAGGACGAGATGCGCAAGATGCTGTCGGTCGATCAGATCGAGGCGAATGCGACGAGCATCCGCACGGTGTTCTCGCGCTATATCTCTTATGGCGACGGGCCGACGGATTCACCGTTGGTCAACAATGCCGCGTGGCTGGACAAGCTGGGCTACATCGACTTTCTGCGCGACATCGGTCCGCATTTCACGATCAACCGGCTCCTGGCGTTCGAGAGCGTGAAGTCGCGACTGGACCGCGAGCAGTCGCTGAGCTTCATAGAGTTCAACTACATGCTCCTGCAGGCCTATGATTACCTAGAGTTGCACCGCCGTTATGGCACCGTGCTTCAGATGGGCGGGTCGGATCAGTGGGGCAACATCGTGTCGGGCACCGACCTGATACGGCGGGTGATGGCGACCGAGGCGTTCGGTTTGACCACGCCGCTGGTCACTAGGTCCGACGGCAAGAAGATGGGCAAGTCGGTGGATGGGGCGGTGTGGCTGAACGCCGACAAGATGGCGCCCTACGAGTTCTGGCAGTGGTGGCGCAACGTGGCGGACGCCGATGTCGGCAAGTTCGCCAAGATGTTCACCGAGATGCCGGTGGACGAATGCGACCGTCTGGGCGCTCTGGCGGGGTCCGAGATCAATGCGGCCAAGGTGGTGTTGGCCAATGCGGTGACGACGCTGCTGCACGGGGCCGACGCTGCAGCGGCGGCGGAAGCCACAGCGCGCGAGGTGTTCGAAAAGGGCGGGGTCGGCGATGACCTGCCGACTTTCGTGCTGTCGGTGGCAGAATTGCCGGTGACGGTGGCGCAACTCTTTGTGCGCGCAGGGCTGTCGGGATCGGGCAAGGATGCCAAGCGGCTGATCGCCGAAGGCGGCGCGCGGCTGAACGACGAGGTGGTGCTGGATGCCGGACACAAGCTCGGGGCTGGTGAGTTGGCCGATCCGGTCAAGCTGACCGCGGGTCGCAAGCGGCACGCGCTGGTGGTGCTGGGCTGACGCCTCGCATCATTTTCTGTCCACAAATATCCCACGGGGGTTGCGGGGGGTGTGAAAACCCCCGCTCTGTTTCACGGCGCGACGGTGACTTTCGACATCACGTCGGGGGTCGCGGGCGGCTCGCCCTTGGCTATGGCATCGACCACCTCCATCCCAGAGATCACGCGGCCCACGACGCTATACTGGCCGTTCAGGAATTCCCCATCCGCGAACATGATGAAGAACTGGCTGTTGGCGCTGTCGGGGTCCTGCGAGCGGGCCATGCCGACCACGCCGCGCACGAAGGGGATGTTCGAGAATTCGGCTGGAAGGTCGGGGCGGTCCGATCCGCCCATTCCGGCCATCGCGGCGTCGCCACCCGCCTTGGCATATTGCACGTCGCCGGTCTGCGCCATGAAGCCGTCTATCACCCGGTGGAACATGACGTTGTCGTAGGCGCCTTCGCCGGCCAGCGCGGTGATCTGCGCGACATGCTGGGGGGCTACGTCGGGCAGTAGGTCGATGGTTACGGTGCCATTGGCGGTGCCCGCGACCTCGATCACCAGGTTCGGGCCGGGGCCATCTGTTTGAGAGGGGGCTTCCTGGGCAAACGCGGGTGTGGCAGCGAGGAGGGTGAGGAGGGCGAGTTTACGCAACATCGGCGGCCACCCGGACTGTGAGCATGACATCGGGATTTGCCGGCGGCTCGCCACGGGTGATCTTGTCGACGAACTCCATCCCCGAGATCACGCGCCCGTAGACCGTGTACTGGCGGTTCAGGAAATGGTTATCGGAAAAGTTGATGAAGAACTGGCTGTTGGCCGAGTTCGGGCTTTGCGACCGGGCCGCGCCGATGGTGCCGCGGTCATGCGGGATGCCGGAAAACTCGGCCGGCAGATCGGGGTGGGCCGAGCCGCCCGTGCCAGCGCGGCGCAGGTTTGCCCCGCCCGCGATGCCATGCTCGACGTCGC
>JANNNU010000110.1:0-7905 GCA_031398695.1 Paracoccaceae bacterium | reverse complement strand
CCCCCCCTTGGTGCTCGGACCACCGGACGACTCCCCGTGGGCTACTTGTGCCCATGCGAAAGCGTAACGTGTTTCAGGCGGCGAGATACCGGCTGGCCTCCTTGGCCGCAAAGGGTTTCAGTCGGGCGACGTGCGCCTCGAGAAAGGCTTTCGCCCGGTCGGGATCGTGTTTCGACAGGTCGCGCACCCACCACGCGACCGCCTTCTGGATGAACCAGTCGCGATCGTCGGCATAGACCGCGGCCCATCCCAGGATGCGGTCGCGCGCGGCAAGCTCTGCCGATTTGGGATGGCGCGACTTGGCGAAGGGCAGGGTGATCACCAGTGCCGCCCGACGCGACCACATGTGGGGCGAGCCGGTCCATGCCTCGACCGTGTCGAGCCGCTGCGGGTCCGCCACCAGCCGCTTTGCCCCCGCCGTGCAGACGTGGTCGGCCAGCGCCCAGCCGTCGAAGTCGGGCACCCAGGTCTGGATCAGATCCCACGCGGCGTCGTCGGGCCGGATGCGGGCCTGGGTCAGCAGCTTGGCCGCAGCCACCCGTGCCTCGTGGATGTCGGTGCGCCACAGGTCGGCCGCCAGCGTCAGCCGCTGGTCCAGCGTGCACCCGGCCCGCCAGCCATCGGCCAGATCGTCGATCAGCGGCACGGTCACGCCCAGATAGCGGCGCGGGGCCTTGTGATAGGCGGCCATATCGGCGGCCTTGGCGGCATCTGACAGCGATTCCAGCGCGGCCACGGCATCATCACAGGTCGTCATCGGTCAACCGCGGATTTCGAACCGAACGGTTCCGACCGGAATGCCCGCGCGGGTGACGACCGCGTCGTTCACGATGACGCCACCGGCGCGCAGATAGATCACGTCCTGAAATCCCAGCCGTGTCACCCGGTCGGTCGAGGCGAAGTCGGCGACATAGCTCAGTCGCACCGCCCCGTTTTCCTCGATCGCCGTGGCCATCCCGACGGTATCGTCGCGCCGCCCGGTCCACCTGCCGGGGCCGCTGCGGTCGAACACCCAGGTCAGCCGGTTCGTCTGCCCATCGTCATAGGCGAAATCCTCGACCACGGTCAGGCGCTGGCCGCCGTTCGACAGCCGCCCGTCCAGCCGCGCATCAAAGCGCCGTTCGGCCCCGGTCAGCGACACCCGGAACACGCCCGCACCCTGTTTGCGCCCAACGAAGGCCTGATCGAGCGTGACGGGCCGCGTCGCCACGTCCGGCGCGGGCGGCAAGGCCGAACAGCCGGCGAGGGCGAGCGTGCCGGTCAGGAAAAGACGGCGGTGCATGGGGATCTCCGGTCTGGTTTCACGATAGCTAGCGTGGCTCACTCGACAGTCACGGATTTTGCCAGATTGCGCGGCTGGTCCACATCGGTCCCCTTGGCGACGGCGGTGTGATAGGCCAGCAGTTGGGCCGGGACCGCGTAAAGGATCGGCGCAAAGATCGTGTTGCAGGTGGGCACGGTCAAGGTGCGCCAGCACCCCGCGCCCGCCTCGGCCACACCGGAGGCGTCCGACACCAGCAGCACCTTGCCATGGCGGGCCATCACCTCTTGCATGTTCGACACGGTCTTGTCGAAGAGTGCGTCGCGCGGGGCCAGCACGATGACCGGAACATCGGGGTCGATCAGAGCGATGGGGCCATGCTTGAGTTCGCCCGACGCATAGCCTTCGGCGTGGATGTAGCTGATTTCCTTGAGCTTCAGCGCGCCTTCCAGCGCCATCGGAAACATCGCGCCGCGCCCCAGAAACAGAATGTCCTGCGCGCGGGCCAGATCTTCGGCGATGCGCGCCACGTCGGCCGACATGGTGAGCGCGTGGTTCAGGAGGCCGGGCATCGCTGCCAGCGCGGCAAGATGCGCCGCGACGCCCGCCGCGTCGAGCCGGCCACGGTCGAGCCCCGCCTTCAGCGCCAGCAGCGCAAGCACGGTCAGCTGGCACGTGAACGCCTTGGTCGAGGCCACGCCGATTTCGACCCCCGCAAGGATCGGCAGCGCCAGATCGGATTCGCGCGCGATCGAGGAAGTGGTCACGTTCACCACCCCCACGACCTTGGCCACCTGACCGCGCGCATGGCGCAGGGCGGCCAGCGTGTCGGCCGTTTCGCCCGACTGGCTGACGAACATCGCCCAGCTTTTGTCCGACAGTACCGGTTCACGATAGCGGAATTCCGACGCGATGTCGATTTCGCAAGGCAGGCCCGCGATCTGTTCGAACCAGTATTTCGCGACATGGCAGGCATAGCTGCCCGTGCCGCAGGCGACCAGCATCACGCGGTCGACCCCGGTGAAATCCACCTCGTGCGGCAGGCGCAGTTCCGCATGCGTGCCGCCGCCCGTGTAATGGGCCAGAACGTCGGCGATCACGGTGGGTTGTTGCGCGATTTCCTTGGCCATGAAGTGTTTGTAGCCCGCCTTTTCGATGCGGGTGCTGTCGATCTGGATGCGGGTTTCGGCGCGGTTCGCAAGCCGGCCTGCGGCGTCATGGATCGTCACACCCGCGCGGGTGACCACGGCCCAGTCGCCCTCTTCGAGATAGGTGATCCGGTCGGTCATCGGCGCCAGCGCAATGGCGTCCGAGCCCACGAACATCTCGCCATCGCCGTGCCCGATGGCCAACGGCGAGCCTTTGCGGGCGGCGATCAGCAGGTCGGGGTGGCCGTCGAACAAAAAGCACAGCGCGAAGGCCCCGTGCAGGCGTTTCAGCGTCGCCTCGGCGGCCGCGACGGGCGTCATCCCCTGATCCATGTACACTCGGGTCAATTGTGCGACGGTTTCGGTGTCGGTCTCGGATTCGGGTTTCAGCCCGGCGGCGGCGAGTTCGGCGCGCAGCTCGCGGAAATTCTCGATGATGCCGTTGTGCACGACCGCGACCGGGCCGGACCGGTGCGGGTGGGCGTTGGTGGTGGTGGCAGCACCATGCGTGGCCCAGCGGGTGTGGCCGATCCCGGCCTTGCCCGCCAGCGGGTCGTGGACCAAAAGGTCCGACAGGTTGATCAGCTTGCCCACGGCGCGGCGGCGGTCGAGCGCGCCGTGGTTCACCGTTGCGATCCCCGCGCTGTCGTATCCGCGGTATTCGAGGCGTTTCAGCGCCTCGACCAGCAGGGGGCCGACTTCATGGTTGCCAAGGACGCCGACGATTCCACACATGTTACTGCCCTTTTGCCTTTGCCGCTTTGATGTCTTTCAGCATCTGCATCAGTTTTGTCGCCCGGCCCGGCTTATTGATCTGCCGGGTACGCGCCAGCGCCAGATCCGTGGCGGGCACGTCTTGCGTGATCACCGACCCCGAGGCGGTCATCGCGTCGTCGCCGACGGTCACCGGGGCGACCAGCATGGTGTCCGAGCCGATGAAGGCGCGCTTGCCGATCGTGGTGCGGTGTTTCATCACGCCATCGAAGTTGCAGGTGACGGTGCCTGCGCCGATGTTGGTGAATTCGCCAATATGGGCGTCGCCCAGATAGGTCAGGTGGCCGACCTTCACGCCTTCGTCCAGCACGGCGTTCTTGATCTCGACGAAGTTTCCGACATGCACATCCTCGGCCAGTTCCGCGCCCGGGCGCAGGCGGGCGAACGGGCCGACGGTGGCCCCGCGCGAGATGTGGCAGCCTTCGAGGTGGCAGAACGCCTTGACCTCGGCTCCGGATTCGATGGTAACGCCGGGGCCGAAGATCACGTTGGGCCCGATCACTGCGTCGCGGCCGATGTGGGTATCGAGCGCGAAGTACACCGTGTCGGGCGCGGTCAAGGTCACGCCGTTTTCCAGCGCGTCGGATCGGGCGCGGGACTGGAAGGCGGCCTCTGCCGCGGCCAGTCCGGCCCGCGTGTCGATGCCCAGCGTTTCGGCTTCGTCGCAGATCACCACGCCGCACGACAGACCACGCGCGCGGGCGATTTCGACGATGTCGGTCAGGTAGAATTCGCCGGCGGCGTTGGCGTTGCCGACCTCGGCCACCAAAGAGAACAGCGTCTTCGCCTCGGCACAGACGACGCCGGAATTGCACAGGCGGATCGCGCGTTCGGCCTCGGTCGCGTCCTTGAATTCGACGATCCGGTCCAGCTGGTCGCCGTTCAGGATCAGACGGCCGTAGCGGCCAGGGTCTGCCGGTTCGAAGCCCAGCACGACCACGGCATGGCGCGACCGGGCCGCCTGCATCGCGGCCAGCGTTTCGGGGCGGATGAAGGGCGTGTCGCCGTAAAGCACGATGGCATCGCCGTCGGCTTGCGCCAGAACCGGGGCGGCCTGCGCCACGGCATGTGCGGTGCCGAGCTGCTGGTTTTGCAGTACGACCTCTGCCGCCTCGTCGAAGGCCATCACCGATTTCGTGACCTGTGCCGCCTCGTATCCCGCCACAACCACGATGCGGGACGGATCGAGACTGCGGCCCGCCGCCATCGCGTGATGCAACAGCGGGGCGGCACCGATCTGATGCAGTACCTTTGGCAGGTCGGAGTTCATCCGGCTGCCCAGACCTGCCGCCAGGATGATCAGTGAAACCGGCATGCTGCCCCTTTCCTTCTTGGTGCGCCCTGTTTACCCAGATTGGGCCCTACCACAAGGGCGGCTCCTTCACGCAAGGTTACAGCGCATGCGCACGGTTGTTTTCGATCTGGACGGAACCTTGGCCGACACGTCGGGCGATCTCTTGAACGCGGCGAATGCGTGTTTCCGGGCGGACGGGCACGGCGATCTGTTGGGCCCCCACGATGCCGGGACCGCGATGCGCGGCGGGCGTGCCATGCTGACGCTGGGGTGGGACAGGGTCGGGCGGGCCTATGACGAGGCCGACCTGAAGGCGGGCTATGCGCGTCTGGTCGCGGCCTATGCGCTGGACATCGCGTCGCACACCCGGATGTATCCGGGGGCGGTGGAGGCGGTAGAGGCGCTGCGCACGGCGGGCTTTGCGACCGCGATCTGCACCAACAAGCCCGAGGGTCTGGCCGAAACGCTGATGCAGCGCCTTGGCGTGCGGCATCTCTTCGGCGCGCTGATCGGGGCGGATACGCTGCCGACACGCAAACCCGATCCGGCGCCACTGGTGGTTGCGGTGCAGCGTGCTGGCGGGGCGCTGGCGCGCACGATGCTGGTGGGCGATACCGACACCGACCGCCAGACCGGGCTGGCAGCAGGGGTTCCGGTGGCGCTGGTCACCTTTGGCCCCGAGGGGGACGCGGTGTCGCGCTTTGCCCCCGAGGCGCTGCTGCACCATTTCGACGACCTGCCCGACCTCGCGTCGCGAATGCTGCGCTGAGGGGTCGGGGCTGGGGGGTCGGGATTGACGACCCCGCGCCGCCGCGCCATGTAAGGCGGATGGAACATTTCTCCGGCAGTTTCACCCAGCAGGAGCCGATCCCCGAAGACGGGATCGAGGCGGCCATCGCCGTGCTGCGGCACGGGCGGCTGCACCGCTACAACACCGCGCCGGGCGAAGTGGCCGAAACCGCCGTTCTGGAAGAGGAATTCGCCGCGCTGACCGGGGCGAAATACTGTCTGGCCGTGGCGTCGGGCGGCTACGCGATGGGCTGTGCGTTGCGCGCGATCGGCGTCGGCGCGGGCGACAGGGTTCTGTCGAACGCCTTTACGCTGGCCCCGGTGCCGGGCGCCATCGCGTCGGTCGGGGCGGTCCCGGTGTTCGTCGAGGTGACCGAAAGCCTGACGCTGGATCTGGAGGATCTCGCGGTCAAGGCGAAGGCATCGGGCGCGCGCGTGCTGATGCTGAGCCATATGCGCGGGCATCTTTGTGACATGGAGGCGTTGCAGGCCCTGTGCTGCGATCTGGGGATCACGCTGATCGAGGATTGCGCGCACACGATGGGCGCTGCGTGGAAGGGCGTGCCCTCGGGGCGGCACGGGTTGATCGGCTGCTATTCGATGCAGACCTACAAGCACGTCAATTCGGGCGAGGGCGGGTTTCTCATCTCGGACGACGCGGCGGTTATGGCGCGGGCGGTGCTGCTGTCGGGGTCCTACATGCTTTATGCCCGCCACCGCGCCGCCCCGCCGCCCGAGGCGTTCGAGGCGATCCGGCTAGATGTGCCAAACGTGTCGGGCCGGATGGACAACCTGCGCGCCGCGATCCTGCGGCCGCAACTGCGGATGCTGGGCGACCGGGTGGCGCGGTGGCGCGCGCTGTACCAAGGTCTGGAGGCGGGGCTGGCCGACACGCCCGGCCTTCATCTGGTGCCGCGCCCCGCCGAGGAAACCTACGTGGGCTCCTCGTTCCAGTTCCTGATGCTGGATTGGCCTGCGCCGATGATGACCGCGCTGGTGGCACGCTGTGCTGCGCGCGGGGTCGAACTGAAATGGTTCGGCGCAGATCAGCCGATCGCCTTCACCAGCCGCTATGACCATTGGCGCTATGCCAACCCGGTCGCCCTGCCGAAGACCGACCGGATCCTTGCGGGGCTGATCGACCTGCGGCTGCCGCTGACCTTTACCCCCGACGACACGGCGCAGATCGCGCGCATCATCCGGGCCGAGGTGGGGGCGGTCCAGCAGCAGGGTGCCGATCCCGCGCTGGCGCTGCCCGGGGCAGATTAGTGCGGCGCGAGGGGCTGGATCGCCCCGCACGCCCTGCCGACCGTTCACCCGTCCGATCCCCTGTCAACCGTCGCCGCCTGTCGGCCGATCTGTTGTCCTACATCCTTCTGACGCTGGTGGGCCTGTACGCCTTTGCCGAACAGCGCGCGCCACACTTCGGGCTGACCGAGGACGGCTGCCGCGTCGGCTTCGTCTATGATGGCGACACGGTCGAGCTGTTGTGCGGCGCGCGCACCGAAACCGCGCGGCTGGTGGGTTTCGACACCCCCGAGACGCGGGACCCCGGATGCGAGGCCGAGGCAGCGCTGGGTCTGCGCGCCAAGTTGCGACTCGGCGATCTGGTGGCGCAGGCGCAGGGCGCGGGGGCGCAAGGGCAGGGCAGCATCCTGCTCGATCATCGCGGGCACGACCGCTATGGCCGCAGTCTGGTCGAGATGCGGATCGGCGGGCGCGACGTGGCAGAGGTGATGATCGCGGAAGGTCTGGCGGTCGCCTATGTCGGCACGTCGCGCATCGACTGGTGCGCCCGTCTGGCCCCCGCATGACCGCCGCCCCGGTGCGCGCGCAAGCGCGGTTTCTGCGTGTGCACAATTGCATGCACATGGCGTTGTGCATCCCGGTCGCCTTGTGGCAAAGGGTCCCGGTCACATGTCCTTTGGTTGACCGCGACCGGGGGGAAGAGTACACGAAACCCATCGGCATACTGGCCACCCGCGGCCACCGCTCGCCCGCAGCCAGCTGAAGGAGCCTGCCAGTGGACCTGATCCTGAACGAATACCTGCCCGTTATCATCCTGCTGGCTTTGGCGATCGGATTGGGGCTCGTTTTGATCCTCGCCGCGGCCGTGCTGGCCGTGCGCAACCCCGATCCGGAAAAGGTTTCAGCCTATGAATGCGGCTTCAACGCGTTCGACGATGCGCGGATGAAATTCGACGTGCGGTTCTACCTCGTGTCGATTTTGTTCATCATCTTCGACCTCGAGGTGGCGTTCCTGTTTCCCTGGGCAGTGGCCTTTGGTGAGATCAGCATGGTCGGGTTCTGGTCGATGATGGTGTTTCTGGGCGTCCTGACCATCGGATTCGCCTATGAATGGAAGAAGGGAGCCTTGGAATGGGCGTGATCGGGCAAAAGACCCCCACCGACGGCAGTTCGGGCAGAATCGAAACCATTGGTATGCCCGGTGGGCAGCCGGGCAGCCTGCAGACCGGGGCCAACACGGCCGGCGTCGATCTGGACGTGTCGGCCCGTGCGTTGAACGCGGAACTGGCCGACAAGGGATTTCTGCTAACCTCGACCGAAGACATCATCAACTGGGCGCGCATCGGCAGCTTGCACTGGATGACGTTTGGCCTCGCATGCTGCGCGGTCGA
>JANNNU010000056.1:0-16968 GCA_031398695.1 Paracoccaceae bacterium | reverse complement strand
CTTTCCGTCAGGATGCCACGGACCTTGTCCCAAACATCTCGCTCGATGATCGCCGAATGCTCGCCGGGATAGCTGGTCCCCTTGTGCACGGCCCCGCCGATGTAGACCCGGTTGTTCAGCATCCGGTTGATGAACTTCTTGGCGATCCGGTGGCCCCGTCTGGTGGTGACGCCCCGGTCGGCCAATTCCCGCGCCAGGACCGTGCCTGATCCGATCTCGATGAACCGGGCAAAGACCCAGCGAACATGCGCGGCATCGGCAACGTTTTCGACCAGTTTCCGGTTTTTCACTTCGTATCCGAGGGGCACGCCGCCACCCATCCACATGCCTTGCCGCGCGATTTCCGGCCCGGGATGCTGGGCCTTATCCCCCTGTCTTTCAACGCATCTCGGAACCAGTCCGCGTCATGGCCCGGGTCTGCCAAAAGCCGTTCCGCCTTTGGTAAACTGCCCAGCAGGGCTGCCGCTTCGGCATAATCGCCGATCTGGCCTGCGGTCATGTAGAAGCGGATCAGACGATCTTCCGCGTCGGTGACAGCGTGCAGCTTGGTGTTCAAGCCGCCCTTGGTTCGACCGATCAGACGACCGCGCTGGTCTTCGGGCCCCCTTTTTTCTACCGCAGGCTGCTCGCCGTGCGGTGCGCCTTGACTTAGGTCGCGTCGATCATCACCGCCTTCGGAACCGCCGCCTCGGAGGCCAGCCCCTCCATGATCCGGGCGAAGACCCCCATGTTGCCCCACCGCTTCCATCGGTTGTAGAGCGTCTTCGGCGGGCCACACTCCCGAGGCGCGTCACACCAGCGCAAGCCATTGCGATTGATGAAGATAATGCCGCTCAGGACACGCCGGTCATCAACACGCGGCCTGCCATGGCTCTTGGGAAAGAACGGTTCCAGACGCGCCATCTGCGCGTCCGTCAGCCAGAAAAGGTTGCTCATTGATCGGTCTCCTCTTGCGGAGGCTGAATCATGCCGCCGAGGCAAGTTCAGTGGGTCGTAACCCTAGCAAGTGGGGCGGCGCTTCGGTTCCATGCGCACTGCGTTTTGATCTGCTGCACTCGTTATTTGGGTAAACGGCTCTGTCAGAGCGATGGATGTTGAGGCGGGCGCGGCGAGCGCGTAACTTCCCAAGGTAACCAATCGCAGCCCCTTTCGGTACTTAAAGACGAGCCCCGAGATCATTCAGCTGGCGGTGATGCTCTACATCCGGTTTACACGCTCGCTCTGAAACGTCGAGGATTCTGCACGAGTGGGCCATCGAGATCAGCCACGAGACTTTGCAGTACTGTCGGAACAGGTTCAGTCCGATCTTGCGCGCTGCACGAGACCTATGTGGGAACCGAAGCACCCATGAAAATGTTTCTCCTTTGCAAATCTGAACCTGCACGCGAAGGGAACTTCTGATGAACAACATAATTTACATTGTGGGCTTGGTAGTGGTTGTTGGGGCAGTTCTAGCGTTTCTTGGTCTGAGGTAAGTGCTTCATGAAGAACCTCATACGTGGTTTGCAGGCACTGCTGAACCGCATCTAGCTCTTGGAGCGGAGACCTCCTTCAAGAAACTCTAGCTTTTTGCTAGTTCGATTTCAGTCGCCTTTGTATCAAACGGGATTCGGACCGAAGGTTCTGTATAACAAAATCAATGTATTAGTAGGTGAAGAAGGTTGGATTTCGGTGGCGTTTCCTCCGCCGATTCTGCCTCCCCGTCCTCCGCATCCCCGAAGGCTTTGAATGCCGAAGAAAGTTTCGGTTTTCAGAAGCCTCTATTTCGATCATCTTGAAGCGGTTCCAGAAAACACACTTTTAGCAAACTCCGTCGTACCAAGAGATCGCCTTTTTCCCAAGTTTTTGAAAGGTTTGCCAGAAACGGCTTAGAGTGGTCGAACGGCGCTTTGGCTTCCCGCGCAAAAGACATGAGTTTTCGTAGCTTTAGTTTGACCAGCACCTTCTCCGACTTGATCTCCTTGAGGCGAGTCGTGGGAGCAAGAACAACGTCGTCGTCCTAAAAACGAGCGATCTTGTCGATCAACTTACGCTCTGCCGCGAGCATACGGACCTTCACGGCGGCATCTGCGGCGGTGAACGGGGGCATGGGGGGGTGGGTCATGCGAGGGCTCCTTCGAGTTTGGCAATGCGGGCGCGCAGGGCGGCGTTTTCATCCTCGAGCGCGGCCATCCGGGACGCTACGGGTGCGAGGTCGGTGGCGGTGAAGCGTGGGGTGATATGCTGCGGGCAGTTCCAGTCGAACGCCTCGACCGCGATCACCAGCAGCCGCTCGACGCGGGCCGTTTGAGTGGGATCGGTCAGACGGGCGGCAAGCGCGGGGTCGTCGTCGGGCGCGACGGCCCACATCCGGCCCAGCAGCTTTAACCGGCGGCGCTGCGGGTAATCCATCAGGAACAGCGCGACCCGGTCATCGGTCGCGACGTTGCCCACCGTCAGATACTGCCGGTTGCCGCGATAGTCGGCAAAGCCGATTTGTCGATCGTCGAGCACCGTCACGAACCCGACGGGACCGCCGCGGTGCTGGATGTAGGGCCAGCCGTCCGGCGACACGGAGGCCAGATAAAGGCTGTCGCGTGCCGCGATGAACGCGGATTCTGCGTCGGACAGCCGGTCGTTGTGATCCGCGCCGTGTTCGGCTCGGGCATAGGTGGTGCGGCTGCCGCGCGCGGTCTGTTCGGCCCGTGCGGCGGGCGAAGTGACGAGGTCGAGAAAGCGGTGTCCCATGCGGGTCTCCCTTTGCGCAGATGGGGCAGGCGGGTGCGCCTGCCCCGAGGTCGGATCAGGCGGCGGTGGCGGCGCGCACCACGGGAAAGTCGATGTCGGTTTCGGCCACGTTGTTGATCAGGTTCGTCAGCACGTTCAGCGCCACGTTGGCCACGATGTCGATGATCTGCGCATCGGTGAATCCGGCCGCACGGACGGCTGCAATGTCGGCGTCCGCCACCTTGCCGCGCAGTTGCGCGACCTTGCGGGCAAACACCAGCGCCGCATCGGCGCGCGGATCGGACGAGTGGCCCTGCCGGTTGGCCGCCATTTCCGCCGCGTCCAGTCGGGCGAGGTTCGCGCCGAGATAGCTGTGGGCGGACAGGCAATAGTCGCAGCCGTTCACCTGCGCCGTGGCCAGTGCGATCCGGTTGCGGGTCTTGGTGTCGAGCGTCCGACCCAACGCACCCGACAGGGCGAGGAAGCCTTCGAGCGCGGCGGGGCTGCTGCCCACAAGGCGAAAGAGGTTGGGCACGGAACCGAGCTGTTCCTTGACGGCATCCAACAGCGGTTGCGCGGCGGGCAGGGTTGCATCGGCGGACGGAAGGGCAAGGCGGGTCATCATGGTGTCCTTTCGGGTTTGACAGGGTGTGTCGGGGTGATGCGCCGACGATGCGCCAAACCTGAGGCGATGATAATCTGTCGGTTTGACACTTCATTCTTGTCTGTGGTGAAATAACGGAATGGATCAGCTGGATGCGATGCGGACCTTTCTTGCCGTGGTGGACCGGGGCAGTTTTGCCGAGGCCGCGCGGGAATTGCGGCTGTCGGCCCCAGCCGTGACCCGCGCCGTGGCGATGCTGGAGCGTGATCTGAGCACCGCGCTGCTGATCCGCACCACCCGCGCGCTGCATCTGACCGAACGCGGCGCTGTCTATGCCGACCGCTGCCGGGCCCTGCTGGCCGACCTCGACGATCTGCACGCCGCCGTTCGGGGCGAAGACGCCACGCCCCGCGGCAGCCTGTGGGTCACTGCGCCGGTCGTCTTCGGGCGGCTGCATATTCTGCCGGTGGCCGAGATGTTGGCCGCGCAGCATCCGGATTTTGCACTGCGCTTGACGTTTCTGGACCGCGTGACACATCTGGTCGAGGAAGGGTTCGACGTGGCGGTGCGGATCGGCGTGCTGGCCGACAGCGCGCTGGTCGGCGTTCGTCTGACCGAAGTGCGCCATGTCGTCGTGGCGAGCCCGGACTATCTGGCCCAGCATGGTACGCCCGCCATCCCCGCCGATCTGCGCCGACATCGCATCGTGTCGTTCGACGGGGTGGGTTCGACGGACGATTGGCGCTTTGGCCCGGAACGCGGTCTGGCCGTCCGGATAACGCCGCGGCTGCGCGTCAACCTGGCGGAGGCCGCGATCGACGCGGCGGCGCGCGGGGCCGGGTTGACGCGGGTGCTGTCCTATCAGGTGGCAGACCAGCTGCGCCTTGGACACTTGCGGATCGTGCTGCCTGATGCCGAACCGCCCCCGGTTCCGGTCAGCCTGGTCTATCCTGCCAGCCGCCGCACCTCGGCCAATGTGCAAGCGTTTGTCCGCGCCGCGCGCGACCGGTTTGCCCGCATGGCGCCGGACCGGCTTTAGACCCGGTCGCCCAGCCGTGGGTCCGTGCGAAACTCGGCGTGCAGAAAGTCGACGAACGCCCGCACCCGTGGCGGCACCAGCCGGCGCGAGGGATAGACCGCCTGGATCGGCATCGCTTCGGGTTCGAAGTCGCGCAGCACACGCTCGACCACACCGCGTTCCACCTCGCCATCGAACAGCCAGGTTGGGCAGACGGCCACGCCCAACCCTTCGCGCACCGCCGCCAGCATCCCTTCGGATGCGTTGACGCGCACCCTGCCGGCCACCCTGACTACGATCGGCGCACCGTCGGGGCCGGCAAAGTGCCAATCGTCCACCGTGGCCAGTCCGGTGTAGACGATGCAGTCGTGCGTGCGCAGGTCGTCGGGGTGCATCGGACGACCATGGGCCGCCAGATAGTCGGGCCGCGCCACCGTGATCCGCCGCATCTGCCCGATGCGCCGCACGATCAGACCCTGATCGGCGATCCGGCCGATGCGGATCGCCAGATCCACCCCTTCCTCGACCAGATCGACGGGCCGGTCGCCCAGCAGCCATTCGGTGTTCAGATCGGGGTGCGCTGCCAGAAACCGCGCCATGCGGGGCATCAGATGCAGGCGGGCAAAGGCTACCGGTGCCGCGATCCGCAACAACCCGCGCACCTCCGCGCCGGGACGGATGGCGTCCTGCGCCTCTGCCGCCGCGTCCAGCAGGGCGCGAGCGTGGGCATAGTAGATGCGTCCTTCGTCCGTCAGCGTCAGGGCGCGGGTCGTGCGCTGCATCAGGCGCACGCCCAGATGATCCTCCAGCGCCAGAATCTGCCGGCTGACCGTGGGCTGGCTTTGCCGCTGCTCGGCCGCGACTGCGGTGAAGCTGCCGGTCTCGATCGCGCGGACGAAGGTCCGTATGTGTTCGAGCAAACCTGAATTCATGCGTCGGGCGTATCTGTTGGATGCACGGCCGCAGGATTATCGAAACAGGCGGCAAAGTCCATCCTGCGTGCATCGACCCCCTGACCTCAGATCATGCAAGGATGACGATCATGTCCACCCAGACTGTGCAGCCCGCCTATTTCACCGCCGCCCGTGGCCTGAAGATGGAACGCGACGCCAAAGGCGTTCTGCTCGTGACCATCCATGACGGGCAGGGCGGCCCGATCACCTTTACCGCGCAGGACCACACCGAGTTTACCGAGGCGTTCTATCGCATCGCGCAGGACCGCGACACCACGGTCGTCATCCTGACAGGAGCGGGCGACTACATGGCGCAGATCGACTTTTCGACCTTCGGCAACGTCGGCGATCCCGACGTGTGGAGCCGGGTGCACGACGAAGGCGTGCAGATCGTCGAAAATATCGCCAACATCCGCGTGCCGATGATCGCCGCCATCGAAGGGCGGGCGCATATCCATTCGGAATATGCCTTGCTGGCCAATGTGATCATCGCCGGAGAGAGTGCGAGTTTCGGCGATCTGCCTCATTTTGCGGGCGGCATCGTGCCGGGTGACGGGATTTTCACCACCTGGTCCTATCGCGCGGGGCCGGGCCGGGCGGAGGCGTTCTTGCTGAACCCCGAACCCGTGTCGGCGCAGACGGCTAAGGACTGGGGAGTGGTGGCCGAGGTCGTGCCCGACGGCAGCGCCGTGGCGCGGGCGCGCGCGCTGGCCGATCAGTATCTCGCCAAGCCCGATGTGACCCGTCGTAACACGCGTATCCATTTCGTGCAGCCCCTGAAAGAGCGTCTGGTGCGCGAAACCGGCTATGGTCTCGCGCTGGAGGGGGCATCGGCGGCCGCCCTGGTGAAATCGTTCGGCGCCTGATGCGCGCGGCGGTTTCGGCACAAAGACGTGCCGGGGCCTCGCCTTCGGGTGTCAGCCATCCGGCAGGCAATACACCCGGTAAAGCGTTTCGAGCACGGCCCGCACCTCGACGCTGGCGAGGCTATAGTGGATGGATTGCCCGTCGCGGCGGGTCTTGACCAACCGCAACGCCCGCATCTTGCCCAGATGTTGCGACAGGGCGGCCGGCGACAGCCCCACGATCGTAGCGAGGTCGCCAACGGATGTTTCCCCCGCCAGCAAGGTACACAGCACCAACAGCCGCTTGGGATTGGCCATGGCGGCCAGCGTGGCCGCGACCTCTTCAACCTGCGCTTCGAGGGGGTGGCCCGGTCTGGTGGTTTCGGTTTTCATGATCGACATTTCAGCACTTTCTTATGTACTAAACAATACCGGGTGTCATGAAGGAAAGCCAAGATGCACAACGTCGCCGCGCCAGATCGCAGGGCACGCGCATGATCACCGAGTTTACCCCTTTTGCCTCGCTAGGTGGCGGCATCCTGATCGGTCTGGGTGCGGTCATCCTGATGGCGTTCAACGGGCGCATCGCAGGCATGACGGCCATGCTGGGCGGCGCGCTGGCCCCGCGACACCCCGAAAGCCCGTGGCGGCTGGCGTTCCTTACGGGTGCCGTCGCCGCGCCGTTCATCGCCACCACGCTGGGGGCGGATTTTGCGTTCGCCTCGCCCACGAAGGGAGCAGTGCTGGCGATCGGGGGCGTGATGGTCGGGATCGGCGTGACCTATGCGTCGGGATGCACGTCGGGGCACGGGGTGTGCGGGCTGGCCCGTCTGTCGCCCCGTTCGCTGGTCGCGACGGTGACCTTCATGGCGACCACACTGGCCACCGTCACCCTGATCCGCCACGGGTTCGCCGGATGACGCCCCTGCGTAACCTCCTTTCGGCACTCGCGGCCGGTCTGGTCTTCGGGCTGGGCATCGCGGTGTCGGGCATGGGCAATCCGGTCAAGGTGCTGAATTTCTTCGACCCCTTCGGCACCTGGGATCCGAGCCTGGCCTTCGTGATGGGTGGGGCGCTGATCACGACGGCCATCGGGTATCGCGTGATCTTCGGGCGCAGGCAAAGGCCGGTCTTCGATGCCACTTTTCACCTGCCGACCGCGCGCGGCATCGATGCGCGGCTGGTCGGCGGATCGGCCCTGTTCGGCGTCGGCTGGGGCATTGCCGGGTTCTGTCCGGGCGGCGCCATCCCGGCGCTTGGCTTTGCGCCCTGGCCGACCGCCCTGTTCCTGATCTCGATGGGGGGCGGCATGCTGCTGGCCCGCAGGCTGCAGGCGTTGCCACGCCGCCAGACCGCTTGATCCTGATAGAGGGTTGACCGATGACCACCTATTTGCGGTAATTCAGTGGGACGTGGCGGTCTTGGCCGCGGCATGCCAGGGGTTGCCGCCGCTGACCTGACATGCGGCCAAAGCACTCTGGACGCGCTAGCCGCGCATCCGGCGTGCCACGGCCACCAGTTGCCGCACGACCGGCATGCGGTCGAACCAGCGGGCGGGGGCGATGTCACTGCGGGACGCGCGCTGGCTGGCGATCGCTGGCGAGACGGCAAGGGCGATCAGGTCGGGGCGGTCGCGGCGGATCCAGTTCAGGGCCCCGTCCACGTGCATTGGGCCGCCCTGCGGGCTGCCGGGGTTGCGACCCAGCATGGCATGCAGTTCCGGGATGAGCACCGCAAGCGACGTCCGGTCGATCGCCAGAAAATGCAACTGCATCAGGTTCAGCACATGCGGCAGCACCACCAGCCCGTCCGCATCGGGCGCAGGGTGAGCCGAGGCGTCGTAGCCCGCATGCCCGTAGACCATCGCCCAAGGCCGGGCGGCCAGCGTGCGCAACAAGTTTGGCAGGCGCAACGCGTAACCCGGTACGAAGGCCATGTCATCTTCCAGCACCAGCACCCGCGACCAGCCTTGGGCGCGGGCCCGTTCCATCACGCCAAGGTGGCTCAGGAACGCGCCATGCGCACCGATCGACGGAAATCCGGCCTTGGTCTGCGGGCGCGCGGCGGCAAACAGCTCGACGCGGGGATGATCGAGCGACAGCCCGACCTTGCGCAACTCTGCGTCCATGCCGCGCCGACGGTCGGCCCGATCGGGCAGATTGATCACGACGATCTGCTGAAAACAATTTAGCAACAGACCTGCGATGGCCGATTCGGGCATGGGTTAACTCGACTGCTTTGCGGCGGACCATGCCGTGCGCCACGCTGCCTTGCAATTCATCATGTCGGGGGCCATCGGCGGAAACCGACGTTCCCGTGCCGCAAGAGACGGCAAACCGGGTGCAGGCGCGACCGTCCATGCCCCAAATCGGGTCCTGCCGCAAATTTCGGTCCCGTCGCGGCCGGGTAATGTTGACCGGTGCAGCCGGCCGCCCACCTTGATATGAACGCGAAGGGGCGATTCACCGGCAGGGCGCAGATGTACGAAAAGAACTCGATTGAAAAAACCTTTGAGCGGGGACTTTTCGCGTCGCGCTGGCTGATGGCCCCGATGTATCTGGGTCTGTCGGTGGCACTGGGCATGCTGACAGTGATCTTCATGCGCGAATTGGCCTACTATGTGCCCCAACTGATGACGATGGAGCCGGAGCAGGTCATTCTGGTCGTGCTGACCCTGATCGACCTGACGCTTGCGGCCAATCTGCTGTTGATCGTGCTGTTCTCGGGCTATGAGAACTTCGTCTCGAAACTGGACATCGCCGCAGGGGTGGACCGCCCGGACTGGATGGGAACCGTCGATTTCAGCGCGCTGAAGATGAAGCTGATCGCCTCGATCGTCGCAATTTCGGCCATTGACCTGCTCAAACGGTTCTTTGCGATCGGAGACATGGCCGTGGATCCGGTCGCATCGGAGCGCGAGTTGTACTGGCTGGTCATCGTGCATCTGACGTTCGTGTTCTCGGGCGTGCTGATGGCGCTGATGGATTGGCTGTCGGCGCGGTCGGCCAAGCACTAGCCACAGCGCTGGCCGGGCGGCAGGCTGCGGGCAAATGCCACTGGCATTGGCAACACGGCGCGGCTAAGACCGCTGACACGTCAGGGAGAGCCATACGATGAGTGAAGCCATCCGTCCGCAACCGGGGATCATGGAAATTGCGCTGTATGTCGGTGGGCAGGCGCAGATCCCGGGTGTGGCCAATGTGGTCAAGCTGTCGTCGAACGAAAATCCCGCAGGTCCTTCCGACAAGGCGCGCGAGGCGTTCCAGCGTTCGGTCCACCAGTTGCACCGCTACCCCTCGACCGACCATGCCGCGCTGCGGGCGGCCATAGCCGACGTGCATGGCCTGGACCGAGACCGCGTGATCTGCGGCGTGGGGTCGGACGAGATCCTGACCCTGCTGGCGCAGGCCTATGCCGGGCCGGGCACCGAGGTGGTTTTTACCGAACACGGCTTTCTGTTGTACCGCGTCAACGCGCTGGCCGTCGGGGCGACGCCTGTCGAGGTGCCCGAACGCGAGCGGACCACGGACGTCGATGCCATCCTCAAGGCCTGCAACCGGCGCACGAAACTGGTCTACATCGCCAACCCGAACAACCCGACGGGCACGATGATCTCGGCGGCAGAGGTGGCGCGGCTGGCGGACGGCCTGCCGCCGCAGGCCATTCTGGTGCTGGACGGCGCCTATGCCGAGTATATCGAGGGGTTCGACGGCGGCCTTGGCATCGTCGAGGCGCGCAGCAACGTGGTGATGACGCGCACCTTGTCGAAGATCTACGGATTGGGCGGTTTGCGGATCGGCTGGGGCTATGGGCCGCGCGAGATCGTCGACGTGCTGAACCGCATCCGGGGGCCGTTCAACCTGTCGAACACGCAACTGGAAACCGCCGAGGCGGCGGTGCGCGATCAGGCGTACGTCAACCAGTGCCGCGCCGACAACGCGCGGATGCGGCAATGGCTGGCCGAGGCGCTGGCCGAATTGGGCGTGCCGTCGGATGTGTCGATGGCCAACTTCATCCTGGCACGGTTCGCCAGCGTGGAGGAAGCCGAGGCCTGCGACGCCTTCTTGCAAGGCCAAGGGCTGCTGGTGCGCCGCGTGGCGTCCTACAACCTGCCGCACTGCCTGCGGATCACGGTCGGTGACGAAAGCTCGTGCCGCCGGGTGGCGCATGCCATCGCCCAATTCAAAGGGGTGCGGTGATGATCTACCGGCGCGTCGCGCTGATCGGACTGGGGCTGATCGCCTCGTCGATGGCGCATGCGATGCGGGCGGGCGGGTTGGCGGGCGAAATCGTCGGACATGCCCGTTCGGCCGAAACGCGCGCGGTGGCGCTGGAAATCGGCATCTGCGACCGGGTCTGCGCGACAGCGGCCGAGGCGGTGGCGGCGGCCGATCTGGTAGTGCTGTGCGTTCCCGTCGGCGCGATGGAGGCGGTCGCCGCCGAGATCGGCCCGCATCTGGCACCAGGGGCCTGCGTGACGGATGTGGGGTCGGTCAAGCAGGCGGTGATCGCCGCCGTGGGCCCGCATGTGCCGGAGAGCGTCGCCTTTGTGCCGGGGCATCCGTTGGCCGGGACCGAACATTCGGGGCCGCGGTCGGGGTTCGCGACGCTGTTTCAGAACCGCTGGTGCCTGCTGACGCCGACCGAACAATCTACGCCCGCGGCGGTCGCGCAACTGCGCCGTCTGTGGGAGGCGATGGGATCGAACGTCGACGAGATGGACCCGGCGCACCATGACCTTGTGCTGGCCGTGGTCAGTCACACGCCGCACCTGATTGCCTACACGATGGTGGGCGTCGCCGACCATCTGCGCCGGGTGTCGAACAGCGAGGTCATCAAGTATTCCGCCAGCGGTTTTCGCGACTTCACCCGCATCGCCGCCAGCGACCCGGTGATGTGGCGCGATGTGTTTCTGACCAACAAGGACGCAACGCTGGATATTCTGGGCCGCTTTACCGAAGAGCTGTTCATGCTGCAGCGGCTGATCCGCATGGGCGACGGCGACGCCCTGCACGACTACTTCACCCGCACCCGTGCCATTCGCCGTGGCATCATCGAAGCGGGACAGGACACGGCCGCGCCCGACTTTGGCCGGGTCGTTAAGCCCGCAGGGACGTGACGCGCATGTGGCGGTGGGGGGCGGCCACCGTGCTGGCGCTGACGGCTCCGGCTTGGGCGGACATTCCGTTGTCGAGCCTGCGCCCCGTGCCGCGTCCCCAGATCGAGGCAGCCCCGCCAATCCCTGAAGACGCCGGTCCCGTGGCCGGGTCTGCTGAAAGCCGGTCCGCGCCCCAGTCTGCGCCCCAGTCTGCACCCCGGTCCGCAAGCCAGTCCGGCGCGATGCCGCCGCCGACGACCCTGCGCCCCAGACCGCGCCCCGCCAGCCTTGCTGCCGTGCCCGGCGCGGCGCCCTCTGCGGCGACCGCGCAACCCGATGCGTCCATCCGGCGGCTGTCGTCGGTGCGCCCGACGCCCCGACCGGCGGGTCTGGCGGTCGCGCCGGTTCCGCCGGAAGTCGAGGTCGCCGCCGCGCCGGAACCCAAGCCGAAACCCGAAACCCGGGCCGAACGGCGCAAGAGGACGTCGCGGCAAGGGTCGGTCTGCGGCGAGGCCAGCATCAAGGGCGACGACATCCCGCGCATCTCGTCAAAGGTGTCGGGCTGCGGCATCGCAGAGCCAGTCCGCGTTACGTCGGTGTCGGGCGTGAGGCTGAGCCAGCCCGCGACCCTTGATTGCGACACCGCCCGTGCCTTGAACCGATGGGTCGAAACCGGCCTGCAACCGGCCTTCGGCCGCACCAAGGTCGTCGAACTGCAGGTCGCCGCACATTACATCTGCCGGTCGCGCAACAACATCAAGGGCGGCAAGATCAGCGAACACGGACGCGGCAAGGCCATCGACATCGCTGCCGTCACGCTGGAGAACGGCAAGACGATGGCGGTGCTCGGCGGGTTCGGCAAGGAATTGCGCCGCGCCTACAAGGCCGGTTGCGGCATCTTCGGTACCACGCTGGGCCCCGGGTCCGACGGGTTTCACGAAGACCACATGCACTTCGACACCGCCAGCCATCGCAGCGGTCCCTATTGCCGCTGACCGCGCCTAGGGCCGGACGGCAAGGCGCGGCGCTGGCCCGATGGGCAACGGCCCGAGGCTGGCGCGGCCCGATCGGTAGATCAGCGCGGTTTCCAGGCTAGGGCTGCCATCGGCCATGATCTCGAGCGCGCGCAGCAGGGTGGGGGCCAGAACCGGGTCGATCAGGCCCGATTGCCCAAGCACATCGGGCAGCAGCCGCCAGTTTTCGATGCGCAGATCGATCTGGCCTTCGGCGGTTCCGTCCGACACCGTGGCGAGGCTGCCTGTGGCTGTGACCTGCAACGGGCCCCAGTCGAGCCGCGCCTCGTCCAGGATGATCCCCGTCACGGCCGGCCGAACCTTGGCCGCGTGGCGGTCCAGCGGGGCCGATAGCAGCACATAGGCGTCCAGATGCAGGCGGGTCAGCACGGCCGGCAGACCGGGCAGCGCTGCCATCACTGCGGGGTCGGGCGACAGATTGGTGATCTGCACCCCCACGCGGTGGCTGTTGCGGCGGCTGGTATCAAGGGCGGTGGCAAAGCTGCCCTTGGCCAGCGCTAGCCGCCCCTCAGGGCCGGCTAGCGCCAGATCGGTGGCCTCGATCACCGTGCTGCGCAACGCAAGGTCGGATCCCGGCACCAGAACCACCGACCCGCGCAGGTCCGAGGCCGTCACCGCGACATCCCCCAGTGGCGTGCGGATCACCGACTGATCCGGGGCCAGCGCGATCAGATGCCAAGGCTTCCACGTCATGGCGAGAAGCCGCAGATCATCGCCCCGCCAGCCAAGACCCGATGCCGGGTCGAACAGCCGTGGCGCGGTCACTGTCAGATCGAACCGGTTGGGAAACCCGGCGACCCCGATGGCGTCGTTGCCGACGTCCATCCCCCGGTCGGCAGCGTCTTGAAACCACTGCACCGCCTCGCGCTCGACCGCCCGCGAGCCGACAACCCAATAGGCGGCCCACAGCCCCGCTGCCGCCAGAACAACCCACAGCAAAGCCCGCATGGCGTCTTCCCCTTGATGCGCCCTTGATATCTACAGGCGTCGCAGCAAGAGGACCAGCGAATGGGCGAATTCTGGGTGTTCGGTTACGGATCGTTGATCTGGGACCCCGGCTTTCCGGTCGCAGAGCGCGTCATCGCCCGGGCCGGCGGTTGGCACCGCAGCTTTTGCATGCGCTCGATCCACCATCGCGGCACGGCCACCGATCCGGGATTGGTCCTGGCGCTGGATGCAAGCGCGGGCGCGGTCTGCGATGGGGTCGCGTTCCGGGTATCGCCCTGCGCCGAGGAAGCGACGCTCGCGGGCCTGCGAGACCGCGAACTCGTTTCGTCGGCCTACCAGGAACGCACCCTGCCGGTGACCCTGACGGACGGGCGAACGTTGCCGGCGCTGACCTATGTGATTGACCGCCACCATGCCCAGTATTGCGGCGGGCTGCCTCTCGAGGATCAGGCGCAGATCATCGCGCGGGCGGTGGGCGGGCGCGGGCGCAACTGCGACTATCTCTTTGCCACGGCTGCACATCTTTCCGACCTTGGCATTGCCGATGCAGACCTGACATGGCTGACACACCGGGTGCGGCAGTTGCAGTCGTGATGTCCTTTTACTTGGCACTCGCAGGAGGCCTGCTATGGTTGCGCCGCTAAAGACCGACATGAGCCAAATAGGCGGACCCGTCCGGATGGACAAACCAAAGCCAGACCAGACCACCTATTTCAGCCAACCGATCCGGCAGATCGTCACCATGCTTGTCGCCAGCGCGCTGGTCGGGGCGGGGGCCTGGCTGATCCATGGCGAGGTGATCGCGATCATCGCGACCAACCCGATTTTGAACGGGTTCATCGCGGCGGTTTTCCTGTTGGCGGTGCTGACCTGCTTTTGGCAGGTTCTGATTCTGTTCCAGTCGGTGAACTGGATCGAGAACTTCGTGCACCACCGTCCCGGCTACGAGGCGCTGAATCCGCCGCGCCTGCTGGCACCGTTGGCGCAGCTGCTGCGGTCGCGGGGCGCGCGGATGCAGATTTCTGCCGCCTCGTCGCAGTCGATCCTGGATTCGGTCGCCACCCGCATCGACGAGGCGCGCGACATCACGCGCTATCTGACCAACCTATTGATCTTCCTTGGCCTTCTGGGCACGTTCTATGGTCTGGCGACCGCCGTCCCGGCCATCGTCGACACGATCCGGTCGCTGGACCCGCAAAGCGGCGAATCCGGGGTCGAGTTGTTCGCCAAACTGATGAACGGGCTCGAGGCGCAACTGGGCGGCATGGGGACGGCGTTTTCGTCGTCGCTTCTGGGGCTTGCGGGGTCGCTTGTCGTCGGCCTGCTCGAGCTCTTTGCGGGCCATGGCCAGAACCGATTCTACCGCGAACTGGAGGAATGGCTGTCGTCGATCACCCGCGTCGGATATTCGTCGGGCGACGGCGAGGGGGCGGAATCCGGGGCCACGCTGCAGGTGCTGGATGCGATGACCGCCCAGATCGAGGTGTTGCAGACGCTGCACGCCCAGGCCGAAGCGAACCGCATGGCGGGCGAGGATCGGCTGACCGAACTGACCGAAGCCATCGAGGCGCTGGCGGATCGGCTCGGCTCCGGGGCCACCACCGCGACCAGCCAAGGTGCCGCGCAGATCGCCGCGCTGGAACGGGTCGCCGCGGGGCAAGAGCGCGCGACCAAAGGGCAGGACCGCATCGCGTTGGGCCAGGAGCGCCTGATCGAGGCGTTGACCGGTGCCGAAGGCGGGGCCCATTCCGATGCGGAAAGCCGGATGCGTCTGCGCTCGATCGACGTGCAACTGCTGCGGATTCTGGAAGAGATCAGCGCGGGGCGTCAGGAAAGCATCGCCGATCTGCGCGGCGATCTGGGCGCGCTGACTCAGGCCATCCGGCAGTTGTCGCGCACGAACACCGGGCGGGGTTGACCATGGGCCTGTCTCGGCGCCGCGACAATTCGATGATCTGGCCGGGCTTCGTCGATGCCGTCACCACGCTGTTGATGGTGCTGATGTTCGTGCTGACGATCTTTACCGTCATGCAGTCCGTCCTGCGGGAAACGATTTCGAGCCAGGGGTCGGAACTCGATGCGCTGACGGCGCAGGTTTCAGGCCTGGCCGATGCGCTTGGGCTGGAGCGGGACCGCAGCGCCACCCTGCAAGCCGAAATCGGCACGCTGACCGCCAACCTGACGGCGGCCCTTGCCGAAGGCGACCGGCAGGCGGCGCTGGTCACCTCGTTGACCGGCCAGCTGAACGCGCGGGTGGCCGAACTGGACGCGGCGACCGGGCGCATCGCCAGTTTCGAGGCTCAGGTGGCAAGCCTTCTGGCCGAACGGGACGCGGCACGCGGCGAGGTGTCTGCGCTGTCGGCGTCGCTGGCCGACCTGCAGGCCGGTCAGGCCCGGCTGATCACGGAAAAGGAAGCGCTCGATCTGGCGCTTGCCAAGGCGCGCAGCGAGATCGACGCCGGGGCGGAACAGGCCCGACTGGCGGCGGCGCGTCGCGAGGCGCTAGAAGCGCTGATCGCCGACCTGCGCCAGCAGGCGACCGTCCGCGAGGGCGAACTGGCCAACGCCTTGCAGACCACCCAGACGCAGGCTGCGCAACTGACCGAGGCTGAACGCAACCGGCTGGCGGATCTGGCCGCCGCAGAGGCGCTGCGGGCGCGGCTGGCCGAGGCCGACGACGAGATGATCGCGATGACGCTGGCGCTTGAAGAACAGCGCAAGCGGGCGGAAGAGACGCTGACGCTGCTCGCGGCGGCCGATGCCTCGCGGCAGGCGGCGGTCGATCAGGCCGGCCTTCTTGAAACGGCGCGGCGGGTGCTGACGGAAAAGGACCGCGAACTGGTCGAAGCCGGCCAGCGCATGGCGGCGCTCAACCAGCAGATCGCGGCGTTGCGCGGCCAGTTGGGATCGTTGCAGGAGGCGCTGGATGCGTCGGCCGCCAAGGATGCCGAGGCCGATGTGCAGATCGATGCCCTGGGCAGCCAGTTGAACGCGGCACTTGCGCGGGTCGCCGCCGAGGAAAAGCGGCGCGCGGAACTGGAAGAGGCCGAGCGCAAGCGGCTGGAGGCGGAAAATCTGGACCTCGCGAAATTCCGGTCCGATTTCTTTGCCCAGTTGTCGCAGGTGCTGGTGGGGCGCGATGGCGTTCGGGTCGTGGGCGACCGGTTTGTGTTTTCGTCCGAGGTGCTGTTTCAGGCCGGTTCGGCCGATCTCGCGCCCGAGGGGCGCGCGCAGATCGCCGGGGTGACGGCAACCTTGACCGAGGTCGCCGATCAAATCCCGCCGGGCATCGATTGGATCATCCGGGTCGACGGGCACACGGACGCCATTCCGCTGTCGGGGCTGGGGGCGTTTGCCGACAATTGGGAACTGTCGCAAGCTCGCGCGCTGGCTGTTGTGCGGTACATGCAGGACGAGCTGAGCTTTCCGCCGGACCGGATGGCGGCGACAGGGTTCGGCGAGTATCGACCGGTGGCCCAGGGCACCAGCCCCGCGGCGCTGGCCGCGAACCGGCGGATCGAGCTGAAGCTGACCGAACGATAGGGCAGCCCTGAAGCCCACCGGGATTTATGTGCAGAGTAGACTGCAGTGGCGTTTTTCAGGGGCGCCGTGTGCGACCGTGTTGCTGGCGGTTTGCTATCATGAGAAAGGCCCCCGGTTGAGCGGGGGCCTTTGCATTTTCGGCGCGCAGGTGGCCTATTCGGCCGTCAGCAGCGGCGGCTTCGCACCCGAGAGGCGGGGCTTTTGCGGCTCTTCGATCAC